>CAMCYN010000051.1 GCA_945883955.1 Akkermansia muciniphila
GAGAAAAAGTCCCCGAGTTTCACGCGCCGATCCGAGGCGGGATGATAAAGATACGGGTGCTGTAGCCTTCTCGAATCGGGATAGGTATCGTTGAGAATCCATTGGTTGTTGGTATTGGGCACATACGTGTTGTGACCGTTCACAACCATCGCGTCGGGACCAATCACCTCCACTTTATCTGTTTTATCTTCATATAGATAAAACCGGTCTCCATGAGATGGATGCCAGGCAAAGGCGAATACATGTTTGGCATCGCGCCAAACAAAATGCGACGTCCCTCCCCACGGATCCAGCACGTGCAGATCGGAGCCATCCACATTCATGGTGAGCGCACGGGTAAAGAACGAATTCTTGTCATCGGGTGAATGCCAGCGGTGCAGAAAGAAAATCCGAGTGCCGTCCGGACTGCAAAGCAGATGGTTAAACCAATGTTTTGAACTGGGCTTAAACTGGCCCTCGGGGCGGCCCGTGAACGGGATCTTTACGGCATCAGCGAAGGAAAAAATCAACCGCTGCTGGCCCGTGGTCATATCCATTTTCCAAATCCCTGCATCTTCCGGCGCCAACACCTCAAAGTTCGGGTCCGCTACACCACAATACCCGTAGCCGGGCCGCGTATCATTCAGACGCCGGAAATCGGGCGCAAAGGCCGTTTTTCCATCCGGCGAAAGACAATAGAAGGGATGCGGCAGTGTGCGTTTCTTCCCGCTCTGAACATCCAGCACATGGGAAACGAACTCGTTGCCCTGCCGGTCGTTCCATGCGACTTCGCTTTCACTGCCCGGCACCCATTGCAACATACATCCCTGCTGCCAATTCCACGCTGAAGTGCCACCGAGTTCCGTCCAGGTATCGCCATTGTGCGTATCCACCATCCCCACCCGAAGCGAATCGGTGGCAAGCGGGCTCCGGCCTTCAAAATCCACTTCGTTCGACAGAACAAACCGGTCCTTCGGGCAGAACAGCAATTTGTCATAATAACCGCGCCAGTGAAACTTCGGGCCCCGGGTGAGGGCGCGGACTGATGGTAATGTGTGTTCCTGAGCCAAACCACGAAGGGATTGGAGCACTGCGGACGCCGGCAATAAGGCGGCCATACTTTCGATAAAATTTCGGCGGCTATAGGAATTCATAATGCGGGTTCTTTAGAGAGGGCTGGTTGTTGGATTGAGGCTTACCAAAGAGACTGGGACGCCTTGTGTTTTCCCGCCCCGGACTGCGGCGCAGCCGGGATCGGGCAGACATCGCGTCACCGACAAAAAGACGGACAGGTATGATTTTCATCCAGAATCCTGACCGCACATTCATCGGATTCAACTTTGGTAACTAATTACAAAGGAGACTTTCCCATTGATATCCCGGGTTGTCATTACGGGTATCCGTCGCAGAATGTAAGATTTTCCGTCACGAATATGCGTCCGCTCCCGAATCAGTTCCCACGCGTTGCGTTGCTCCTGGAAACCACACGTTCCTACTCCCGGGATCTGCTGCGGGGGATTCGCCGTTACATTGCCGCACATGGACCCTGGTCCACTTTTCTGGAACTTCGCGCCCAGGATTCCTCGCCTCCGTCCTGGCTCCGTCACTGGGATGGAGACGGCTTATTGACTCGAACCTTTAACAGCGAAATCGCTGAAATAGTCACCGCTTCGGGGATTCCTTGTGTAGAACTCCGCTCCACGCACTCTCCACAAGGACGGCTTTTTGTGGGCATGGATAACACCAAAATCGGGGCCATGGTGGCCGAACATTTTCTGGAACGCGGGTACCGAAAGTTTGCCGTTTTTGGTCTCGAGAACGAGCGGTTCTTTGTGGAGCGAGTGACCAACTTCATGAGCGCAGTGGCCGCTCATGGATTTGATTGCCTCCGGCTGGATGCGCCAGCCGAAGGCCAACAACCGGCTTGGGAAGAATACCTCACCCAACTCATCCAGTGGGTTGGCAGCCTGCCAAAACCCATTGCTGTTTTTGCAGTCAACGACTCGCTTGGCGCTCATTTGCTGGAAGCGTGTTTACGTGCCGGCATCTCTGTTCCTGAAGATGTGGCGGTTGTGGGAACCGAGAACGACGAGACACTTTGTGCCTTTGCAACGCCTCCCTTGAGTAGTGTCCAGCTGAGCGGCGTGGAAGTCGGCTTCGCTGCCGCGCAGCTTCTCGATCAAATCATGCGCGGCGAACCTCCTCAGAAAATGGAGATCCTGCTTCCTCCAAAAGGAATTGTGGTTCGCCGATCGTCCGATCAATTCGTGATCGCGGATCGTCTGGTGGCGGATGCCGCACGCTTGATCCGCGATTTTGCGCCTCTGGGCATGAACGTCAACGAGCTCTGCCAACGGCTCAACACCTCTCGAAGCACGCTCGAACGCCGGATGCGCGCCGTCTTCAAGCGCTCACCGAAAGAAGAAATCCAGCGGGTCCGTTTCCGGGAAGTCGAACGGTTGCTAAGCCAAACCGATAACACCATCGAAACTATCGCAGCGCAGACAGGGTTTCCGCACTGCCATTATCTCCAGTCGGCGTTTAAGAGCACTTACGGCATTACTCCGGGCACTTTCCGAAAGAGGGCTGCACAGAATCCATAAATCAGGGAGTTGGTGTCGAAGAGAGTCTCAAGCGGACCCGTTCTTCGAAAATGCGTTCCGTGGAATCAGAACCTCCCTAGAGACTGATTCTGAGCGGCAATGGTTTGAGCTGAACTCATTTTGACCATCATATTCCCGCGCCTCACCACTGCGCTTTGCCCGAAGGCCCCACTTATGCCCCACCCCGTTAATCGAATAAGTTACATTAAGAATGAAGTCCTGGCCGGGCTCACCACAAGTTTTGCGATGGTGCCGGAGACAGTGGCCTTTGCATTTGTGGCGGGCGTCAATCCGCTCGTGGGTTTGTACGCGTGTTTTGTGGGTGGTCTCCTTGCGGCAATATTTGGCGGACGGCCCGGAATGATCAGCGGCGGGGCAGGCTCTCTGGCCGTGGTGTGTGGCGCGCTGGTCGCCACCTACGGGGTTCAATATCTCTTCGCCTCGGTGCTTTTGATGGGTGTGATCCAACTGTTATCCGGCCTTTTTAAGTGGGGTAAATTTATCCGACTGGTGCCGCACCCTGTCATGCTCGGCTTCGTAAACGGATTGGCCATAGTGATTTTGTTAGCCCAACTGAAACACTTTCAGATTGTTGACGAGCTCGGGCATCATCACTGGGGACTGAATCCAGCGATTCTCACCATGCTTGGTCTGGCGGCTCTGACCATTGTTATTGCGGTACTCCTGCCTCGCCTCACCAAAGCGATCCCAGCTTCGCTTGGAGCCATCATCTCGGTAACGCTGCTCGTTTATTTCTTCAAGATTCCGACCCATCTGGTGCGGGACCTTGCGGAATTACACGGAGCCTTCCCCAGCTTTCAGTTGCCCGCCATCCCCTGGACCTGGGCAAGCCTCCAAATCATTCTGCCAATCGCTGTGATTCTTGCGGGAGTCGGTCTCACGGAGTCTCTGCTCACCCAGATGTTGGTCGATGAAATGACCGAAACTTCCACCTCCAACGACAAAGAGTGTGTCGGCCAAGGGCTCGCCAACATCGCAACCGGTCTGTTCGGCGGGATGGGTGTCTGCGCGATGATCGGGCAAAGTATCATGAACCTGGAATCTGGGGGCCGGGGCCGGATTTCCGGTGTCGTCCAGGCACTTTCGATTCTTTGTTACATTCTTTTTGCCTCTGCCCTAATCGGAATGATCCCAATGGCGGCTCTCGCAGGAGTGATGTTTGTGGTGGTGTTCCACACCTTTGCCTGGTCGAGCCTTAGGATCTTACACCGAATCCCCCGCTCGGATGCTGTGATTCTCGTTCTGGTCTCGGTGGTCACAGTGTTTGCGAACCTGGCTTTTGCCGTGGCGCTTGGAGTGCTCATTTCAGCGCTCAAGTTTGCGTGGACGATGGCCAGCCGAACGGGCGCTCGACGTTATACGGACGAGTACGGAAACCTGGTTTACGAAATCCACGGCCCAGTCTTTTTTGGCTCCACGTACAAGTTCCTGGAACAATTCACCCAAAAGGCGGATCCGGAAGAGGTCGCCGTCGACTTTGCCCATGCCCAACTTTACGGCCACTCCTCGATAGAAGCCGTAAGGGGCCTGGTTGAAAATTATCAAAAGGTCGGGAAAAGACTCCAGT
Source organism: Akkermansia muciniphila (assembly GCA_945883955.1). GTDB lineage: Bacteria > Verrucomicrobiota > Verrucomicrobiia > Chthoniobacterales > Chthoniobacteraceae > Chth-196. The sequence goes on from CAMCYN010000051.1 coordinate 4,171, forward strand.
TGCGACACTTGAGCCCGGACTGTCAGGAGCTCCTGAAAAAAGCCGGCTCCATGGTCAACGTGGAGCTGAGCGATGAGCCGCATCGCCATTTCGCCACCGAACGGCTCGCGTAATCTGTTTGGTCGGGAGGGTCATACCCCTCCGTTGTGAAAGCGGCAAACGGGAGCCAGGGGAGATGGCACTGGCGTAAGGGAGGTCTTCCAGGAACGACGACTCGATCCGTTTTGTCTTCGGGGATCCAACCACCGGCGCCCCCGTTTGGTCGAACCGATCACCGCCCTTCCAGTTCCGCAATCCGAGCCCGCAATGGCCCCACAATCGCCTCCAACTCGGCCGCACTGTACCGGGGTGTAATGTATTTCGGACAATTCCAGTCGAACCCAACAACCTCGATCAGAAAGAGGCGCTCCACCCGATCTCGCAAATCCCCCTCCACGCACTGCTCCCATAAATCCACTCGCTCCCTCCCTTCCACAACTTTCGCCAACCCCAGAATCTTCAACCGCTCCCGATTCGGGTAATCCATCAAAAACACCGATACTCGCGGGCTATCGACTAAATTCCCACAGCTCAGCAACTGGCGGTTTCCTTTATAATCTGCAAATCCCAGAATATTCGGCGAGAGGACCTTAAGAAAACCCACAGGCCCGCCCCGATGTTGAATATAAGGCCAGCCATCCGAATTGTTGGTCGCAAGGTAAAAGCTGTCCCTTCGCGAAATAAACTCCGCCTCTTCCGGCCCCAGAACATCGGGAGCCGGGGTTTCCGGGATCGGATATTGCCGCCCGAAAGCCGCCGACTGCGCCGCCAATACAGACGGCGTCAGAACCCGTTTCATGTAACCGGTAGCCATAACGTCCCCTCCTCTATCGTTCCCACCGGAACTTCCGTTCCGCTTCCACAATCGGCTGATCGTTGATACTCGCGTACCGCTTCGCCATATAGCCGAGGGCGTCAAACTCCCAATTCTCGTTCCCATGGCTCCGCCACCATTGCCCGGATGTATCCCTCCATTCGTATTCGAATCGCACGGCAATTCGATTCTCCGTATGCGCCCAAAGGGTCTTTTTTAAACGGTACTCCTCCTCCTTCGCCCACTTCCGCTTTAAGAACGCCTCCACTTCCGGGCGCCCATTCAGGAACTCCGAGCGGTTCCGCCACTCCGTATCGGCCGTATACGCCAAAGCCACCCGGGCTGGGTCACGCGAGTTCCAGGCGTCCTCCGCAAGTTGTACCTTTTGACGGGCAGTTTCCTCGGTGAACGGGGGGAGTGGGTGTCGTTCTGTGCTCATCGGATGTTGGGTCAGAGGCCGAAAAGACGTCTCCCGGGCGTTACGCGACCCCTCCGAAGGAAACAAAGTCGTCTACATCCAGGTAATCCATAATCGTCAGAATATCCGTTCGGTCTGCGTGGAGTCGCGCCACTTGGTCGGTAAACCAGCTCAGGTTCTCCGCCCCCCCTAGAAGCAGGCTTTCGAGGTAATCCGACCACGCCTTGATCTCGTAAGGCGCGCGTTTGGGCGAAGCCATTTCGTTCACCCAAAGCAATACAGCCCAGTCGCCGGCGCCTGCCTTGACCCGCTCCAAAAGCTGCTCCTGAGTAATCCCAGTGAACTCGAAAAAGAACTGATCCATCGGGTTCCCATAAACATAGTCGCCCGCTTTCCCGACTAACGCGGCGCGGGCTTTATCCAGAATCCGCGGAAGCATTGCATATCCGCCTAAACGAATTTTCGGGCTCCGGGGAGCGCGTTGAGTGAGGTCAGGAGATTTGAGGGCTGTTGTTGGGTTCATAATGAGTATTCGCATCTCCTTAAAACATCCCCCGTGCCACCCGAAAAACATTTGAATAACCTTTTATGGCCAAATTAATTAACTAACTCGAAGGCCAGAGAGCCCACACGACGACATTTCGTATTCAAACGAATGATCGTTGTTTCTAAACACGAGATTTCGTATTTCAATCCGTGTGAACTGCGTGGACATCCCTCGCGTTATGGTTTCCATGGCGCAAAACCGTACCCTCAGCGAACTGCTACACTCCATCGTCAGCGGTATCGCCGCATGTCAGAACGTGGCACTCGCCCGAATCTGGCTCATTCAACCCGCAGACATCTGCTCCACGTGCCGCTTTGAAAAGGACTGTCCCGACCAGACCCGTTGCCTCCACTTAGTCGCAAGCGCCGGAAACTCGTCCGATCCCAAACAAGACCTCTCTCAAACCCACGGAGCCTTTCGCCGTTTTCCCATCGGCCACCGGAAAATTGGCAAAATCGCAGAATCCGGCCAGCCGCTCCTTTTACCGAATGTCCTAGGCAGCGAAGATTGGATTGCCGATCCCGAATGGATCCGCGCTTCCGGAATCCGAACCTTCGCCGCACAGCCCCTCATCTTTCGGGATCAAATCCTCGGAGTCCTCGCCATTTTTGATCGGGATCTCCTCGGGGAAGACGATTTTAAGTGGCTGCGTATTTTTGCGGATCACGCCGCTGTGAGTATCACCAACGCCAACGCTTTTGAGGAAATCGCGTACCTCAAAGAACGTCTCGAAGAAGAAAACTCGTACCTTCGCGATGAGGTCACCGGCGCCATTGGCTCCACCGATCTCGTCGGAAACAGCCCCGCCTTAAAGAAAGTTCTTCAGCAAATCGAACTCGTCGCACCCACCGACGCCACCGTTCTCATTACCGGTGAAAGTGGAACCGGCAAGGAACTCGTGGCGCGAGCCATTCACGAACATAGCTCCCGAAGCTCGCGCCCGCTGATTAAAGTCAATTGCGGGGCGGTCCCGGATTCCTTGTTCGAAAGCGAGTTTTTTGGCCACGTCAAAGGAGCCTTCACCGGCGCTCTACGAGACAAGGCCGGACGCTTTGAACTGGCAGACGGCGGGACCCTGTTCCTCGACGAAATCGGCGAGATCCCGCTGCTCATGCAGACCAAACTTCTACGAGTGCTTCAGGAACAGGAAGTCGAACGAGTGGGCGATACTCGTTCCCGGAAAATCAACGTCCGGATCATCGCCGCGACCAATCGTGACCTCAAAGCAGACGTAGATTCCGGACGCTTCCGCGCCGATCTGTACTATCGTCTGACTGTTTTCCCGATTGAAAACCCACCCTTGCGCGACCGCGTAGACGACATCCCGATTCTCGCGGCTCACTTCATCCGAATCGCAGCCCATCGAATGAACCGTCGAGCCCCAAAGTTCACGCAAGCCAACGCCCGTCACCTTTGCCAGTACCAATGGCCCGGAAATGTACGCGAACTTCAAAATGCAATCGAACGCGCAGTGATCCTCGCCCAGAACGGCCCCCTCCAGTTCAACCTGAGCCCAACATCCGCCACACCCGAAACACCGGTAGCATCCACTCCCCACCAACCAACGCTCCTCTCCCGCGCGGACTTTAAGCTTCAGGAATACCACCACCTTCAGGCAGCCCTCGCGCAGACCAACGGAAAAATCTTCGGCCCAAACGGCGCCGCACAGTTACTCGGAATGCCCCCCACCACCCTCGCTTCTCGTATCAAAGCGCTGAAGATCGTACGTCCGCCCAGAGGTTAACCTTCTCACGATCCCGCAAAGTCCGAATTCCTTCTGCGTACAATCCGCGCTCGGCGAGGGCCTTTTTACCCTCCTCGTCGCCATGCCCGCCATCGTGGCCGCCTCGGTTTACAACCCCGAAAATGTGTCGGGCCTCTTCCTCGGAATGACTGGACTCACCATTCTCCTCTTCCTCGCCCTGCTCATTTATTCCCTGATCCTTCTGGCCACTCGCGGCCCAACGCTTGGCAAAGAATACTCGGCACTCGTATCGTCACCTTTCCTGACGGACACAATCCGGGCGGTGTAAAAACGATCCTGCTGCGCATTTTCGTAAACGGACTGATCACAGCAATTCCTTTGGCTGGTGATGTTTATAGTCTCGTCGACATCTGCTTCATCTTCCACCAGGACCGCCGCTGCATCCACGACCTCATTGCCGGCACCCAGGTGATCAAGGGACAGCCCGTGAATCCCTAAGCGCCCGTCAGAACACCCGCCACATCGAGGCGGGCGGATTCTTGCCCTCCCTCCCTGCGGGGAGTGCCCCTCCATGAGCTTGGCTGGCCCGTACCTCTACGGACACAGCAGAATCTTCCCCGAACGCTGTCCCCTCTGGGCGTGCAACAGAGCCGTGGTGATCGATTCCAGCGGATAAGTCGCCTCCACAGGCGTGTGCAACACACCGGCTTCCGCCCACGCTACGAGTCGGGAGAACAGTTCCGCCACCTCGTCCCGGGAAGCCTTTTTGTACCAACGACTCACCCAGAACCCCCGGAACTCGATGTTTTTGAAAATCAGAACGCCGTTTGGAATCCGCAACGGCTGTAATCCCATCGCCCCATACGTCACGTGGGTACCTTCCTCGGCCAATACCTTGGCGAGCCCCAACGCACTTTCCCCACCCACAGCATTCAACCCCAACCGCGGAGCCACTCCGCCCGTCGCTTCCAGGATACGCGCCGACAACCCTTCCCCTTCTTCCACCACAGCATCTGCGCCGATCTGGGTCAGTTCCGCTTCGAGGCCTTTGCGCCGAACCACGTTCACTGTCCGCCACCCACACGCCCGCGCAATCTGAATCACCGAACGTCCCACTCCCGAATTAGCAGCATTTTGCACAATCCATTCGCCGGGACTTAAGCTCACAAATTCCCGCAGCATACACAGCGCCGTCGCCGGATTAACCCGGAGCATCGCCGCCTGCAACACCGGCACCGCTTCCGGCAGAGTCACCAACTCCTCCGCCGCCACCACCACCAATCGACGCCAGGTACCCACCCCATGCGGCAACAGCACACGGTCGCCCACGCTCACTCCGCGCACACCCTCACCCACCTGCCGCACACGGCCAACCCCCTCCGCACCAGGAACCGCCGGCAGCGCCGGCAAAATTCCGTATCGCCCTTCGAGCACATTGAGATCGGCCGGGTTAATCGGTGCCGCCTCGATCTCTACGAGCGCATCCTCGGCCCCTATCACCCGGCAATCGACCGCCCCAAAACTCGCCACCTGCGTGGGAATCCCAAACTCGCTAAACACAACCGATGGACTGGAAACAGGATCGTTTTTCATGGCTCCACCATTCTGAACCGAACTCCGCCCCGGCGGAAGTCCACTTCCAACAAATGCCGCCGGATATCGGCACCCGTGTTCTTCCATCCCAGCAGATTCGCCCCAGTCCTAATCCTGCACCGTCATATCCAGCACCTTGCGCAACGCGTCCAAATCCGTGCGCCCCTCCCCTAAAAGCTTCAACCCGTTGTCGCGCAACGACGGCAAGCCCGTTTCCCGGCGTACCCGCAGCTCCAGCTCGTACGGCGTGATCTCGCCTTTGGAAAGGGCGTCCCCAAGCGCCGGTGTAATCGGCAAGATCTCCAGAATCGCCGTCCGCCCCGAATACCCGCGTCCATTACAATCCCCGCACCCACTCTTACAATGGGTGTACACCACCCGGCTCGCCCATTCCGGCGACAACTGGAACAGTCTGATTTCGTGTTCGGACACTCCCTCATGCCGTTCCCGACACCCCGGACACAGCAGTTTCAGCAACCTCTGGGCACACGCCGCCTTCAGCGTCTGCGCGATTTTCCAGCGCTCCATGCCGAGCTGCTGGAACCGTTCAATAATCTGCGACGCACTCGGGGTATGAATCGTTGTGAGCACCTTGTGCCCCGTAATCGCCGCTTCAATCGCCAGCTCCGCCGATTCCCGGTCCCGCACCTCGCCCATAAAAATCACATCCGGATCCGAACGCATAAAGCTCGCGATCATCGGCTTAAATTCACTCGAATCCCGCAGGTCACAATGCGTCACACCCGGGATCTCGTCCTCCACGGGATTTTCCAGTGTCAGGATATTGTCCTCGGGATGATTCAATTCCCGCAACATCGCGTTGACCGTCGTCGACTTTCCCGACCCCGTCGGCCCCGACATCACGATGATCCCGGAGGGAACGGCCAGGGCTTTCTCCAGCTCAAACAGGGTGCGTTCGTCAAAGGCGAGCGTCCCCATACCCAGCCGCGCTTCAAGGTGCGCTTTGTCGAGCAGACGCATCGTGACGTGATACCCACGGTAGATCCGGTGCCGTTCGTACCGGATCCCGACCGATCGACCGTAGTAACTGGCCGTGAACCGGCCCGAGATCCCGGGGCGTTTGCTGCGTTCCTCCGGTGCGAGCCGCATGAGATTGAGCAAAAAAGCGTCAATCCGGTCCCGGAGTTTTACAGGGACATCAATGTGCGGGCCCAGGTCGCCGTCGATCCGGTAACAGAAGAAGCAGGCGGATTTCTCCGTCTTGATATGGATATCGGAGGCATGCTGCTTGATGGCGTCGGACACCATACTGGCCACGAGCTGCGCGATCGGTTCCTCGTGCTGCCGGGTGACGGGAAAATCGGGAGTATCGCCTGAGAACTCGTCCACCTCGACCGCTTCGAGCTCTGCGCGACTCGGGCCCGAGGAACTCGAAGCCGTCTCTATAATAGCCGAGATCTCGGACGTGAGCGTGACGACCTTAAGCAGCTCATTATTTTGAAAATGCGCCGCACAATATTCGTCCGCGCGATAATCCCACGGGTTAGCCACGGCCAGCAGAATCTGTTCGTTGGTCTGGCGCAGCGGCACGAATTTGTCGCGAGAAAGCACGCCGAGATCGCACCCTCGCACAAATGCCGGATCGGCCAGGGCGCGCACTTGAGGAAAGGCGGGTAATTCGGCGGCTTTGCCGACGGCACCCAGGATCCGGGTTTTAGTGGATTTATGAACCAGGCCCGAGTCGGACAGCGGCACCGTGGAGAACGACGCGCTCCGGAGCTGATCGATGATCAACTGCTCGATCGTCTTATTAAAATGAACGTCAAAATTCAGGTTCATACTCCGGCGAAATGGCGTTGATGCATCGTGTGCCACGCGGGCAAGTCCACCATCAGCGGAAACACAAACGGCGACTCGCCGTCGGCCATAATCGTGAGTTCCTGATTGATCCAAGCCGAGGCCACAAGCGCCGCCACCGGGTTCACCGAGGCGACATGAACGATGTTGGACTCCCCTACCAGCATCGAGGGACACCCCAGCAGACAACACGCGGCCCGCAGCGAAATGCAGTGGCAGTACAAGGCATCGACCGGTCCAGGGAACGGTCCGAAGGTCCAGTTACGCACGCGGTCCGCGAGACTCCAGCGCAGGATTTTCTGCATCCGGCTCACCTCCCCCTCGGCCGTCAAACAGTGTTGGGCGGCCTGGGATTCCGCCACAAACGCCACAAAATCCAGAGGTGGCGAACTCTCGAGAGTGAAAAAACTCAGGCGCCCCTGGTACTCGCTCAGAAGCCGTTCGGCCTCCAGATCGGAGAAGTAACCGCCCTGACGCAGATGGATTGCGCCGCAGGAAGCCACGGCCATGAGCAGGGCGCTCATCACCGTGTCATCTTTGGGCGTGTCGTGGGCGGGAAAGGTGATCCCGGTGTATTCCTCAATGGGCATGAAAAAGTCTCCAATTCAAAGGCTAAGGATGCCGGCGAATATTCTGTCGGACTGCAGCAGCTGCGGCCTCCGCCGACTGGGGTTTGGGCGTACGCGGCGTGGGTGCGGTACGCTTTTTGGGCGCGGGTTCCGCCGGTAACGGCAGATACCCGTTCGCGGCGCTTGGATCCGGCAACACCGGCGTCGGCTCGCCCAGCGGATTGATCCGGTTAAACCCGGAGTTGGTGCGCACCTTGTTGTTATTCACGCCAGCTTCAGTCCGGCTGGAGGCGTCGTAAACGCTCGGGGTAATAATAAACACCAGACTGACCTGTTCAGCCGACTTGCTCCTGGAACTGAACAGACCGCCCACCAGCGGGATCGATCCCAGAATCGGGACTTTTTTGTTCCCGCCTTTTTCACTCGAATCATAAAACCCGCCCAAAAACAGCGACTGCCCGCTCGGGATCCGGCTAATCCCCTCCACCGTCGATTCACTCACCCGTGGAAATACGTTGCCGCTTTTGCCCGTCACCAATTCCACGACATTGGCCACCCGAGGACGGAGCCGCATCCGCACGGTACCGTCCGGAAGCAGGGTCGGCGTCACCGACAGCGTCACCCCGATCTCGCGGCTTTTGTCGGGTTTATCCACCGAACTGGCGTCTTCCTCGTCGATCTTGTACCGCACCTTGTCGGTGGTGCTCAGGCCCGCAGCGGTCGAAGCCACCGTTGAGGTGATCACCGGGAAACGGTCCACAAACGAAATGATCCCCTGTTCGTTGTCCTCGGTAATCACCGTCGGACAAGATTCCTGGGTCACAAGATCGCGCTCTTTTAAGGCGCGCAGGATGGCCTGCACCTTGATCGCATCGAACACAATACCCTGCCCGTTGTTGGCCACCGTGGTTCCTGCGGAGGAAAGCGTCGCGGTGTCCGGCAGATTAAAAAGCCCGTTCAGACTCTGGCTGATATTCAGCGGCACTCCTGCACCGGCGCTTCCCCCCAAAGCCGCGCTCCAGTCCACGCCGACATTGGTCGCACGCGATTTCCGCACCCGCAAAATCCGCACATTGATCACGATCTGCTTCTTGGGTTGGTCGAGCATCTGCAAAACCTCGCGCACCTTCTGCAGCTTCACGTTGTTATCAGTGACCAAAAGTGTGTTCGTCTTTTCCTCAAACTCAATCTGGCCGCCTTCGCGTGTCAGCATCGGTTTGATGATAGTCCGGAGCTTTTCAAAATCCGCCCCCACGGCCGCCCCGCTCGCGTCACCGCCGGACGAACTGACCCTGGCCGAACCAGCCCCGCGCAAATACTTGAGCTGGTAAGCCATAAACTGGACCGGAAGACGGCTCAACTGCTGGTCGGTCATGAGCTGGATCGTGTTTCCCTGCCGGTAAACGGTCAGCCCGTACACCAGGGCCAACTCTTCCATCTGCACGATCGGATCGGTGAGCTTGAGATGGCCCGTCACGAGGTAACGCGGATCGTTGAGCTCGTTATTATTAAAAAACTGCAGTTCCGCCGCGCGGGCCAGGTACTGGAAGAGTTCGTTAATCGGGGAATTCTCAATCCAGTAACCGCTCAGGGACAGTTCAGGCAGTCCCGTACCTTTGGCGAGGGCCGGCGGGATCAGTGCCGGCAAGGCGAGAACCTCGGCCGGTTCCCGGACCGGGAACGGCGCCGCAGGAAGAGCCACGGGCGCATTCCACGTCTCCTGAGCCACCACGCCGGGAACCGCACAGAGGCAACCGACCGCAAGAATCTGACAGATTGGGTAACTCTTCATGGCCTTCTATTTTTTTATGGGTTCCATCGGAGTGATCTTGCCCTCCAACCGTGACTCCCGAGGGCGCTTTTGAAATGGTTCGAGTGCGAGCCGATGCACCAGCGTCAACGCCAGCACACCGGTCTCCTGCCGCTGCCGGTCTCGAAACAGGATTTGGGAAGGTGTCACTTCGAGCACCTCCGCGACGAAAACTTCGTTTTTGAAAAAGAGCTCCAGTGAATCCCCCTGGAAAACGTTCCGCGCCCCCAACAGGACCTCCTTCCGTTCCAGATTGATCCCCGTCACCCTTAAAGTCTGCAACGCCTGGTTGAGTGTCACCTTTTCCGTCACGCGGTTGATCCCGTTATCGCCAGGCACGGCTTCTTCCTCCTTGGGAAAGGTGCGCAGGCCGAACGAATCGATATTGCGCAGCCGGGCTCCGAGTTTTTGCGCCGTCGCTTCAATCTCCTTTGCCCCGGGCAACACCGGGCTGTTCGGCAACCATCCGGCACTGCCCGCCCCGATAAACAGATCCACTCGCTGCACCACTGGAGCTTTCTTCGCCGCCGGGGCCGATTGTGCGCACAACTCCGGCACCCAGAGCAGCACAGCCGCGAATCCGCCGAGCGGGATGCCGCTCCTCATGGGGTTCCCTCCGGCGCTTTCCAGCAGATATGCGACATCTCAAAGGCGAGGTGCATGGGTTTGTTCGGCATCACGTCGGCTTTACGCGTGATCTTGAGCTCCTCCAGCATGGCCTGCGGCATCAACGATTCGACCTGCAGCAGAGTTTCCTGCATTGGACCAAACCCTCCTTCAAAGCTGCTCTTAACCCGGCCCGCCTCCGACTGCACCTGGCGCCCGATCCGCCCGCGTTCCAACGGAAACACCATCCCCGTGCGCTCCAGCTCTATATGCCGGTATTTGGACACAATCGAATCCGAGATCCGCGTAAACATCTGGCTTGGATCAGCCTGCAATACACGCTTCTGCCCCTCGAACGCCTTTCGCTTCGGCGCAATCTCCGCCTCCATACTCCGGATAGCTGCCAGACGCGCCATCTGATCGCGATACCGGGCCTCCTTCACCCTGCGGATCCCCTGTAGCTTGTTGCCCAGCACCATCACCACCACGAGCAACACGGCGTTAAAAACAACCGGGGTCAGCAGGCCAAACCGCAGGATCGGTTTTGTATAAAGGCTCATGGGGGTGGGGGAACGGCTACGGACCGGGCAGACCACTAAAACGGCTTGTCCGTCGGCAGAGCCAGCGGATCCTTGTCGCTAAGAGTCTGGCTGACAGTGACTTCAAAGTTGAAAGGAAACGCCACCAGCGGATCGCGGCCGATCTCGGTGGGCCCGGCCGCCGCATCAAACTTGGGGTTGCGGCCCTGGGTATGCGTGACCGTGATGAGACGGGTCGGATCGGGCTGATAACTGGGATCCCCCGTGGCCTTTGCGACACGCTGGAACAGTTCGGCGCGGCCGCGCTGGGCGTTGAGTTCATTTAACAATTCCAGAGCCTGTGTCGTCGCCACCCCACGGAGCACCCACGTCCGCACAAACCCCGTCGAAGCGGCCACCTGCCCTTTCACGGCGGAGGCGGCGGGACGCGCCGCATCGACATTATACGTAAAAGTGTCCACCCGGACGCCGGCATCTTCGGGGAAGATCTGGAGCAAAAACTCCAGCGTCGACCACCCTTTGGAGCGCGGTAAGAGCAGGCGGCTGGTGACATCAATCTGCCGCCGTTCGGCCAGGATCCTGGCCTGGGCGGCCTCGGTCCGTTTGACTTCCTGCGGGGTGAGATTCCACGAAGGATGGTTCATGGCCGTCATCAGGGAATAAAATCCGTGGCCGACCGCCCCAAGAAGCACCGCACCGAGCAAATACACCAGCAGGGTCGACACCCGAAGCAGCCGCAGATCGGGGAGGGTCGGATAAACCGAGTCGAGTTTTACGGTGTCAAAAAAGTTACATTTCACCAGCCAATCGCTCCACAGGGTTGGGAAGGTCTGGGAGCGGACCAGCGGCGAAGGTCCCGACCGGGCGAACTCCACCTGAGCCGATTCGTAAACGAGAAACTCCGGCCGATGACCGGGAATGGCAGCAAGCGCGGCCTGCGCGGACAGCTCAAGGGTCTGGAGGGCTATCGGTTGGCGGGAAAGCGAGTAGGCCTCCAGCTCTTTGGTGGCAGTCTGTAAAACGACCGGGTTGTCCGAGATCAAAAGCACCTGGGGCGGAGCCGCCCCGACTTTGCCCGGACGGGTCAACTCGGCGCTGATGGCCATATTCCACAAAATGTCCCCGAGACCCGAGGGCAACAGCGAGCTGCCGCGATGCAGCAGGCTGCGGACACTGCGCAGTTCGCCCGAGGCCGTGATGGCAAACACGGCGGTAAATTTCACGTACGTCACGGCTACCAAACGGCCGCCCTCCAGACCGGGTTGGAGCAGAGGCAGTGCGGCCAACGTTTCCACCGGCGCGGAAGTGACCGCCACACGAATCGGCACACGCCATTCGCGGCCGAGGTCCAGAAGGGTTTGTAAAAAAGCTTCGCGCGACCGCGACAAGGCGATGGCCGCACAACGTTCCTGCTCGGGACCCGCCCCCCAGAATGGCAGCAGGCGCCAGGAGGTGGTCGCCACCGAAACCTCGTGATCGACCAGCACCTCGCAGGGATCATCGATGAGGTTGTAATGCAGGATAGAGAGATCCACAGCGCCATCGGCAACTGTGGCGTGTCCGCCGCTGACCTCCGCCATGGCAAACTCGTCCGCGACATGCAAAATCACCCCCAGCGCCTTGGGGCGTTGACCGAAGTGGGTTGCGGTCAGCAACGCGCCCAATAGATCGGCCACCCCTTCCCCGGTGGTGAGACTGGCCAGGGGCAACACGGGCCCCGGCCTCCACCGGTTATCCTGACGGGAAAAGGTGGCCGAACACACCTCGCGCCCGCCGTCGAACCACAAATGCCATTGGAAGGGCAACTCGAAGGGATCCTGATACCAACCGCGATCCCGGCCCCGACTCGTTTTGGAGTTTACGAGGCAAGCCTGCCGATAGACATCGGCAGGCTTTAACTCGGCGGGATCAACGATGGTGAACATGCTGGAAGCCATTCAGAAGCCCTGTGCCCGAAAGACTACCAGTCACGGGTGTCACCACCTACTCCAGCCACTAGGGTGTGGGTAGTCACCCCATCGGAATCCACGTAATCACAGTTTCCAAACGGCGTGTTCAGTGCCGGGATAGTGGCCGCCCAGGTATAAGTCCCGCCAGTGGGACAAATGGGGGTGTTTTCCAGGGCTTTGCCCGCCCCAAACGCCTCGGCACTGGTGAAGGCCGCCCCGATGGAGAGGTTTTGGAAGTTGGACTGGGCACGCACAGCTTTTTGGACGGCGGCCAACTGCATTTTGCACCGGGCCTTGTCCGCGCCCTTCCGATAAGAACCGATGCCCAGGAACACTACGGAGATCAATCCGAGCATTAAGGCGATTACCAAACTGATTTCAATCAAGGTCACCCCGGAGGATTTACTGAGCTTAGAAGCAACACGATTAGATTTCATAACAGTGATAGAGGAGGGAACATTTATACCGAAATTAAACCAACCAACCGAATGGCAGCTTACCTTTACCTAAAATCCCGGCACCGACCCCGAAACAAACCCCCATCTGCATGGCCTATGCCGATCTCTTAGATAAAGAAGAAAAACTGCAACCGACTTTTTAGAACCGAATGATAGTGCCTTGTTTTTTTGCACCTTTCCACCCCCAGGAAGGCGCACTGACATATCTAGGTCTGATAAATTAAACTTTTAGAGAACCGTGCGATTTTCGTCAATAACAAAAACTCACATTTTCCCAATGTGAAAATTTATTCCTTACCCTTCAAAAATACCTACGCCCACGTATCAACTCTTTTACTTACGCACACGTAGGAAAAAACAGTGTACTAATAACATTTAACGTTCCTGCACCAACTCAAACGCCCGTCCCGCTGCCCACGGGAGCGTGCGTCTCCTCTGAATACACCTCCGCCCCTCCCCTTCACCGCTCCCTTCCTGGAAGGCTACTCCGCAACCCTTCTGTTTATCGACTCACTTTTACCCGACAATCCAAATCAGCCCACATCCCACAGATTCAAACGCGATTTATAAATATAACAGCGACTTATCCAAGTGAACAAAAGACCCATTATCCATTAAGATGATTCAGTTAAATTCCAGCAACAACCTTCTAATAAACATCCCACAGAAAACTTATTCACGTAGAATAGCCTACCTTGTCACATATCACCCCCTCCATTCTGTGGACCCCTGCTTTATTTTTATCTCATGAAGTTTATTCTTTCCCTCCTTGTCCTGCTCGCCACCGCCGGCTCGGCCCGCTCCGCAACCCCGCTAGTCATCGCCCATCGCGGCGCAAGTGGTTATCTGCCTGAGCATACCCTCGCAGCAAAAGCCATGGCCCATGCCATGGGCGCTGACTTCCTCGAACAGGACCTCGTACTCACCAAGGACAATGTCCCGATTGTATTACACGATATCCATCTCGATACCGTTACCAATGTCGCCCGTATATTTCCGGAACGACACCGTCCTGACGGACATTATTACGCCCTCGATTTTACGCTTGCGGAAATAAGGCAGCTTCAGGTCAGCGAACGCCTTAATCTAAAAGACGCACAACCAGAATTTCCCGGACGTTTCCCCACCGGACAGTCCTCATTTCACATCTCCACCCTTGAAGAGGAATTACAACTCGTGCAGGGCCTCAATAAGAGTACCGGCCGCTCCGTGGGTATTTATCCCGAACTCAAGAAAGCTCAATGGCACCGCTCCCAGGGACAGGATCTCACCCGGGCCGTGCTGCCCATCCTCACCCGCTACGGCTACGCCGGCAAAGACGCCCAATGCTGGCTCCAAAGTTTTGAATTATCCGAGGTCCACCTGCTCCGCGCTGAACTGGGCTGGACCGGTAAAATCCTGCTCCTGTTGGAGGGAGGGCCCAAAGACGCCGACGGCAATGACACCCAGTTTGCCTGCACCGAAGCCGGTCTGAAGGAGTTATCGCACCTTGTCGACGGCATCGGCCCGGCTTTCGGAAGCCTCATAACAGGTACCTCCCCCTCCAACAGGCGAGTCACTTCCCTCGCCACCAGAGCCCACGCGCACCACCTCGCAGTCCACGCTTATACCGTCCGCGCCGATGCGCTTCCAAAAACGGTCGCCTCCACCGACGACCTGCACCACCTCGTGTTGGAGGAAGCCCAAGCCGACGGCGTTTTCAGCGACTTTCCCGATCTCAGCGTTCGCTGGATCCACCGGGCGAAAGGACACTAACCCGCCCGGGGCCGCTTACTTTTTCAGGGCCGTCTCCAGCGAGCGCGCCACCTCTTTACCCAGAAACTCGTACCCTTCGGCGTTAAAATGCACGTCGTTGGGGTTCTGCAACGTGGCCAGATGCGGGGTGATTGCCGTGAAGAGATCGTCCACGGCCACCCCTCTTTTTTTCATCACGGTCGCGGCGAGTTCGTTATGTTCGACGATGGATGCCGCCGTTTGCTTCTTGGGCAGGTCATCCGGGATAGGTGTGGTGGAGGCCCAGACCAGTTTTGCGCCCGTTTTGCCCATCCGTTCCACGAGTTGTTCGAGACGCTGTGTGTAATCGGCCCCAGGAGTGGCCCGGTCGTGGATGCCGAAATTAAAATGAATGGCGTCCCATTTCCCGTCCCCGAGCCAGGTTTCGATCTTTTTTAAGCCATTGGCCGTGGGACCGCAGTTTTCCGGGGCGCGGTGTACGTTGACTTTGCCCTTGAGCAGTTTGCGCACGGCTTGGGTGTATCCTCGCGAAACCGAATCTCCGATCAGCAACACCCTCGGAAGCGCCGGATCGTCCTGCACGAAATCCCAGGCGTTGGAGACCCCCTTGATCCGGTCGCTTTTGTGGAAAGGGAGATAAAAGGCGCCGAGATTCTCCTGCAAAAGCCGCTCCCAGGCCTGTTGTGGGGGCGGCAACGTGGCCACCAACGCCTGATAGGTCTCGTCGAGTTTGGCGTTTGCTGCGGCTTTCTTCGCAGCGGCCTCAGCCGCGTTCGTGGGTTCGACGCCGGCGGGCTGAGCTGGGGACTGGGCAAAGGCCGAGGTGGTCAGCAGAAACAGAAGAGGCAGGGCGTTTTTCATAGAGGGGTATATGAAATATGACCGGTCAAAGGGAGGGTTGTTAGGGGCTCAATTCGGTCGGGATTCCACCGGATCAAGGGTGGCAAAAGCAGTTGGGGGGGCTCGCTTAGGAGGGCCCGGGTAATTTTCCTGCGCCCCTTGTATTTCCGCAGAAGTGAACGACCTTTTCCATGGGTGCGCTCCCCTGGCGCTCCGGGGATCGGCTATGAAGGAAAAGCCATTGAGTTTCATCCACTATCGGGAGAAGTCGCGCGCCTGCA
>CAMCYN010000052.1 GCA_945883955.1 Akkermansia muciniphila
TTTTCAAACGAGCGAAGCCCTGGTGCCCTCTCGAGCTTTCAGCGGAGAAGGACTACGCTTTTCCGCCAAAACTCACGTAATCGTCCAGATCCAGCAGGTCGGCCCAACTCGCGATGTCTTCGCGCAGCGGTCCCACTTGCCGGTGCAGATTTTGGAAATACTCCCGCTGCTCCAACGCAGCCGTCCCACGCGCCTCCTGATAAGCAGACCATTGTTCGATTTCGAACTGAGTTCTGGGATGTTGGGCATTGGACAAAATCCAATGTAGGATCTCGCCGTCCCCTTTCCCCTGAGCCAGTTGCTCGCGTAATTGGACGGGGTCAATGCCCACAAACTCGAGTAACCGTTGGTCCAACGGACAATTATAATGGTATTCACCATGTGTGCCGGCGATTTCGGCCCGGCCCTTGTCGAGCATCCGGGGCAGAATGAGAAAGCCGCCCAGGCGGACACGCATGCTCCGGGGGGCTCGTTTGGTAAGATCAGGTGCAGTCATGAGGTAGCTCCGGGTTGGGAATCTCGATTGGCGGTAGCGCTCAGATGGTCTTTACCACTTCGCCCGTAGCAAAACGCACTTTGGGCAGATCGGCGTATTTGTCATCCCCCGCTCTATACCCCAACGCCAGTCCACACAGTGCCGTGTATCCTTCGTCGGCCAGCCCCAGTAATTCATCATATTTGGCAGGCTCAATCCCTTCGAGCGGGCACGTATCAATCCCCATCAGAGCCGCCACAGCCATCGTCTGGCCGAGGGCGATATAAACCTGACGGGCCGACCAGGCGTTTACCCACCCCTGTTCTGCGGCCTTTTGCTGATAGCCGAGCATAAAGCCGCGGTACCCCTCCAAAGTCTCGCGAGCCACTGCACGCACCTCGGCGATCCGCTCCACGTACCGGTCCACGTCAGCGACGGACAGATCTTTCCGTTGCGCAAAAACGACGTAATGCGACGCATCCACCGGCTGGGTCTGGCCCCACGAAAGCGGAGGCAACTGGGCACGGACGGCCGGGTTTTGAACCAGCACAAACCGCCAAGGCTGGAGACCAAAGGACGACGGCGCCAGGATCATGGACTGTTCGAGTACGGCCCAATCGGCCGGGCTAATGAGTTTAGTGGGATCAAACTTCTTGGTCGCATAACGCCACTGAAGCGATTCGAGGACAACATCTCGGGAAACAGGATTCATAGGGTGACTCGGAGTTAATTAGGAGCCTTACTGTATGGCTCCAAATCAAAGTGTGGGAATCAAAAATTTCCGCCGGTTTGTATTTTGTTACACAGCACGCCTCTGGCTCCCGTTCTCTCCTCCTCCATTCTACCCAACCCCGAACCGTTTACGGTCCGCACGGCCCCGCGCCGGACTCGTTTTGTCAAAATCAGCGCCCTCCGCCCCTACTCTTCGCTTCCCGGGCCGTCGGCTTCGCCAATCTGACGCAGCACCTCGGAGCGATCTTCTACTTCGTCCCACACCTCCCGGGCCACGTACACTGGGGCCTTTTGGGAAATCGCTAAAGCGAGGCAATCGCTGGGACGCCCGTCGAGCTCCACAATTTTGCGCTCAAACAGTTCGTTCTCACAGCTCAGAATCAGCCGCGCAAAATAGGTCTCACTTTTCACATCGTTAATCACCACCCGCTCCACCTTCGCCCCTAGCGCCGTGAGAATATGGCCCATGAGATCATGCGTGAGGGGCCTTTCCTTGTGAGTCCCGTTTAAAAACATCGTGATGGCCGCCCCCACCGTTTCGTCCACGTAAATGACGAACACCTTCTCGTCGTTCCCCAGAAAAATTGCCCGCCCCGTATTGAAGGGCAGTACCGAACGCACCTCCACAGGAACTACTGCTTTGCTCATAACTCAGGGTACACCCAGAACCCCTCCGCCTCAAGTCCGCGACTCACTGGAATCTTGGCCATTGTGTCGAAATGACCCCCTCGCAACAATATCCCCGACCTCTATGACCAAAATTCCACGCATTCTCCTCTGGATAGCCGTCGCTTTGGCCGGTGCCGGCGCCTACGCGGCCATCGCCTTCCACAGAGGCGAAGGCCTCAATTCGGGTTATATCCTCGCCGCCGCCCTTTGTACCTACGCCATCGGCTACCGCTTTTACTCCAAGTGGATCGAAGCGGCCGCCCTCGCCATGGACGACCGGCGCGCCACCCCCTGTGAGATCCACGAAGACGGGCGCGATTTTGTCAAAACCAACCCCTGGATTGTTTTCGGCCATCATTTCGCGGCCATCTCCGGCCCAGGCCCTCTCGTAGGCCCCGTACTCGCCGCCCAGTTCGGTTACCTCCCAGGAACCCTCTGGATTTTGCTCGGTGTGGTGCTCGGCGGCGCCGTGCAGGATTTCGTGATCCTGGCCGCCTCCATCCGACGCGACGGAAAATCGCTCGCCCAGATGGTGAAGGATGAAATTAGCGGTTTTGCCGGCGCAGTCGGAACCGTGGCTGTGCTCGCGATCATGATTGTGCTCCTCGCCGTACTCGCGCTGGTGGTTGTCAACGCATTGGCCGAAAGCCCGTGGGGGGTTTTCACCGTCGCCGCCACTATTCCCATCGCCATGTTTATGGGCGGCTACCTCCGCTGGATCCGTCCCGGCAAGGTGCTCGAGGGATCCCTGATCGGGGTTGTCCTGTTGCTAGCCGCCGTTTGGGGCGGACAATTCGTGCATTCCTCGCCGAATCTGGCCGCCATTTTCCGCCTCCCAGCGCACACCCTGGCTTGGGCGGTGATCATTTACGGGCTGGCGGCTTCGGTTTTGCCGGTCTGGCTGCTGCTGGCGCCCCGGGATTATCTGAGTACGTTTATGAAACTCGGCACCATCGGTGCCCTCGCGATAGGGGTTTTTGTGCTGCTCCCCGAACTAAAAATGCCCGCCGTCACTCAGTTCGTGGACGGCTCCGGGCCGGTGATTCCCGGCAAACTCTTTCCGTTTTGTTTTATCACCATCGCCTGCGGTGCCATTAGCGGGTTCCACTCGCTCATCTGCAGCGGGATTACCCCCAAGATAGTCACCCGGGAACGTTTTGTGCGTCCCGTCGGTTATGGCGCAATGTGTCTGGAATCGCTCGTAGCCATTCTGGCTTTGGTCGCCGCCTGCACCCTCGAACCCGGAGTGTATCTGTCCATCAACATGAAGGTAGCCGGGGCCACTCCGGAGGCCGTCGCCATCGCCACCGCCGCCAAGGTCAACGGTTTCGGAGAAGTGTTTAAAGTCAGCGTAGAACAAATGCAGCATCTGGCCGAAAGTGTTCACGAAGAAAGCCTGTTTGGACGCACCGGGGGGGCCGCTACCCTGGCCGTGGGTATGGCCAAACTGTTCGCCTCGGCCTTTGGCGAAAAATTGCTCGGCCTCTGGTACCACTTCGCCCTCATGTTCGAGGCGCTCTTTATCCTGACAACCCTCGATGCCGGCACCCGCGTAGGCCGTTACCTGCTTCAGGACGCTTTGGGGCACATTTACCGTCCGCTAGGAGATGCCTCTAATCTGTTTTCCAACATCTTTTGTAGTGCCCTGATTGTGGCCGGGTGGGGCTTTTTCCTGCTCAACGGGGTCGCCGACCCCGAAGGGGGCACCAAGGCCCTCTGGCCTATTTTCGGGATCGCAAACCAGCTCTTGGCCAGTATCGCGCTGTGTCTGGGGACCCTGATCCTGCTCAAAAAACAAATCGCCCTGCCAAACGGACGCCCCTGGGTGGCCTCCATTACTGCTGTTCCCCTAGTCTGGCTGCTGAGTGTGACGGTGACGGCTGCTGTTGAAAAAATCGGGCATTCCGACCCGCGTATCGGCTTTCTGGCCGCCGCCCAAAAAACCGACACCCAACTACCCGCCCTTCAGAAAGCTCTCGCGGAAGCAACCGACGACTCAACCCGGGCCGCTGCCGAAAAAGCCATCCGGGCCAACCGTCGCATGAATCTGAATATGCAGATCGACGCCGCAGTGACCGCCGGTTTTCTGGCCCTGGTCGCGATCCTGCTGGGCATCACGATCAAGGAGGCGGCCCTTTTGTTGAACCGCAAAAAGCCTCCGGTACTCTCGGAAACCGCTCCGGTCTGGATGCCCCTCGACGAGTCCAATTCCAGTGGCGTACCCGTATTGGGGGTCGTGGCACTCGGCGCCGCGCTGGCCCAGGAACTCTCCGGCGAAGCCGCTGTAGAACGCGAACGGGCGGCCCAAGCCTCGCAATGCCTGTGCGAATCTCCCGCCCGGGCCCGGTCAAACGCTTTCCTGCTGACCGCAGAACGCCGCTTCAAGGGCGTCCAACGGTGCTGCTAGCCCTCTCCAGGCAGCCTGACCGAATCTATCCCCGACACGAAATCGGATTAGCCAGACCGAGGCATTTCTTTATCCGGATTCCTTTTAATCCGGTTAGGAAATGCCTCTTTCGCGTCCAGCAATCAGCGATTTCATCACAACTTGGGGACGGTTGATCTACCGAGCCTGAGCAAATATCTCCTTCCTCAGGACTAGCATTGATTTGACATGTTAGACATTCATGTAAAATGGCCGACCACTTCCAATCCGCAAATTACTGAAAAACAATATTATACACCCAAATCACGCAGCTTCCCTCCATTCTCTAAATTTAGACACACCCATTATGACTCTCTCAAAAACCCGTAAAGCTTGGCTTACGCTTCCTGCCTTCGTCGCGCTTGGAAGCATTTCAGCCGTTCACGCCGCTGGTGAACCCCTCAACAGCCTCAAGATCACTGAGGTTGTTCAAAAGGTAGACGTGATTAGTGCTGCGTCCAAGAAGCAGACGGCTGCGCAGCGCAACGGCACGTTTAATGTGCCCGATCTTCTGACCACCGGCGCTGATTCGCGGGCGGAAATGGTCGCCGCAGACGGCACCGTCACCCGGGTCGGTTCCAACACCATCTTTTCGTTCTCAGCGGACAAACGCGAAGCCAGACTGGAAAAGGGCAGCGTGCTCTTTAACTCCCCCACAGGCAAAGGCGGCGGAGTCATTCGCTCAGCAAGTGCAAGTGCAGCCGTTCTTGGAACTTCCATTATCGTGACCGCCACCAAAAACGGCGGCTTCAAACTGCTCGTTCTCGAAGGCAAAGCCAAGGCCACCCTCCCCAACGGCAAATCCACCTCCCTCGAAGCCGGTCAGCTGAGTTTTGTTATGCCAGGCAGCACCGGTTTCGGTCCGGTCATCGAATTCCGCCTCATGAACCAGGTGGCCACCTCCAATCTGGTCCGCGGCTTCAAAGCCCCCCTGCCTTCCCTGGGCAAAATCACAGCCGCTACCAAGCGTCAGGAAAAGAAGATCGCCCAGGGTGGAGCCGAAGCTACCACCGAAATGGTGGAGTCACCCGCTATCTACTCCCCCCGGATCCGCATGGATTTCGTAAACAGCATCGGCGAACAATCCAAATTCGGGCGCAAGTCCCTCTCCGAATTCTTCTCGAACCATCACCACCAAGGAAACTTCCAAGGACCCCTCTGAGGATAGATCCAGCGTCGATCCCATCCCTATCGAGTTAGATACACTCCAATTTTTCTTTTCATGAAGCTTACTAAAAACAGCGCGTCCGCCTTGTCCATGGTGTCCGCAGTTTGTGCCTTGTCCGCCTCGGCCTTCGCCGCCGGCAACGTCGATACCGCCACCCAGCAAATCCAGCGCGTCAACCTGAAGCAAAAATTTCAGGAACCCGCCAGCGAAGCCGTCCCCTCCCTCTACTCGGGGGAATCCTCCGATATCGGACAGCAATTTGTCGTCAAACCCTCCAAAGTCCGCACGAAGCACGAATGGATCGAAGCCGCTTTGGACGTCCAGTACGGCAGCACCAACAACGCGCTGCTCGCCGAGTCCGCCACCCGCGACTCCACCCTGATGATTTCCACCGCCCAGATCGCGCTGACTCCTCCGCCGATCACGCTAGGGAACGGCCAACTCGCGCTCAAAACCGGTTACCGCCATCAGAAATTCAATTACGGGGTCTGGTCCGGCAATGAACGCAGCTTCAACGACCTCGATTTCGACGTCAGCACCATTTTCGCCCAGGGCCGTTACGTCTTTAACGAAAATTGGATGGCCTCGGCCGGAGTCGACTACAACCGTCTGCTCAGCGCCGCACGTCTCCCCACAGATCCCGGTATGTACACCGAGTTCTACACGGAAGTCGTCCCGAGCATCGCTTTGGAACGCCGCTTCAAGGTCGACGACAAATCCATGTTCACCGCCTCCATCGGCGCGAACTGGCATGTCACCCGTATCGATTCCCCCAACACCGATCACAATGACCGCATCGACGAAGTCTTCATGGCCTCCTACATGCGTGAACTGGCCCCCAACCTGGTCGTTCAGCCCTTCTACCGCGCGGCTTACACCCAGTTCACCCGGATCCACTCCCGGAGGGATCTTCTCCAGACCGTCGGCGTCGTAGTCGCCTACTCCATCAACAAGTGGACCTCCGTCCGGGCCTTCGCCAACTATGAAGGTCGCGACTCGTCTGAAGTGAGCGTCACCGATTATCAGAAACTCGACGCCGGTCTCGGCGCCTCCTTCCAGGTGCGCTTCTAAGCGAACCCGAGGGGTTTAATACAAAGGGGCTGCAACGAACCAACTCGTTGCAGCCCCTTTTTTTGTGTCCGCCCTCAGGCGAAACAAACGACTCGCCGCCTACTTGCTTTCTTTGGCGTAAGCTTCAAACGCCGCTTCCACCTTGCCTTCGGCAGCATCTCCTTTGTGGAACAGGATGCGGTGGCGCAACTTCACACGCTCCCCGTTCTGCAGCGAAGTGGTTCCGTCCGGCAACGATTTATCCATATCACGCGCGCCAAATGGATTCGCAGAAAACAACCCGTAAGGACGCACATGCCACTGGGTGGGAAACCGGTAGGTCGATGGGTGACTGAGCATTGCCACCCCAAGCGCTTCGCCTTCCACCGGCCCGTGATAATCGCACCACTTCGCTTTCTTCCCCCAGGCCGCAACATCCTTAATCCCCTCACTATTCACAATTTCCCCGCCCTGCTTGCTCTCCACGGCCATACTGCTCGGCAACCGGATCCCAAGCCCCGCATCCTTGCGGTCGTCAATCTTGATAGGCCCGTCCGAAGCAATCAGGTCCTGATCGACATCAATCGAACGGCTGTCGGCCGAAGCCCGGAAAGTGAACCGGCGTTCCTCCGTCAAAAACCGCTTCCCGGACGGATCCAGGTAGTCGCAAATTTCCGCCACCACCGCTTTATCCCCGTCCACCTTTAATTCAGTGAACTCCCGGTGCACGATCCGCGCCAGCATGCCCAGACGCTGTTTTCCGCGGAGCGCCGATTTTGGGTTCGCCTGCATCTCCTCAAACGTCCGCGCCTCATGCCAGGTGTCCCCACCACCTGTCATTTTTTCCTCTCCCGTGATGCCGTCCCATTTTTGAGGGAAACTCCAGGCGCCGCCTCCCGCACTTTCCATCCCGAAGGTAATCCCACGATGATGCGGATGATCGTGCTGTTCGCCCGGCACATCGAGCATCGGATAGGCACGAGTCATCGCTTTGCCCGTAGGACCGTAAATCGGCCAGAGGTACGGTTTGTTAACCTGATCGATGACGTAGGTGGCAAAGGGTTGCCCGCCGGCTTTGATCGTCACCCCACCCGAGGGAGTTTTTTCAATCGAAAGGGTGAGTTCGGCCGCAGACAGCGAAGCCGCTCCCAGCAGAACAAAGGAAGTCACGAGGGGGAAAAAGCGGGAATGCATAAGGTATGGGGGAGGATTCCTAAATCGGACGGAATTGTGTGGTTGAATAAATAAACCCGCGAAGGGGAAAGGTCTCCGGTTTAATTTCTTCGCATTTTCCGAACCCCTGTTTACCCACAACAAACAACCCCGCTCTCACGGACACCGCTCATTTATGAAAGAGCGGAAAGATGGCCATTCCGCCCTCGAACACCAAAATCACGATCACGATCACCTCCAAAATGATCATCAACCGGTTGAACTGATCGTGTTTGAGCATCTGATAGAGGTCGTCCAGTGTCTTGAGCTTGTCGTCCACCACTCGCTGCCAATCCGATAGATGGAACCGAGCCGAAGCCGCCTCGTAAATACGCGCCAGATGCCAGTCGCCCAAAAATTTGCCAGCATGCGTTAACTCGTCCGACAACCGCGCCAGATCAATCCGCAACTCGCCCAGGTTTCCGAGTACGTTCCGGTTATAGCGCCGCTTTTTGCCCAAATCCGCATACGAGCTTTCAATGGCCGTATCCAATAACCGGTCGTACGCCTCCAACTCGCAGAGTTGGAGATTGGCCAATTCCAGCACATGAAGCACTTCCATGGCCGGCCCCCGTCTATCGAGCACAAGCGCCGCGTCCCAGTCCACCACCACAAGGTCGTCTTTATAATACCCCAACCGACGAGACACCGTTTCGACAACCTCCTCCTCACACAACCGTTCCGAGTCGAGTTCCTGGGTCAATAAAGCCGCAACCTGGCGCCGGTGAGTCTGCAGCCAGTCCCCCGCATCCTGCCCCTCCGACGGATCCAGCCGAAACACCGTATACGCATCCGCTTCCTCCAAATCCTCCACCGGCTGGATCAGGTACTCGTGCAGGTCGCCCATGACCATCTGCACCAGATTTCGCACCGAAGTGTTGGCCGCCACGGACGGTGGCTCGTGCCACGCCACCAGATCCTCGAACTTCTCCACAGAAAAAGGCGCCGTGATCGCGATGGAAAGCCCCCCCACAGGCAGAATCTTAATCGTCCGCTCCAGATTCGCACTTCCGCCCCCCGGCAATCCGCCCTCCAATGGCGGCAGGCGGACAATTTGTGGCCGGTGGAAAAAGGATTGCCGGGGCACTCGGTGATCGTGCGATTGCAACCAGGGTTCGACGGGACGTCCGAGGACCGTCTTGAGCGGTTCCCGGCGCATGTCGTGTGCGATATCAAAGGCATAAAGCCAGGTGACGTGGCCGGTAATCATAAAGCTCCAGATTGGGGGAGTCTCCCCCTGCCGCAACCTCTATTCGGAGGTCAAAGCGGCTCTTTCATTCCCAAGCGATCCAGTTTTCTCGAGGAAATACTCGTACCCGCCCGAGTACGGCAGAACCGTCCCGTTGTTCACATGAATGACCTTGGTGGCGAGCTTCCGGATGAAGTGCACATCATGCGAAATAAACACAAGCGTGCCTTCATAATGCTCGAGCGCCAGGATCAGCGACTCGACCGTGTGAATGTCCAGATGTGTCGTGGGCTCATCCATGAGCAGCAAGTTTGGCGGATCCACGAGGAACTTGATCAAGTTCAGGCGCGTCTTTTCTCCTCCGCTCAGAACGGCTGTTTTTTTGTAAATGTCGTCCTTCCGAAATAGAAAACTCCCCAGAATACCGCGCGCCTCGTTTTCACTGAGGGTTCCAGCGGCATCCATAACCTCTTGTAGAACCGACTTTTCAGCATCCAGAGTCGCCGAACGATGCTGACTAAAATATCCAATTTTGGTGTTCAGCCCCAGCTTGCGCTCCCCTTTCTGAAACTCCAGCACGCCGGCCATGATCTTCATCAGCGTGCTCTTTCCCGAACCATTCGGTCCCACTAGCACGGTGCGTTCGCCACGTTCCACGTCCAGCGTCAGGCCGCGGTACACGACATGGTCGCCATAGGCCATGTGGATATTCTCCAGCGACACCACGCGCGCCCCGCTCCGAACCGGTTGTGGGATGATAAAGCGGAACGGCTTTTTGGGAGCCGTTGGCTTCTCAATAATGTCCATCCGCTCGATCTGCTTGAGCTTGCTCATGGCTTGGGAAGCCTTGGAGGCCACCTGGCGGAAGCGATCGTAGAACTCGCGAAGCGAAGCGATTTCCTTCTGCTGATTTTTATACGCCGCGTTCTGCTGTTCGTAAGCCGCTTCGCGCTGTTCGAGATAGGCCGTGTAGTTCCCCTTCCACTCCAGAAGCTTCTTTTCGTTGATCTCGAACACGGTCTCCACAATTTCATCCATGAATTCACGGTCATGCGAAATCAGGAGGACGGCTCCGGAATACGTCTTCAAATAGTTCTGTAACCAGAGCAGAGAGAGCAAATCGAGGTGATTGGTGGGTTCATCCAACATCAGCAAATCCGGTTCCATCACCAGCAACCTGGCCAGGTGAGCACGCATCACCCAACCGCCGCTCATCTCCTTGGCTGGCCGCTCAAAATCTCCGTCCCGGTATCCCAAGCCAACCAGCATCTTCTTGGCCTTCGCGTCCACCTTGGTGTTGGTCAGCGCCTCGTGTTTGGCGTGCGCCTCGAGGTATTCGGCGCTGTCGACAATTCCCGCCTTCTCCAACTCGTGCAGTCGCTTTTCAAGCGCAGGAACCTCTCCGGCCCGACCCGTGGCAATATCCAGCACGGTCTCGTTCCCCAAGGCCTCTGCTTCCTGCGGAAGAAACCCCACCATCGTCCACTCATCGCGTTCCACGGTCCCGGAATCGGGCTCCTGCTTTTTGAGGATAATCGAAAAAATGGTACTTTTGCCGGCACCGTTTGGTCCGATCAGCGCCACTCGCTCCCCGTAATTCACCTGCATGGAGGCGTTTTCAAAGAGGGTGTTTCCACCGTGGGATTTTTTGAGATTACGAATCGTGAGCATAAAAAAGGACCTCCCGGAACAAGCCGGAGGGACAACTGTGCCCTGCTACACGCTCCGGCTCAAGGCCTGAAGTAAACCTTAGGCCCAACATGTTACACATCTCCCACCAACACCCCTTCCGCGTCCACTTGAGCCACACCAATTGCCCTCGACGCCTCCATCCCGTACTACGCCCGTGAGCTTTTCCCCTCCCTATTCGCTTCCGCCGCTGATACGCGTCGCGACTCCACTTCTTCCATGAACCAACCGCCCACTCCGTTTGGCGCAATCCTGCTGGCTGGAGGTCGTTCCACCCGCATGGGCCGCGATAAGGCCGCTCTTCCATTCGGTCCCCGACTTCTCTGGGAACATCAACTCCACACGCTCCAGGCCACAGGTCCGGCCGAGATTTTTATCTCAGGCCCCGCCTCAGGCCCGTACCTCAATGCGGGCTATCCGATCCTCGAAGACGAGAGCAGCGGAGCCGGACCTCTCAGCGGAATTCTGAGCGGCCTGCGCCACGTGTCGCACCCATACTTACTCGTCCTCGCAATCGATCTGCCGGAAATCACCCCCGATTTCCTTCAAAGCCTCCTCGCCGAAGCCCACTCTGTGGAACGGGGAATCGTCACCCGGGACACGCGCTGGTGGGAGCCTCTGGCCGCCGTTTATCCACGAACCCTTCTCCCACTGGCGGAAGCGAGCATCGCTCAGAAACACCTTTCTCTACAGGCGTTTATCCGACGCGGCGTCGAGCTGGGCCTCCTGAACTCGCGAGAACTCGGCCCCGCTGAAACACCCCTGTTTCGCAATCTGAACTCGCCTGCGGATCTTCAGACTTAACCGCTCCCGCAAGCATCGTCCTCACCCCAACCGCTCCACCAGCACCGCACACGCTTTATACGACGGCTGCCGGGAATACGGGTCAAAGCTCGGGTAAGTCAGCTGATTTACCGTCGCATAATGCATCGGCAAAAACACCTGCCCGGGCCGAACCGTGCCCGACACAAAAGCCGTCGCGGTCAGACTCCCGCGCCTCGAAGCCACGCGCACCAGCGATTGGTCTGCAATTTTAAGCCGCTCGGCATCCTGTGCGTTGATCTCCAGATACACATTCTCGGGCGCGAGCTTTCGCAGCACGTCCGACTTCCCAGTTCGGGTTAAGGTGTGCCACTGCGATGACGTGCCCCGACCAGTGAGCAACACAAACGGGTAACTCGCATCCACTGGTTCCGGCACGGCTCGTGGCGCTTCAAATAAAAAGCGTGCCTTGGAATCCGGATGGTAAAACGCCCCATCTTCAAACAATCGCCTTTCCTGCACAGGATTCCCGGCGAGCGCCGCCAAGCCTTCGTCCGCACTCCAGGGCCACTGGATTCCGCCGCATTCGTCAATGTGCGCATAATCCCGTATCCCGGTGATATCGCAGGGCTGTCCACGCGAGAGTTTTTTGAGCAGACAAAAAGCCGCTTCGGGCGATGACCATTCCCGGAACATCTTACCCACCCCCCAGGACTCTGCGATCAGCCTGAAAATATTAAAATCGGATAGCGCCTGCCCGGGAGCTTTTGAGACCCGCTTGACCAGCCCATACCGGCGTTCGGAATTGATAAACGTCCCCTCCTTCTCCCCCCAGCCCGCCGCGGGTAAAACCAGATCCGCCCGGAGCGCCGTCTCGGTGCTGCCGTACATGTCCTGCACGACCAGAAAATCCAACTTCGACACCAGCTCGTTGAATGAATTCTGGTGGATCCAGGAATGCGAAGTGTTCGTCGCCACAATCCATAACCCCTTAACCTTCCCAGACTCGATCCCGTCCACAATCTGGTCATAAGCCAGCGAGTTGCGGTCGGGGATACTCTCCACGGGAATTTCCAAAATCTCAGCCACCTGCGCCCGGTGAGTCGCATTGAGGAAGTCACGCCCCCCCAGCAAATTAGTGGTGTTACTAAAAAGCCTCGACCCCATTGCGTTACACTGACCCGTGATGGAGTTTGCCCCGGTCCCGGGCCGCCCAATATTTCCCGTCATTAACGCCAGATTGATCAGGGCCTGCGCCGTCCGCGTAGCCTCGTGCCCCTGGTTCACCCCCATGGTCCACCAGAACGACACACGTTTCCCCTCCCCAATACACCGCGCGAAGCGTTCGAGATCGACCACGCTTAATCCGGTCGCCTCACAAACCCGCTCGGGCGTGAACTGCGCGACGAAAGCCGCGAACTCCTCAAAACCACCCGTGAAAGCGTCCACGTATTCCCGCTTCACCCAGCCGTTGGCGATCACGAGATGCGCCAGTCCGTAAAATAGGGTCAGATCGCTTTTGGGTAACAACGCATAATGCTGTGTGGCGGCCATGGCCGTTTCTGTACGCCGCGGATCCACCACAATAATTTCGGGCTGGCGCCGGTTGCGCATCACCCGCTGCCACATGATCGGGTGGGCAATACAGAGGTTCGATCCGACCAGCACAATGACGTCGGACTCTTCAAAATCCGCATACGTGTAAGGCGGAGCGTCAAACCCAAACGACTGCTTATACGCCGCCACAGCAGTGGCCATACATTGCCGGGTGTTCCCATCGCCGTGAATGAGGCCCATGCCAAACTTCCCGAGTGCGCCGAGAAAGGCCAGTTCCTCCACGCAGATCTGGCCGGTGCCAATCCAGGCCACAGATTCAGGCCCATGCTCTTTCAAGATCCCCTTAAACCGCCCGCAAAACGCCTCCATCGCGTCCTCCCAACTCACCGGCTCCAACACCCCGGCCGCATTCCGTAACAACGGCGTTGTGGCCCGGTCAGCAGCCGCCAGCGGCGTTAGTGCTTCCCAGCCCTTCGGGCACGCCATCCCCAGATTCACCGGATAGAACGTGTCCGCACTCAAATTCACAGCGGCCCCTTCCTTGAGGTGCACCTTCAGTCCGCAACCCGTCGAACAAAACCCGCACACTACCGTGGTGGCGTCGTCCGGCATTAAGCGGGCCGGTACCTTGCCCAACCCGAATTGCCCTGGCGCAAGTACCAAGTCCCGAGTCAACGGACCGTCCCAGGCTCGGAGCAGAGACGAAAAAGTGAGTCCTTTGAATTCCATACTCAGCGTACGGGGTGTGCGGCGGGAGTAAGAAAACCGGGCATTCGGTAGGCCACCACCGTGGTGAAATACAGATACCTCTCGATGACCTGTGAGCCGAAGGTCATTAATAATGAGAGCGTTGCAAATATCGCGCCAACCCATCCCGGGTTCATGATTCCAAGCAATCCAAAAGCAGTGGAACCGACAAACAGAACCCGCCGCGCGCGGATCGAGCCGCCGCACAGCCCAAACGCCATCCGAACCGAAGTGTGGTCGGGATGCCCAATCTCACCCGCCTGTTGCAACCACCGAAAATCCAGCGCAAACAAAACCGTCCGAATCAACATCGTCACGGCGCCGAGCAAAGGTGCAAGGCGGGCCGTCTGCTCATTCCCCAACACGCCGCCCCAGGCAAAAATCACCGCAGTGGCCGAAGCGCCCAAAAGGGCGAGCGCCCCGCCAAAGCGCACTGCGGTATTTTTGGCGCGCCACAAAGCACGGTGCGTATCGACATAAATCATCCCGGAACAAAACACCGACACCCCGCCAAGCACCACGGTTAAAAACCCGGCGGGTAGCAACAGCGAAGCCGGATCGAGAACCTGCTCCACGATTCGAAGCTGTGGAAGAATGGATCCTATTCGTCCCCATAAGGCACTCATACAAAAGCCACCCGCAACCATCGCAAAAACACCGAACGCCAAAATCTCACGGCTCATCCACGAGGTGCGCAGTCCCAAAAATGCTCTCCAGGCTCCGAGCGGACGTCCCAAGTGAAGCGTACTGGATCCGAGCCCTGCATTGAGGGCAACAAAGGCGATCACGGCCACTGCACCTCCGATCTCTGCAAAGACCGCCGGGTTCATTGCCGCCAATAGAGCCGCCGTCACAAACAACCCGGTGGCCATCTGGGTTAAAATCAACATCCACACCAGCGGCCAATGCGCTGGCTCCAAACGCAACACACCGCTGTCCGAGGCGCGGGCATCCACCGGAATGGCTTGTCGGGTGGTGTAGGTCGTCGAAGGCTTTGTGTAGGACGACCGGAACGCTCCGGGCAACAAGGCCGACTCCGGCCGGAGATCTGAAGCCAGCCCGGCTCTATCCACAATCCGGATCGTTATCGCCTCACTTGGACAGGCTTGGACACATGCTGGCGCTTCACTAACACTCAGCCGGCTGTGGCACATGTCACATTTCCGCACTATGCCCCGCACTTTGGAATATTTGGGCACATCATACGGACACTTCAGAACACAATACTGGCAGCCAATACACTGATCGTCCAAATGCCGCACGATCCCGGTTTCAGAATCCTTTTCGTACGCTCGTACCGGACACCCTTCCAGGCATCCAGGCTCGGCGCAGTGATGACAGGCCGTCGTGACCGTCTGCTGATAAGGTGCTGTCTCAGGCCCCCCCAGAATGAGCCCCGTATCCCGCCAGGCCTCCCCTTCATCGAGACCATTTAAGGAATGGCACGCAGTGACACACGCCTTGCAGCCTGTACACCGATCCATGTCCACTGCGAACGCATACTGTTCACCAGCTGCTGGTTTACTCAGCGGAATGAGATCCCGGTAATACTTCGCCTGGGCTGGAAGCGCCCCCAAATCCTTGCGGTTAGAAAAACGCTCCACAGGGGTCAACCGCTGCTGCTCCTCCAGGAGTTCGTCAATTAAGGTCCGCGGATTTTCCTGCAGCAAAGAGGCGCTCATAGAACTCGGCCTTACTCCTCGTTGGAGAAAATCTTCTGCAACCCGTTTAGGTCATACCGTGACGTGAACGACTGAAAGGTTTCGTCGACTTCCCGATGGCGCAAGTATCCGCGCAACATTTTCTCCACCAGTGTCTTTGAGCTCTCGAAATCAATCGCAGTAAACACCTGACGCCCCACCGCCCGCGTGGCCCCAAAGCCGCCTCCGACAAAAATGTGATACCCGTCCACACTTTCCCCCGCAATCTTCGCCCGCGCACCGAGCATCCCTATGTCGCCCATATAATGCTGCGCACAGGAATTCGGGCACCCCGTAAAATGAATATTCACGGGCTGATCCAGCTTGAGGCGCTTGTCCAGGTAGTCGGCCAGTTGCAGCGCGTGGCTCTTGGTGTCGGCCTGTGCAAATTTGCAATAGGCGCTCCCGGTACACGCGATCACTCCGCTGCGCAGATTGGATTGCTGCCAGTGCAGTCCCGCCTTCACCAACGTCTTCTTGACCGTCTCCACGTAGGCCTCGGGGATATTCGGAATGATAAAATTTTGCCAGACCGTCAGCCGGATCTCGCCCGAACCGTACAGGTCGGCAATCTCCGCAATCCGGATCATCTGCTTGGGAGAAAGATGGCCCACCGGCACCGCCACTCCCACGTAATAGAGGCCACTCTGTTTCTGCGGATAAACTCCAACGTGTGAATGCGACAGATTCTGCGCCGGATAACTCAACGCGCCCTTCTCAAGAACGGAACGCTCCAGTTGAAAACCCAAAACCTTCTCAGTTTCTTCCAAATACTGGCCGAGAGTCCACTTTTCGAGCAGGTGCTTGAGCCGCGCCTTCTTCCGGTCCGTGCGATTGCCGTTTGCGATATAAACCTTCAACACCGCAGACACGACCTTGTTGAGATCAGACGGCTTAACAAGCACCCCCAGATCATTGGCAAAAGCCTTGTGCCCCGTGGCTCCCCCCAGCGCGATCCTGAAACGGACTTCGTCGCCGACCTTCACCGCCTTGCACCCGATATCGTTTGTGTCTTCCACACTCCCGATCAACCCACCGCCATCATAGGCAATGTTGAACTTCCGCGGCAGGTCATAATACGCACGGTCATTGAGAATTATCTGCCCCATCTCCTCACAGAGCGGCATCGCATTATAGATCTCCACCGGATCAATGCCTGCCGTCGGATTCACCGTCAGATTGCGGATGTTATCCGCCCCCGATCCCCTCGTATGCAGTCCGATATGCTGCACCCGCCGCAGAAACTCGGGCGTATCCTTCATTTGAATCAACCGGATCTGCAGGTTCGCGCGTGTGGTCACCTGCACATAACCGGTCGTGATCTCCTTGGAGATATTGGCCAGTTCCCGCAGCTGGTAGGTCTGTAAACGCCCGCCGGGGATACGCAACCGGGCCATAAACGCCTCCTTGTTCGGCGTCAGAAAAAACAGCCCGTTCCACTTGAATCGGAAAATCTCCTCCTTGCCCGGAGCCTTGTTGGCGGAGGCATGTTCGAGAAGCACCGGATATGCATCCAGAGGATGAAGCTCCCGTTTGACTCGTTCCTCGAAAATTAGATCTTCATCGCTCACGGTCCGACCCGCCACAGGGTTGGGTTCCACGTCCCCAAAGCGTTGGCCGCGCGCTGCGATTCCGGCGAAAAATCCGTTAAGATAATTCTCCTGATCCTGAGAAATCGCGCCGCCATTAATGGTCTGAAAAGGAAATCCCTGAGAACTCATAAATCAATAAACGTCACGTTGATACCGCTTTTCCGTCTTGAGCTTCTGGATGTAATCCGCAGCCGCTTCCGCACTGAGTCCTCCAGCTGTCTCGGCCACCTTCACCAGGGCCGCATCCACATCTTTGGCCATCCGACTGGCATCACCGCACACATAAAAATGCGCGCCAGCCTGGAACCAGCCCCACAGCTCCTCCGCATTTTCCAGAATCCGGTTCTGAACATAAATCTTCTCCGTCTGATCCCGCGAGAACGCCAGATCAAGCCGGGTCAAATGCCCGTCCGCTACCCAGCCTTCGAGTTGTTCCCGGTACAGAAAATCGGTGTCACGCTTCTGATCCCCGAAGAACAGCCAGTTCTTACCTGTCGCTCCGGACACCTGCCTTTCCTCCAGAAAGGCCCGAAACGGGGCGATCCCGGTTCCGGGGCCACACATGATGACCGGCAGCTCACCCTTGGCCGGCAGCCGGAATCCGTGCGACACCTGCACGAACACAGGCACCGGGGTTTCACTTGAAACGCGATCCGCCAAAAACGTCGAACACACTCCCTTCCGCTTTTTCCCATGCCCCTCGTACCGAACTGCCGCCACCGTCAGGTGCACTTCATCGGGATGGGCGTTAGGACTGGATGAAATGGAATACAGACGGGGCTGAAGCTTTTTCAGGAGCCCCACAAACTCGCCGGGGGTCAGCGCCCCATTCAGTCCGGGGAGCAAGTCGATCACCTCCCGGCCCCAAAGAAATGCCTTCAAATCATCTTTTCGGGCAGGATCGAGAAGAGAGAGCAGTTCCCCACCGCCACTCCCGCGCTCCGCCAAAGCCTTCAGCATTTCACTGGATGGACGGGTTATATCGCACCAACGCAGGAGCGCCACACGTAGCGATGACTCCGGAGTTCCTGCCACGGTCACCGCCTCCTCTCCATCCCAGCCCATCAGGGCAAGAATCTCGGAAACCGAGTCGGGACAGTTCTCAGGATACACGCCAAGAGCGTCCCCGGCCTCATAGACCAGTCCGGACCCGGCGAGTGAAATTTCGTAATGTCGCACCTCTTTTCCGGATCCCGCCCCGTTCAGCGTTCGGTTCACCAACAACCGGGCCGCAAAAGGGTTCTTGCGATTGTATCCCTCGAGCAAAACCGGAGCGTCCGCGGCAGCAGCGGTCTCACGCGCAGGGACAGCGGCTGCTGCTCCTTCGGAAAATGCGCTCAAGGCGCCAGCCAACCACTGCTTTGCGGGTTCCTCATAATCAATATCGCAGTCCGTACGCGTAAAGACCCGGCTTGCCCCCAGAGCCAGAAGACGCTCGTCGCAATCTTTCCCGAACTGACAAAATCCTGCGTAGTTTGTGTCTCCAAGCGCCAGAACCGAGTAACGAAGCGACTCCAAACGGGGAGCCGCCTCATCCTTCAATGCGGACCAAAATCCCGCCGCATTGTCCGGAGGTTCTCCATCGCCGTAGGTACTGGTGAGTACGATGAGATTCCGTTCCGTGGCTAGCTTCTCAACCGGATACGCACCCAAATCAGCAACTTTCGCATCGAATCCCCGAGTATTCGCCTCTTTGGCAAAACGTTTGGCCAGACCCTCCGCGGTACCGGTTTGGGAGCCCCACAACAAAGTTAGCGGTACCTTGGCCCTCTCCTCCCCGCCGGTCTCCATCGTCAGGGGATTCGCTCCAGCCGCATTGGAAAAAAACCCAGCAAGATAACCATTCAGCCAGTGCAGCTGCTCTTTGGAGAACGGAGCATTGGGCGGAATAAACGGAATTGGATTCATAACAAAAACACTTGGAGAGGAGTCACCCAGCAAGCTCGTTTTCAGCGGCATAGGTGGGCGGGTTAGAAATGGGACACCACGGAAAGACGCGTTCGAAGGGGTTGGTGTTTTTTTTCAAAGTGGCCATGGAACTGGTGTACCTCCCCTTTAGCTGCCCCCGTGCCAGCCATTCCTAAGGAGGCACATAAATACGATTCGACTTTGTATGTCTCAGCATGAATCATTTTCATGTATGTCGGAACCCCTAGACAGCAGGCAACTACGAGCCTTTTCCATCCTCGCACGCACGGGCAGTTTCACGCGAACCGCCCAGGAACTTCACCTCTCACAGTCCGCGGTCAGCCATTCGATGAAGTCTCTGGAGGAGGCCACCGGGTGTCGCCTTTTAGACAGGATGGGCAAAACGGTGGTTCTCACACAGGCCGGCGAGCAGCTCATGGCCCGCACTGAAAAAATCCTTAAGGAAATGGAGTTGGCCCGCGAAGAATTGGGCGAGCTTGGAAAATGGGGCGTGGGCCGCCTCCGAATTGGAACGAGTACCACTGGATGCCAGTTTATCATTCCCGCAGTCCTTCGGGAGTTTAAGGAGAGTTTCCCAAAGTGCGTCATTTCCATTGAGGCCGGGGACACTCCGCAAATTATCGAGGCCCTTCGACTCCACAGAATTGACCTCGCAGTGCACCTAGAACCGCATCGAGAAGAGCAATTTAACTTCCGTCCTCTTTTCAGTGACGAGTTGTATTTTATTGTCAGTCCGCTGCATCCGTGGGCCCTAGCCGGTAAGGTCGAGCGCAAAGAGATCGCCCGTCAAAACTACATTCTGTACGGCAAAAACAGTTACACCGCGCAGATGATTGAAGGGTATTTTCGAAGCGAAAATATCATCCTCAACGGCATGGTTGACCTTGGAAACATGGAGGCCATCAAGGAACTCGTGAAGCTGGGCCTTGGCGTAAGTAT
>CAMCYN010000053.1 GCA_945883955.1 Akkermansia muciniphila
GTCTGGAGCAGGGCCACGTTGCCTGTCCGCGCCTTACCAAAGGACCAGTCGTGACCGACGCAGATGGCGCCAATTGGCCGGGAGGATTCTGCGAGTGATTGTACAAAGGAGGCCGGTTCGGTGGCGGCAAGTTCGGCGCTGAATGCCAATACAAGCGCGTGGGAAAACCCCAGTGAGGCGAACAGACGGGTCTTGTGTTCGGTGGCCGTGAGCTGAAGCGGGGCGTGTTCGGGGCGGATTACCCGGGCGGGATGCGGGTCAAATGTAAGGGGAACGGCGGTTCCCCTCAGGCGTGCCGCTTCGGCCTGCGCGCGCCGTAATACGGCACGGTGTCCAAGGTGGAGGCCATCGAAGACGCCTGCGGCCAGCACCACGGGACCGGGTACGGAGGCGAGTTCAGGGATGGCTCTCAGGATAATCATGAACCCGAAACCTTACGCGCCGCGCAGACGAGAGACGGTGGGCAGATCGAGTACCCGCTTGGCGATGTCCTCGGGGGGGATAGTACGCAGTTCGCTGATCCGGATGGCGTCAGATACGGAAAAGCGGCCGGATTTGGTACGGCGCAAAGAGTTCAGATGCGCGCCGCAGCGGAGCAGTTCCCCGATATCGTAGGCGTAGGTTCTTACGTAAAATCCCTTGCTGCAAACGACGCGGAAATCGATTTCAGGAAGTCGCACGCCAGTGACCTCATGTGCAAAAACATGCACAAAACGGGGTTCGCGTTCTACGACCTTTCCCTGGCGTGCCAGTTTGTAGAGGGGGACGCCGTCTTTTTTGATGGCGGAAACCATGGGCGGGGTCTGGTAGAAATCGCCATGAAAGTAGCGGAAAGCCATTTCGATCTGTTCGGGAGTAAGATCCGGAACGGCTTTGGTTTCCACGATTTCCCCATCGGAGTCCTGGCTGTCGGTGGTGACGCCCAGACGCATGGTGCCTTCATACTCCTTGTCCTCGGCCATGAGCAGATCCTGAATTTTGGTGCCTCGGCCCAAGACCACGAGCAGTAGCCCGGTTGCGAGAGGATCAAGCGTGCCACAATGGCCGACTTTTTTAATGTTCAGACAGCGGCGCACAATGGCGACGACATCGTGGGAGGTCATACCGGGTTCTTTGTCGAGGAGGAGAACGCCGTCCAGATGGTCAAAACGCATGGGTGAGTAAGGGAAAGAAAGGGGTTGGGAAATAAGGGAAAGAGGAAAACCGGCAAGAAACCGGTCTGAGTTCCAGAGGAGCTGCGGCCTAGGCGGACCACGGAAGGGCTGAAATGCGGCGGTCGACAGCCGCAAGGACCCGTTCCTGAACCTCGGCAAGAGTGCCGGAGATTCGTGCACCGGACGCCAAGATATGACCTCCGCCGCCGAACTCGCCGCAAATGGCGCAAACATCTACCTGAGGGTCTTTGGAACGCATGCTGATACGGATTATGCCGTTAGCAACTTCCTCAAAGAAGACGGCTACAATCACACCTTCCAGTGCACGGATAGTGTCAATGAGGCCTTCCGTATCATCGGGAATGGCGCCCAGAGCCCGGGTGACTTCCTGGGCGAGGGCGAAACTGGCAACGCGGTCGTTACTACTAAAGCGGAGGACGTTCAGAAGGGAACGTAGCAATTCAAGACGTCGGCGCGGGCTGCGTTCGTATAGTTGCTGGTTGATCCAACCCACATTGACGCCGAGGTTTACAAGTTCGGCCGCAATGGCATAGGTGCGGGCCGTGGTGCTGGGATATTGAAAGGAGCCGGTGTCGGTGGAGATGGCGGTATACAACGAGGTTGCGATCGCCTGGTTGAGGGGCAACCCACGCTGGCTGAACAGTTCAAACAAAATTTGTCCGGCGGCGGGCGCCTTGGAATCGACGTAAACCAGATCTCCCAGACGGTCGTTGGAAATGTGATGGTCAATATTAATCCAAGTACCGGCCCTGGCGGAGGCAAGGCAGCGTTCTCCTGCCCGGTTTCTAACGGCAGTGTCGACGAGCACAACGGCGTCAAACTCCTCCGGGGAGGCCGGGGGGAGCCCCACGAGTTCACGGCCTGGTAAAAACTCGAAGCGTTCGGGCAGCCCGTCTTCGTTCCAGACGGTGACGTCCTTGCCCATTTCCTTGAGACAAAGCGCCATAGCGAGGGAACAGCCAATTGCATCTCCGTCCGGGCGGAAGTGGCTCAGAATTAGGAAGCGGCGACGATCGCGGAAGATCGAAGCGATGTCCTCGAGGGTGCAATTGGGTTTCATGGTCGCGGGGCGTGGCAGGGCGGAGGAGACGCGAAACGGCGGCCCTGGGAAGGGGGCCGTGCTGCCGCCCGGCGAGCGAGGGATTACAGAGGCGGGGGACCGTCGAGGGGAGCGTCGAAAAGGTCGAGGGACTCGCGGGCAGGGAGGAGATTGAGCTCATCCATGATGCTAATGACTTTGGTACCGCGTTCGATGCCGGTATCTAACTTGAAGTGCAACTGAGGGGTGAACTTCATTGTCACTTTCCGCGAGAGAGCATATTGCAGCGGAGCCCGTTTGGACTGGAGCAAGGTCACCACTTTGCGCCGTTGCGCGTCGGTCCCAATCACGGACATGTAAACATGGGCGTGCTTGAGATCGGGAGTACTGTCAACCTGCTGTACAGTCACGAGTTGAGCGTCGAAGACAAACTCTTTACGGAGCATGTCGCCGACTTCGCGCTTGATGAGTTCGTTGACTCGTTCGAGACGATGTTTAGCCATGAGAAGGAGAGATACCGTGCCGGTCGAAAGGCACGGATGGTTCCCTTCAACCTAACACATCGGAATTAAAGCGACTGCGGAAACTTCTCCAGAATGTAACACTCAATGGTGTCGCCTTCTTCATATTCGTCGAAGCTGCCGAGACGAATTCCGCACTCCATGCCGCTGCGCACTTCCTTGACGTCGTCCTGGAAGCGGCGAAGCGTTGCGAGGCCGCCGTCGTAAATTGGCTGACGTCCACGCAAAACACGGGCGCGACCGTTTTTGGCGATCCGGCCATCGGTAACGTAACAGCCGGCGACATTGCCTTTGACCAATTCGAACACCTTGCGGACTTCGGCGTGGCCGATGACGTTTTCGCGACTCTCCGGATCGAGCAGACCGGCCATCGCCTCCTTCACCTGATCGATGAGTTCGTAAATGATCGAGTAAAGCTTGATCTGGACACCTTCGCGTTTGGCTGTCGTTGCGGCGTTGTTTTCGGTTTTGACGTTGAAGCCGACAATTACTGCATTGGATGCGGCTGCAAGAAGCACATCGCTTTCGCTAATAGGGCCCACTGCGGAGTGAACGATATCGAGATCGATCTTCTTGCTCTGGATTTGTTTAAGCGAGGCCACCAAGGCTTCACAGGAACCTTGCACATCGGTTTTTAGGATCACGCGCAAATTCTTGCGTTGGCCTTCGGCCAAGGCTTGGTAAAGGCTTTCCAGTGTGGGCCGATCCGGTGTCCCAAGCTTGGTGATGCGATTGGCGTTAATGCGCTCCTCGGAGAGAGTGTTCGCCGCTTTTTCGCTCTCCATAACGACGAGTTCGTCGCCGGAGTTTGGGAGGCCCGAGAAGCCCAGAACCTTGACCGGAGTCGAAGGGGCGGCGGTTTTGATCTGCTTGCCGCAGTCGTCCATGAGGGATTTGACCTTTCCGCTGAAACGGCCGCAGATGAAGGCGTCGCCAACTTTGAGGGTCCCCGAACGGACGATGAGCGTGGCGGTTGGCCCGCGGCCCTGTTCGACCTGAGCTTCAATGACCGTGGCTCGTGCAACTCCACCGGAGTTCGCTTTGAGTTCGGCGACTTCAGCGACCAGTAGGATACTTTCCAGTAGTTCGTTCACGCCCTGACCTTTGATTGCGGCTACGGGAACACAGATGGTTTCTCCGCCCCAGTCTTCTGGAGAGAGTCCTTTTTCCTGCAATTGACCTTTGACGCGATCCAGATTCGCTCCATTGGAGTCCATCTTGGTGACGGCGACAATGATTTGAACCTTGGCGGACTTGGCGTGCGAGAGTGCTTCGAGCGTTTGAGGCATCAGCCCGTCGTCCGCTGCAACAACCAGGACGACGATATCGGTGACATGGGCTCCACGGGCGCGCATAGCCGAAAAAGCGGCGTGACCGGGGGTGTCCAAGAAGGTGATTTTGTGGTCATTGTGAGTGACCGAATAGGCACCGATGTGCTGGGTAATTCCGCCGGCTTCGCCTTTGGCAACACGGGTCTTACGGATGGCATCCATCAGAGTGGTCTTGCCATGGTCGACGTGACCCATAAAGGCTACAATCGGAGCGCGAGACACCAAATCATTGGTCTTGGGCTTGACTGTTTCTTTGGGAGGTTCGACGACCTTCTGAACGGGTTTGTGAACCCCCGCACCCTTTTCACGCTTTTCCCGTTCGAAGGTGAATCCATATTTGTGGCAGATCTTGGTTGCGATCTCCAGATCCACACTCTGGGTCAGATTCAAAAAGATATTCATCCCCATCAGGTCACGGATGACTTCAAAGGGCTTCAATCCAAGCGCCGACGCGAGTTCGCGAACCGCAATCGGGGGTTTGAGCGAAATAACCTTTTCGTCAACCTTGGGTTCTTCCTCTATCACAGGCGCTTCTTCGATAACCTCAGCCTCAGCCGGGGCGATTTCCTCGACGGGTTCCGGTTCGGCGGACTTTTCCGGTTCGAGAAGACGGGAGATCGGGGCAAGGGCTTTAAATGCGGTAATCCCTGTGGAACGCTTGCGTGGCGATTTGACCTTATCGTCAATGAGAGAGACTGCCTCTTTGGGAGGAGTCGGCTTGGCCGGCGGTGCCTCTGGTTCCCGTGGCGCGGCGGCCTTGCCAGGAGCTGTCACCTTGCGTGCAGCCGTTTGCTTGGGCGCCGTGGACTGGCCTGCCGATTTGGGGGAGGATGTGCG
This sequence comes from Akkermansia muciniphila, assembly GCA_945883955.1. Classification (GTDB taxonomy): domain Bacteria; phylum Verrucomicrobiota; class Verrucomicrobiia; order Chthoniobacterales; family Chthoniobacteraceae; genus Chth-196. The sequence goes on from CAMCYN010000053.1 coordinate 4,904, forward strand.
TTGAGGTCGTGTGGCCATTCAGAAAATCTATAAAAAGTAGTCGTCGCCGTGATAGTTAGGCGGCATTGGATCCGGCAAGCCCGCGCTGTGCTGCGGAGAAAATCTGTTCGGCCTGAGCTGGGTCGCAACCAATGGCGTCGGCAATATCAGTGGCATCGGCCGTGGCAATTACATCAGCGCTGACCATCCCCGCTTCCGTGAGCTTACGGGCGGTGTCTACATCGATGCCGAGGGCAGTCGCCAAAGAGAGAACGCTCTTTTCGACGTTTTGCGCAAAGGCTTCTCTTACCGATTCGTCCTTCTCAATGGAGATATCCCATCCGGTGAGCCGCGAGGTGAGCCGTGCATTTTGTCCGCGCTTGCCAATGGCAAGGGAGAGTTGATCGGCATCGACCTTGATGACCACATTGCGTTTGCCTTCATCCAGTGTCAGCGACTTCACCTTGGCGGGCTTCAGCGACTCCAGAACAAGTTCCTTGATGTCAGTAGACCAGCGAATGATGTCGACTTTTTCGTTGTTGAGTTCGCGCACGATGTTTTTGACCCGGGCTCCACGCATTCCTACGCAGGCTCCCACAGGGTCGACCTTTTCGTTGGCGCTCCAAACGGCAATTTTGGTGCGGTGTCCGGCTTCGCGGGCGATGCCTTTAATCTCGACAGTCCGGTCAGCGATTTCGGCGACCTCCATTTCAAAGAGACGACGCACGAAATTCGGGTGGCTGCGGGAAAGGATAATTTCGGGTCCGCGGACTCCGTTTTCCACGGCGACGACATAAGCCCGGATACGGTCCCCGACGGAATATTCTTCGGTTGTAACACGTTCGCGGTTAGGCATTACACCTTCAAATTTTCCTAGGTCCACAATGACATCCGAGCGTTCAAACCGACGGACCGTGCCGCTGATGATTTCACCGGCCCGATCTTTAAACTCATCGTAAATCATTTCCTTCTCAGCCTGCCGCAGGCGCTGCATGATTGCCTGACGGGCAGTTTGTGCGGCGATCCGGCCGAAGTCTTTCGGGGTAACCTGGACGTCGAGTTCGTCTCCAATCTGGGCCTCCTCGCTGATCCGCTTTTTGGCTTCCGTAAGGCTGATTTCGTCGTGTTTGTTGACTACGCGCTCGACGACAAGCAGCTTCGCTATGGCCTTTATATTGCCCGACTTCGGATCGATTTCTACACGCAAATCTCGGGCTGGTCCGACTGCCTTTCGGGCAGCAGTGAGCAGGGCGTTATTGATCGCTTCAAGCAGCACTTCGCGCTTGATGCCTTTATCACGCTCGAAAAAATCGAGTCCGGCCAAGATTTCGCTGTTCATAATTCACGGAGGGGCCAGAGACAAAAAAAAGTGGGTCTTCAGGACCCACTTCTACGCACTGACCGAGGGGTTAAGCTAGGAGGGACGCAGGAGAGCGTCAAGGGGGGAAAGTGAGAGAGCCTTCGTCACGTCCCGAAAGAATACGGATAGTGACGCAATCTAAAGCGGAGGTAGACACTCCCTCTGCCACGGTAAAAGCGACTCTATAGCGTGTAATTCGTTGCGGGAAAGCTGCTCGAGAATGCCTTTCGGAGCGATCAGGGTCGGATCGAGCTGGAGTTTGGCTGCCACCGCATCGCGATGTTTGCGAAGCTCGCGAAAGCGGGTTTCCTGTTCGGGCGTGGTGCGTAGACGCGGTTTACGAATCGTTTGTGGCCATTCGGATTCGGGGAGGCGGAGCGCCTGATCGGCTGCCTCAAAAAAGCGGGTCTTTCGATTACCCCGGAGATGTTTGGGTTCAACTGGTTGCCCTTTATCGAAACGGTCTGCAACGTCCAGAAGTCCGTCGTTGTTGAGGACATGAAAGGCGGGTCTGTCAGCGGCCTGCGCTTCCTGATCCCGCCAATGCCACAAAGACCGCAGAATGGCACTTCCTCGAGGACTCAAATCAGCGTATCCGGAGATCCGCCAAAGTGTGTCCGGATCCTTATCTTTGATGATCGAAGAAAGCCGAATCTGCCTTTCGCACATTTGCTCAAACCAGTTCCAACGACCCAGCTCCCGCAGGCGCGCTTCCTGGATTTCGGCGAGCGTTAATAAGTTGAGCGTGTCGTTCACCGCATACTCCAGCATTTCGCGAGAGAGGGGACGCAGGGCCCAGTTCGCTTTCTGGGAGGCCTTGGCGAGAGTGACTCCAAAGTGCTGCTGTAGTAGTGCCGCGAGTCCAAATTCCGTGGCTCCACATAAACGCGCTCCGATCATCGTATCAAACAGCACGGTCGGGCCAGTATATCCGGTGCGGCGTAAAAGCCGCAGGTCGTAGTCAGCGCTGTGAATAATTACGGTTTTCCCTTCCAGCGCCCTAAACAAGGGATCGAGCGAAATGTTCGCGAGCGGGTCTACGAGCAGGTTTTGTCCCGGAATGGTGATCTGAATGAGACAAAGTTTGTCAAAATAGCAGTGCAAACTGTCCGCTTCGGTATCGAGTGCAATCCGCTCCAGAGGGGCAAAGGCCTGAACTGTCTTCTCGAGCTCCGATGTCGTGGAGATCATTGGAAAATCCGGATCCGGTTGGTTAACGGTCGAGTTCTCACGCTGGGGTTCGCGGCGTAGTCCCGGGCGGGAGGATCGAGCTGGACTTGAACTGCGTGACAACTGCGATGTCCCTCGGGCTTGGCTGTGGGCGGGAGGCCGAGACGGCTGGACGGTTGGCTGCCGGCTGAGAAGGTTGCCCTTGGCGGGCGCCTTTTGTAAGGAAGGAAAGATCTTTCCAAGAAACCCACGGAGCCATCCTTGGGCGGAATCCTGAGCAGCCTCCGCCACCGGGTCCGGACGAGGTTTGGCGGACTTCGGTCTCATGGTCTGAACCCGCGCAGGAGTAACTCAGAGTTGGAGGAAGAATTCCGGAGAGCTTGATTTAAAGACTCGGTAGCCTCCATAGCGGGGAGTGCGGCCAGTTGTCGGCGCAACGTGCTGACTCGTTCAAATTCCTGGGGATGATAAAGCAACTCGTCCCGTCTTGTTCCTGACTGGGGGATATTGATTGCGGGAAAAATGCGTTTCTCCGAGAGCGCACGGTCCAGACGAAGCTCCATGTTTCCTGTGCCTTTGAACTCTTCAAAGATGACGTCATCCATGCGACTCTGAGTTTCCACAAGAGCCGTCGCCAGAATGGTCAAACTTCCGCCTTCCACGGTATTTCGGGCAGCTCCAAAAAATTTCTTCGGCTTGATCAGTGCCTTGGTATCGACGCCTCCGGACATGACGCGTCCTTTCCCGGGCTGCATGTTGTTGTAGCCACGGGAAAGTCGGGTGATGGAGTCGAGTAGGATTACGACGTGTTTTTGGAGTTCGACGAGACGCTTGGCGCGCTCGAGAACCATTTCGGCTACCTGAGTGTGGCGCAGGGCGTTTTCGTCGAAAGTCGACGAATAGATCTCGCATTTAAGTGCGCGCTTGAAGTCGGTAACTTCCTCGGGACGCTCATCCACGAGCAAAATAATGAGCTCCGTGTCAGGGCTCGTATAAAGAATCGCCTGCGCGATGTCCTTAAGAAGAATTGTCTTCCCAGTGCGAGGCGGGGCGACAATCAGGCCGCGTTGCCCCCGGCCCAGAGGAGAGATAAGATCCACGGCCCGTGCGGAAATGGAACGGGTTTTGGGATTTTCCAAAACGATACGCTCCGTGGGGTGCATCGCTGTGAGTCGCTCGAAATCGATGGGATCCTGCCATTGAGCGAACGGAATTCCCTCAATCTCGAGGATCTCGTCTACGGCAAGGAACCGTTCACGATCCCGTGGTGCCCGCACTTTAGCCAGAATCCGGAGACCTGCTTTGAAATGGAACTGCCGTTCGAAATGGTAGGGGAGCTGGATGTCCTGCGGCAGGGGACGAAAGTTGTAACGTGGCCAGCGGATGAACCCGCCCCCTTGGGCGTTTACGTCCAAGATTCCATTGGCGAGGACTTCGGTGCCGCGTTCAATGTAGGCGCGGCAGAGGTCAAAAACAAAATGGTGCCGTGATTTATCGGGATTGATGCGAAGGCCGAGTGCGGTAGCGCGTTCGGAAAGTTCCAATAGGGTAAGCTCGTGAAGTTCTTCGATCGTGAGCTTTTCGGGCACGGGGAAGGGTGGAAGTGCAACAGAATCAGGTGTAACGAGATCGGAGCCAGCGGGCAAGGAGTCGGGTCTGTCGGACGAGGCAGGAGAAGGAACAGTCATTCCAGATAAGATGGTCAGATTGGGAACATTTCTCGGAGAGGCTCATTTGAGCAACCCTGATTTGTTCGGAAAGGGATTCAGAAAGACCGCGATATTGCATCATACGGCATCTCTGAGTTTGAGGCGAGCATGCAGCGACAACAACTCGATCGCAAAGAGAATGTCCTGCAGTTTCGTACAGAAGGGGAATTTCGGCAAACATCCATTTCCCCTTTTCAACACTTTGGCGAACCAGTCCAACCCAAGTTTCCCGGATCCTCGGGTGTAAGATGGCCTCAAATGCCTTGAGCAATTCGGAGTGACCGAAAACAAGCGTACGAACCAAAGGGCGGTCCAGCTGTCCGCTTGAATCAAATACCTGACTGCCTAACAACGAAACCACACTCTGGCGAACCTCCGTATCATGGGCGAGGAGGGACGCCGCTTCTACATCGGCTGAAAACCATACAGCCTCCGGGAAAATGGGACGCAAAATTCCGGAAATCGATGATTTGCCGCTGGCGACACCGCCAGTAATGCCAATGACAGGCATTGGCTCAAAGGGTTAACGTGGAATCAGAGGCAGGCTGGTGTCGGTCAGGCTGGGAACGGGAGCAGAGGTGGCTGCGTCTTCCAGTCCGTCCTTGGCGTTGACGGGTTGGCCGGCCGCATCAATCAAGCGTACAGTCACAAAGATCGTGAGGTTCTTTTTGATATGCTGGTCGACATTGGAACGGAAAAGCCTTCCCACGAAAGGAAGATCCCCGAGTACAGGAACCTTATCGGTTACCTTCTGAACGTCTTCGCGGATTAATCCTCCCAGCGCGATTGTTTCTCCGTCCAGAATTGACACCAAGGTCTGGATTTTGCGCACGGAGAAGATCGGTTGGTTGATGACGTTCTCCGTCAAAGTGACGGCTGTGGGTGTCGAAGCTACTGAGCCTACACCGGTGCCGAGGAGACTTGAAGTGGCAATTGACTGGATTGGGCTGCCGTAGTTGATAAACCCCTCAAACTCAGTCACTTCCGGTTTCAGGTCGAGGTCCACTGTGTAGTTGTCACCTTGAATCGTGGGCGTCACTGGCAGGCGGACACCAGTAGGACGCGATACGAAGCTGGCCGGAGTTGTCGGAGTGACAATCGCAGGTGGGGGGGTAGCGGCTGCGCCTGCAGCGCCACCACCGGCATTGGTCTGAGGGAGCTGTGGGGGCGTGAATGTGTCGGGGTAAATGAACTCGCGGATAATTTCGATCGTGGCTTCTGATCCGCTGCGAGCTGTAATGCTCGGGCTGGAAAGGAGATCGACGCCTTTAGACTGATTAAGTGCACGCACAACAAGCTGGAAAGCCGGATCCGTAAAGGCTCCAGCTATCGAAAATGCGGCGGGAGCGACGCCTGCGGAGCGGACTCCCGATAGGAGTGAGTCTACCGCATTGGAGCTCAATGCTAGAGCGCCACTGCGGTTCCCTGCTGTGACGGGATTAACTCCGACGGGATTACCGGCGTTGGCAAAGCCATTTGGGATTCTAAAAGGGTAATTGCCCGAATTGATTGCTCCATTTCCGGAGTTACCTCCACCGGTGAAAATACGCCCTGACCCGGGCACATTTGACTGACCCAACAGCCAGTCAAAGGAGAGCTCCTTCAGGTTGTTTTGCGAAAACTCGATGAACTTGGCCTGAATTTCAACCTGGGTCGGGGCTAGCTGGTCTGCGTCACGCACCAATGAATCGACGACTTCAAGCTGATCTTGCGTATTCAATACGGTGAGAGTCTGAGCCCTGGGATTGTAGGTCGCCGTGGAACCCGCGGCTTCAAATTTTACGCCCTGCGACGTTAGAACCTCTTTTGCGTCAATCCGGGAACGGCCCCCGGTTTTGGGCATGGGGGAAGCCGAGGCACCACCGCCACCTTTTCCCGAGAGTAGTCCGCCAATACCGCCGGAAGAACTGAGTTCGGCGTCGACTTTGGGACCGCTGCTGAAAAACCAGGGCGATACGGGCCAACTCTTTGGGAGGACACGTTCGGTGGAGGTGGTTGCCGAGACGATCGTGACGTAGGACTCTGTAATGGTCCACTTGGTACCGGACTGGGCAGTCACGGCATTCAGAATGTCGATGAGCTTAAAATTTGGGAGCAGGGGAATGCTCACATGCGGCATTGCTCCGCCGCCAGCGTCCGAGGGGGGAGCGAGATCAAGCACGCTGGTGGCCGCGCCCGCTGGTTTTGGTCCTCCAGACGGGGCAGATACTCCAGGCAGTTGGACGAGAATTACGACGCCTTTAGTGGAGTCAGAACTCTTATCTGCGTCTTTAGAAAGTTCGGTCAGTGCCTCCGCCACTTTGTTAAGAGGGAGATCGGTGAACCGGACCTCGGGGATCACAAGGTCATTGATCTTGCGACGAAGCTTTTCGATTTGACTGCTCTCAATTCTTTGAGTGCTAGGAGTGGCTGTTGAGGCGGAAGCGAACCGGCGTATGGGACTGGCCCAAGTCTTGTCGACCTTTGCGAGAGCGCGCGAACGGGCTTCATTGTAAGACTCCGCCCCAAAATTGGAGATAGCGTTATTTGAGATCTCCTGAAGTTTGCGAGCGGCGACGTTGTATGGATCTTTGGATAGAACTTGGTCCGCGCGTTTTACAGCGAGATCGTAGCGGCCGCTGTCATAAAAGCCTTGGCCATCGAGGAGCCACTGTTTGACCTGTTCGACGTCGGCGCGAAAAACCGGCGAGATCGTTTTATTGTAATAACCCGGCGTGGCCAGCTGGGACTTGATGCGTAAAGCGGCGCGGCAGTTGGGTTCCCTAGCGAGGAGTTCCGCCAGAAGTTGGTCGGCAATTTGGTAGCGGCCTTCAGTGATGCGTACCTTGGAGAGTTCAATCGTGGCATCGCGGAAACCATCTGATGCTTCGAGTCGGATGGACTGGGAGTTGGGAGAGTCGGGGATGATTTCAATTGCTTGGCGATACGCCGAAAGCGCTGAATCATAATCGCGAACCCGCATTGCCTGACGACCGGTCTGGATCTGAGTTTGACCGCGAGCCATCTCGGTTTGACGCCTTTCAATCTCCTTCTGGGCAGCCTCAACGACCGATGCGGGAGCCGCTGCCGCGGCTTTTGGAGAGGCTTGAGCGGCGTGAAGATTTGGCGATAGGATGGCCAAACTCAGAAAAATAGATACGCCCGGATGAGTGCGAATGGCGGCTTCGAGGTGGGAAGAATTCATGACGTTTTGGGGGAACGGAGGGGGGCTACTGGGGTGTGCTGCTAATTTCAAGAACGGTTCCTGTGGAGGATTTGACGCTTGCGGAAGTGGCACTCGCATCAATTAATTCGTAAGCTTCGGTTTCATCCAAGACAATCTTGTCGCCTGGTTTAGCAGAAAACTCTCTGTCAATTTTCGGGTACAACAAGCGGAAATACAAAGTGCGGTCGGTGAAGTTGGCGACCTGATGTAAAGGCGCTTTTTCAACGCGGTTGCTCTTTTTTTCCACGAGTGCCAGAATGGAGGCATCGAGCGAAAATGTTCCCGAAGGATCGGGCTGTCGGCGTGGCTCAAATCCTTTCAGTGCGAAATCGGTGCCAGGGATGGAATCCCCGAGCTTGAGGTCGTACTGAGGTTTCCCCGGGAGGTCGTCTAGACGAACGGTGAGGCGGAGGGTTTCAGGTTTGGCGGAATTCCCTAGATACTGCAGGAAGTGAACGCGATTATTGATTACGTTTTGACGCGTGTATTGAAGCTTGGTGACCAGCGGCGGGTGGGACTTTGGGTCGCCGGGATCCGTACGGGCGAGCCATTCCTCTTCATTAAGAAAGCCGTCTCCGTCGGTGTCCTCGAGCGCGATGCGGGAGGAAAAGAGTGGGAGCTTATGCTCGATAAACCAAGTGTTCGGGATCGGTTTCCGGGTCTTGGAGTGAGTGTGGATACTGCCGTCCACAGGACGGGTTAGCTGGCCGTTCTCAATCAGGTAGGGTTCGGAAACAAATAGCTGGGTGGAATAATCCGCTTTCCACAAACCTGGGGCAACAATGAGCTGGGACGCTTTTTCCAATCCGGAGATATCCAGTGGAGGGACGGGTTTAGGCTTCACGGGCCTAGGTTGCATACTACTGAGGTAGGCGGGAAGATCCTGCTCAGCCTGAAATAAAAAGAATGTGCCTCCGAGTGAAAGCGCGGTGACCCCGGCAAGACCGAGCCAATGGCTGTTTAGTTTGAGGAAACTCATGGACGCTTGGCCAGTTCTTCGAGAAACGAAACTAATTCCACTCGAATGGTTACTTCTATCTTTTCATCACCAACAATAAACTGACCGACATCTGCAGCAGGTGCACTCGGAATTCCCTGCACGTTTTCCGTCGGGGAGCCGCCCAAGGCATTGGGCGTTGGGGCCGCTCCGGCGGCTAGCAAACCCTCTCCCTCGGGCCCTCGTTTGGCGGGCCCTTTTTGCTTCTCATTTTCAACCTTCAGACTGCGCGTCACAAGCAGACACGTTTTTTGGCTGGCGAGGCTGTTGATGAATTCGCGCAGATTGGCAGGTCGGGTGACGAATTGGAGTTTAAAGGATTGGCCGGTTAAAAGCGGCTTTTGGGGTTCAGTCTTGGGCTTGGCCTTCTCCTTCTCCTTGTCTTTTGCTTTGTCCTTATCCTTTCCTGTGGTTGCTTCCTTGGCTGTTACACTAGGGTCACGCTCAAGATCAAATTCCGTCCGCTCGAAGGTTTTGAGTTCGGTGGGACCGGTCCTAAAGAGCATCTCTGAAAGCAGAGTTGCGACTTGAAGTTGGCGTCCTAAAAGGGGCGTGACCTCCGGTTTTGGGACAGATTTCGAGTAACGGTCAAAGTTGAGATAAAAATTCGGCGGAATTAGAATCCCATAACTTTCCGCCAGTTTGGCCAGTGACTGGGCTCTCTCGTTGAGCGTCTTTTGAAACTCGGGCGGGGTCAATTCCTGCACTGGCAAATCCAAGGCTTTTAGATCAGCCGTCAGGTGTTCGAGCGCATTTTTTGCATCCTCTTTCTGACTATGCCGGTCGGAGAGATTCTCAGCGGTGGGAGACGGGGTGGTGCTCTCGATTCTGGTGAGTTTGCCGCTGATCTCCTGGAGATCGTTGAGGGCTAATGTATTTCTTTCAATGGATTTATATAGAAAAAATCCACTGCCGGCGATTAAGAAAGCACTTATGCAACCGGCAATAATCAGATTCCGGTTTTCCGTAAAGAAGGCTCTCATTGGGGGGAACTGGCTGAGGATGCGGGAGGCATCTTAAGGTAGAGAGGAATTACGAACTCTTGGGCCCACTCGGTGGGGTTCAAAACGTTGTTGCGCACCCATTCCTGTTCAGGGGCAACGTCATACAGATCAGATTTCTGAAGTGCCTTGCCAAATTGTTCGACAACGGCAATGCCTTTCGGATTTTCAAGATAGAGGCCCCGTAGAACCAGACGTTCTCGGGTTTCTTCCTTGGACTGGGCGGCGGGATTTGGCGCGGTATTCTTGCCGATCCGAGGCGGAACTGCGGGCTTTTTCACATCGGCCGAGGCGATTTCAAACCCGGTAATCCAGACTTTCTCCGCAGGAAGCTTGGAGTGAATGTGGTCTACAAGTGCAGTCCAGTACTGTCGGTCGCGTGCGACGGACACCAATGGGCGGGCCTTTTCGAGGAGCGTGTCTATTTCGAGTTTGGTCGAAACAAGATCGTTGGCCGTTTTAGTGAGTTCTTCGACTTTCGGCTTTTGTTTCTCAACTAGGGTCGACGCCAAGTCGGCACTATGATTCAAGTGATATCCCCAAGCCAGCAGCGGTGCGCATGCGCAGAGGCCGGCGAGGGCCATCGCCACAGTTTGTTGGCTTTGACGCGCTTTGCGGGCAATCGACGGAGGGAGAAGATTGAAAGTTAATGGGCACTGGAAGTCCGCTCTAAGAGCCATGCCGACGTGTTCGCCTAACGCAGGGGCTATTCTGGCTAAGTTGTGGGTATCGAATGTCTCGCTCGCGCCCACACATTGGAGCGGATTAAACATTTCAATAGGAACGGTGAGCTTTTCTGACAAAAATTCCGCCATCATCGGAACCGTTGCACCACCACCGCAAATGTAGACCTTGGAGGGCGCACTGCCACCCTGTTGGGAACGATAGAACGGAATTGAGCGTGCGATTTCAGAGTGCAGACGCGTGAGGGCATTGCGCAGTACTTTGGAGAGTTTAGCCACGTCCGGATCTGGGTGGTCTGCATGGTTGGCGCCCTGGGCGATAAAGCCTTGAGTACGCTTCCTGTTTTCGGCGGCAGTAAAGTTTTCTGAAAACTCTTTGGCGACGGCGGCCGTCAGCGCCGAACCGCCCGACGAGATAACTCGGACGAAGAACTTTCCTGGTTCGATAAAAATCAGACTCGTCGTGCGCGATCCCAGGTCAATGAGGAGGCTGCAGCCTTCGGGTTCGCCGTAGTTGTACCGGAAGGCGTTGTAGATGGCTAGCGGCGCCAAATCAAAAGTGGCAGGCTGAAGGCCGGACCCTTGCGCGGCCCCGGTCCAATCTTCGAGCAGATCGGATTTAGCCGCGACAATGAGAACCTCGGGTTCATTGGCTCCCGGCTCGGAAAGGGATTTATAGTCCCAGACCACCTCAGCAAGGGGATAGGGGATATTCTGCTGGGCTTCAAAGGCGATTGTTTCAACCAGTTTACCTGGTTCCACGTGAGCGAGCTTTACCAGGCGGCTAAAGACGGCCTGCGCCGGCAAGGTGCAGTGAACGGTTTGTTTTTTTGCGCGTAAAACTTCCGTCATTTCCCCGAAGGCTAGAGAGGCCTGGGAAACTCGGGAGGCGTCTGCGGCCGGGTCTGCGAGGAGCTCTCGGGTTTCGAATGCACGGAGCGAGAGGGTTCCCTTAGAACAAGCTCGGAACTCGGCAAGCGAGACTGTCTGAGAGCCGATACTCAGGGTAATAATACGCTGGGAAGCCATGGAAGGGTCAGCGGGATGCTTTGGTTGCCTCGTAATAGTCGACGAATAAAGGGGCAAAAGGAGTCTGCTGCTTGTTTAAAAGCGATTCCCCCGATTTTTCCAGTTTGTCTTTCTCTTTCTGGATCTGGTCGTAAGTGACTCCGCCGGTGGATTTGAAACCAGCGCCCACGGCTTCTCCCTGCACAACAAGCTCCACCCAGTAGGCTTTCACGTTAGTTAGCGTAAATCCCTTGCCCTCCGAAAGCTTGCTGAGCGTCTTGGGCGCAATATACATTACCGAGTGACGTTCTTTTCCCTTTGCTACGTCTACGTGGGTCACTTCACCCTCGATAAGTTTGGGTGCCTTGCCTGGCATCGCTATGAGAAGGCCATATTTAACGGTCACTTCTGGCAAATCATAGTCGGTGTCGAAGTCCGACTCGAACTCGAGCCAGAATTTGATCTCTCCCGGCACGGGGGGTCTGGGGCGCTTGGGCTGCATGCCCAAAACGTTAGCCGAATACTCCGGGTTGCCGATGAGGGTCAGTTTGGGAACTACCGGGACTTTTCCGGCTCCATGGGCAGGAACTGCACACAACGCTGCGGCGGCGAGCAGAGAAGACAGAATACGTCTGTTCATTTGTTCAAAGGGGGGGATTTAGCATCTAAGAAAAATGCTGAAGCTCAAATAACGTTAGGAACTGTGCGTGTTCAAGCGTGATCTGAAGAACTCGATAGTATGACGAATGCCTTCTTCAAAGGCCACCTTCGGCTCCCACTGTAAAATAGTCTTTGCGCGTGTGATGTCGGGTTGACGCACCTTGGGGTCGTCCACTGGCAGCGGCCGATATTCGAGCGCAGACTTGGCCCCAGTGATCTGGATAATTTGTTCCCCGAACTCGCGAATGGTCATTTCACGCGGATTACCAATGTTGACCGGTTCGTGAAAGTTGCTCTGGGACAAACGGAAAATTCCGTCCACCAAATCACTCACATAACAGAAGGAACGCGTCTGCGAACCGTCCCCGAAAACCGTCAGCGGCTGGTTTGTTAGAGCCTGCCCGATAAAGGCTGGAACGACCCGGCCGTCTCGAAGACGCATCCGCGGACCGTAGGTGTTGAAAATACGGACGATCTTCGTGTCGAGCCCGTGAAATCGGTGATAGGCCATAACCATGGCCTCGGCAAAACGCTTTGCTTCGTCGTAAACGCCCCGTGGCCCAATGGGGTTCACGTTGCCCCAGTAATCTTCACGCTGCGGGTGAACCAAGGGATCTCCGTAGCACTCGCTAGTCGATGCTAGCAGGAGGGTCGCTTTTTTGGCCTTGGCCAAACCCAGGGCGTTGTGGGTTCCGAGGGCGCCGACTTTGAGCGTTGGAATGGGATGTTCGAGGTAATCAATCGGGCTGGCCGGGGACGCAAAGTGGAAGATATAATCCACGTCATCCGGGACAAAAATGAAGTTGGACACATCCTGTTTTAGAAACCGGTAATTGTCGTTTCCTGACAAGTGGCTGATGTTGTCCGGATTGCCGGTGATGAAATTGTCGATCCCGATGACTCGGTGGCCTTCGGCAAGCAGACGGTCGGTGAGATGGGAGCCTAAAAAGCCGGCACCGCCAGTTACGACCGTGATGGGACTGTCAGTAGAGCGCGAGAACATGGAAGATAGGTTTAGAGAGAGAGATGCGGGCGGGGCAATCCGGAAGAATGAGCCAAAGCACCTAGCGGACAAAATTTGCGCCGGATTCCGGTTCCTGGTCGCTCCCAATAACCGAGTGCCGGCTTCCTAATCCTTGGGAACTCCCAGAGTGAAATGAGGGTCTCGCCCGAATGTATAGCCGGCCATCGGGAGCGGACCGGGAAGATTTCGACCGAGGCAAAAAACTTTAAATTGCGCGCCCATCATTTGGGGGTGAGCGAGTGTCCGGAAGGCCAGACGCTCTTTTTGCTCGGCCGGGGTCATCGGTTCGAGCAACTCGCGAAAGTGTAAAGGTGCGAGCCCTGTAAAAAAGCGGTGCTGATCGGTGTACCCCTCCAGCGTCCACCCCAACTCTAAGGCATCCCTTGCGATGGCAGTGAAGTTGACGTGTGCCGTCAGATCCAGCTCGCCTGCGGCGTCCAGTGGATCGGGCTGCCGCTGATGGTTCCGGTAGGCTGAAAGTGTCCCGTCTTTACGGTGAGGCGCGGCGAGTTCGTCGGCCGTCATGCCGTAATCAAAAGCCAGCACCCAGCCCTGGTCCATCTTATCCCAGAGCCACTCGACCCAGGAGAAGTGTCCGAGGCTTACCTCCATACAGAAGCCTTCCTGAACTCCCGGAAGCTTTTTTGCCGCAAGGGATAACGCAGGGTCTTCGATGGGGGCAGCGACCCAGCCGAAGGTTTCGCCCGCATTCGTGACCCTGAGTTCCTGCCACTCGTCGGCACCGCGTTGAAGGCGGTGAACGGGAAAGGCGTCGAGCAATTCATTGGAATAATGAATTCCGGTGAAGCTTGGCAGGCTGAGTGAATCGCTGAACCACGACGTTTGTCGGCGATAGGGGGCGAGCTTTTCTTGCTGCATCGAGCGGTAGCAGGCAAGCGGTTCGACGATAAAAAGCTGTGTGGCGTCGAAGCATGCGGGAGCCTGCGTCTGAAGGGCCTCCAGAACGTCTGCTGCGAGGTTTCCGTTGTGTGCACCCTGTTCTACCAGGGTCCATTGAGTGGGGCGTCCCAAGTGCTCCCACATCTGCGCAAATTGCCTGGCGAGCATTCGTCCAAACAGCGGACCTGCGCTGACGCTGGTGTAAAAATCGCCTTCACGACCGATCCCTGCTTTTGCCGACCCGTAATAGCCATGCTCGGGATCGTAGAGCGCAGCGCTCATAAATTCGGCAAACGTCAGCGGGCCGTTTTTGGAAATGAGGGAATGCAGACGGCTTTCAAGCGGGTTCATAGGGGCCTCTTAAATGGGTAGGCTTGCGGAGCGAGGTTTTCAACGGCGAGAGGCAATTTTCGAGGGGCGAAAGAGGCGGGAAGTTTGCGCAAGGCTGAAGCCAGGGGTTAGAATCCCGTTGTGCTACCCTGGTTCGATCACCGTTTTCCTCTGTTTTTGGCGCCTATGGCCGGCATCACCGACACCCTTTTTCGGGGATACTGCAAGGAGTATGGTGCCGATGTCGTTGTCACAGAATTTGTTGCTGCCGAAGGAATTTTCCGCAGAAACAAGCGCACCATGGAATTTTTGGATTTTGTGGAAGCCGAGCGCCCTTTGGGAATTCAACTTTTTGGGGCAAATCCCGAGCATCTCGGCCAGGCCGCACAAATGGTTCTGGAATGGAAAAAGCCCGACTTTATCGACCTCAATTTCGGCTGTCCGGTGAATAAGGTCGTTTCAAAGAACGGAGGGTCAGCACTCCTGCGGGACTGTCCTCTTTTGGCGCGAGTGGCGACGGCCGTGGTCAAGGCGGTGGCGCCGCACCCCGTGACGGCTAAAATTGGAATCGGCTGGGATAAATCGACCATCAACGCCACCACTGCCGCTCGGATTTTAGAAGACTGCGGCATCCGGGCCATTGCCGTCCATGGACGAACCAAGGAGCAGGGTTACAGTGGAGAGGCCGACTGGGATGTGATCGCGGAGGTGGTCCAGTCGGTTGGCGTACCAGTGGTGGGTAACGGCGATTTGACGAGCGCCCTAGATGTGGCTCGCAGGCGCGATATCGGAGTGGCCGGAATGATGCTAGGCCGAGCGGCCATGAGCA
>CAMCYN010000054.1 GCA_945883955.1 Akkermansia muciniphila
CGCTTACCGATTATCAATGATCCACGCCGCGGCATTTTCGATTACCCTGAGGTTCTCCTCTTGCAGAAACACCGGGTAAGTCTCGTGTCCGGGACGAAAATAGAAGACCCGCCCGTGACCCACGCTCCACGTGCAGCCGCTCCGAAAGTGTTCCCCCTTCTCCCAGCGCTCTTCAAAAACCACGGCGTCCGGATCGGGTACATGAAATGGCTCACTGTACATTTCCGTTTTCGGGATGCTCCAGTGATTGGGAAGCCCCTTGGCTATTGGGTGTTCAGGCAGGAGGACCCGAACAAGGCTCGGTTGCGCATCCGCCCGCCAGCCTCCAATCCAGCCGCTGGGACGCATCAGCTTAATCCCCTCTCCACTTCGTTCTACCGATGGCACAAACAGCACCCCCCTGGGCGGACTGGGGTGAAATTCTATCCCCAACCCTGGCCTCTCCGCTTCGGGCAATTCTTTGAACGCATCCTGTTTTGCTCGCTCCTCCATTAACCGAAGAAACGGCCTGGCATGTATCGACGAGTGAATCGCGATGAATCCGAGTCTCCCCGCCATCACTCGTTTAACCACTTCTTCCACACGCGCCGGCGCCACCGCCGCGTTCTTCTTGTGCCCCCACCACACGATGACATCCGTTGCGTCCAACGTCGCGTCATCGAGTCCATAGTCCGGCATTTCAAGCCACACACTTTTCACGGAGAATCCAGGTTGCTTCGAAAGATAGACGCCAATCGCCTCTCCGAGAAAGGTTTCGTAGACCTGCTTTTGCTCGGGCTGCCGCTCGTCCCAAATCAGCACTCGCGTATCTCCGGCAACGCCAGGCGCCGCGCGCAATCCAAAACATAGAACCGCCACAACCGGAAATGAGAAACGTTTCATCACAAACCGGAAGTATGCTTGAGGCCCCGCTGGCAGTCACTCTGCGGATAAATCCGGGAGCTGCTCGGCAGACTTTTTTGCTTTAGGATTGAGCCTACTGAGGTGTGCCGTCTGAATGCCTCTTCCTTCGAAGCTCTCGAAGCTCCTCGATTTATAACCTCCGCATCACTCCTGCATCATGCTTTCCGCTGGTATCGTCGGTCTTCCTAACGTTGGCAAATCCACCCTGTTCAATGCAGTCACGCGCACCCGCAAAGCGCAGGCCGCCAACTACCCGTTCTGCACCATCGACCCAAATACGGGCGTGGTCACTGTTCCGGACTCGCGCCTGAACGTTCTCTCGAAAATCTCCGGGTCCAAGAAGTTGGTGCCCGCCGTGATTGAATTCGTGGACATTGCCGGATTGGTCAAAGGGGCCAGCGCAGGCGAAGGCCTTGGCAACAAATTCTTGAGCGTAATCCGGGAAGTGAATGCGATCGTTCAAGTCGTCCGCTGCTTTGAAGACGATGACATCCACCACGTGAGTGGCTCGGTCGATCCAGTGCGAGACATCGAGATCATCAACACCGAATTAGTTCTAGCGGACATCGCGACCCTCACCAAACGCGCAGAACGCCTCCAGAAATCCGTGCGCATGGGGGACAAAGTAGCCAAGGCAGAAGCGGCCGTGATTGAAAAACTGCTCCCTCATTTGAATGACGGAAAGCCTGCCATCACGGCCACGTTAAGTGACGAAGAACAGAAGACGTGCAAAGAGTTTTTCCTGCTTACAGGAAAACCCACCATTTTTGCGTGCAATGTTGCCGAAAGCGATCTCGCCGCTGTCTCCAGCCTAATCAACGGCGGCACACCGTCACCCGAAACCGAAACGCTCCCGGCGGCCATTCACGTCCGAGCCGTACAAGCGTATGCCGCATCGCATTTTGCGACTCAAGCGGTGGTGATCAGCGCCCAAATTGAAAGTGAACTCGTGGATTTGCCCGCCGATGAAGCTGCCGAGTATCTCAAGGACCTTGGCGTGGCCAGCAGCGGCGTAGGGTCGCTGATCCGCGCTGTTTACTACCTCCTCGGTCTCCGCACTTATTTGACTACAGGCGAGCAGGAAACCCGGGCATGGACGATTAATGCCGGCGACAAAGCGCCCCAAGCCGCCGGGGTCATCCACTCGGACTTTGAACGTGGATTTATTGCCGCAGAAACAATCGCCTTCGAGGAGCTTGTCGCCTTCGGATCCTACGCCAAGGCCCGTGAGGCAGGACGGCTTCGGATCGAAGGCAAGGAGTACGTGGTACAGGACGGCGACGTTTTGGATTTCCGCTTCAACGTTTAGGCCGAACCTGACTCACCGGCGATAGGCCCTGCATTCACAAACCGCCTGCCGCGAGAAATCGAGCAGGCGGTTCCTGTTTGCACTCTTAGGAAGGTTGGCCATCTTCAGGGTTCGCATGTACTTCCGGAGCCTTCTGCCTTTGCTATTTGTAGCGCTGTTACCACACGCTAACGGTGCGGACCCCTCACTTGTCCGCAAAAGCCTCGCGCGAATCAGTAATACAGCGCAGGAACCCAACTACCGTCAGCCGTGGCTATCAGGCTTTACAGGAGGTGGTTCCGGGACAGGCTGGGTGGTCTCTTCGGAGCGCATTTTGACCAATGCGCATGTAGTTTCAAACGCCCGATTTCTCACACTCGAGAAGGAAAACGACCCAAAGAAGTACATCGCCGAGGTGGAATTCATCGCCCATGACTGCGACCTCGCGATCCTGAAAGTAAAGGATACGTCCTTCTTCAAAGGCACCATTCCCTTAAATTTGGGCGGGATTCCCGAAATTGAAACAGAAGTTTCCGTTTACGGTTATCCTATCGGCGGCGACAAACTCTCGGTGACCCGGGGGGTCGTTTCCCGAATTGATTTCCGGCCTTACGCACACTCGGCCATCGATTCACATCTAAGCATCCAGATCGACGCAGCCATCAACCCGGGAAATAGCGGTGGCCCAGTCCTCCAAAACGGGAAGGTCGTCGGAGTCGCCTTTCAGGGTTTCAGTGGGGATGTTGCCCAGAACGTTGGCTACATGATCCCCACGCCAGTAGTACGCCGCTTCCTAAAGGATATCGAAGACGGGAACTACGATCGGTATATGGACCTGTCTATCACGACCTTTAACACGCTGAATCCCGCCATGCGGAAAGGTCTCGGGCTCGAAAACAACGACTGCGGGGTCTTGGTTTCAAGTGTGGCCGCCGCCGGGGTCTGCAACGGCTACGTCAAGCCGGGGGATGTGATCCTGTCCATCGATGGCCTCCCGATTGCGAGTGATGGCACTGTGGAACTGGATGCCGACCGGATCCAGATGGCTGAAGTGGCCGAAAGGAAGTTCCGCGGCGACACAATTAAGTTGGGCATTTTAAGAAACCGTACTCCGCAGGAGGTCGTTGTCCCCCTCGAACGAGCCTGGCCTTTTACAATGCAGGCCAACCAATTTGACCTTCAACCGACTTATGTTTTGTTCGGCGGACTGCTCTTCCAGCCTCTTTCACGCAATCTACTCAGCGCCATTCAGTTCCAGAACCCAAGAATTAATTATTTATTCGAAACCTTTGTTCCAAAGGAAGTCTACACTGAGCATCCTGAGCTCATCGTCCTAACCTCCATTTTACCCGACCCTATCAACACGTACCTCAACGAGTTCAGGGAAGGGATTGTCGAAGAAATCAATGGCACGCCCATACGAACGCTTAAAGATGCCGCTCAGGAATTTGCCAAGGTAGCCGACTTCTATGTCGTTCGATTTATGGGTAACGGCCGAATGCTGGTCCTCGAACGCGCGGCAGTGGAAGCCGCCAGTCAACGAATCCGAACCCGCTACGGCGTGCTTAAGGACCAGGCCCTCAACGAAAACGCCCGATAATTTTTGATTATGCGTAGCCTCTGTTTTTCCTGGGTGTTGTGTTTTTCAACCCTGACGTTCATCTCCGCCAACGCTGCCCCGACGGGGACAGCTACCGTTGCCCCGAATGTTGTCCGAGTAAACATCACCTCTCAAGCCTATGACTTCTCTCGGCCTTGGTCGAAGCGTGCACCGGCTTCAAAGCGAGCTTTAGGGGCGGTGTTGCAAGGCCAGCGTGTTCTAGTCACCGCCGAGAGCGTGGCCAATGCCACCTACATCGAGCTGGAGAGTCCCGACGGTGAACAAAAGCAGCCGGCCTTGGTGGAATCTGTCGACTATGAGGCCAACCTTGCATTGCTCCGCCCGGAATCCTCCGAATTCCTCAAGGGACAATCTGGCCTTTCATTAACCACTGCACATGTTGGAGATACACTTTCGGTGTGGCAGCTTGAAGCCAATGGCAACCTCTTGGTCTCCAAAGGCCAAATGACCACGGCTGAAGTCACTCGCTACCCCATTGATGACTCCGCTTTTCTCGTCTACCGAATCAGCGTTTCCCTCCAGATGCGCGACACCGCGACGGCGCTTCCCATCGTCAAAGACGGAAAACTCGTCGGCTTAATGCAACGTTACGAATCATCCTCGAACCTCCTCGATTTGATTCCCGCGCCAGTCGTCGAACACTTCTTAAAGGACGCGCTCCGCAAACCCTACGAGGGGTTTCCACGCATGGGCCTTGCCTTTTCGGGTACCCGCGATCCCCAACTCCGACGCTACCTTGGTCTCAATGGCTCCAAAGGTGGTGTTCTAATAACGCAGACTCTCCCGAACGGCCCCGCTGCACTTGCGGGCCTGCAAAAGGGCGATGTCATTCTCGAGATGGACGAGCATGCGCTGGATGCTGACGGGAATTACCAGGACGCAGACTACGGTCGCATTTCACTCGGACACCTGGTTTGCACAAAGCATTTCGAAGGAGACGCCGTACCCGTGAAGTTTGTCCGGGACGGTAAAGTACAAAGAACCGAAATCAAGGTGGCCCGCCGTCATCCGGAACAATTTCTTTGCGAGCCGTATGTTTTTGACCGAGCCCCCCGCTATTTCATCCTCGGTGGTTTTGTGCTCCAAGAACTCTCTAGGACTTATCTCAGGGAGTTTGGAAATGACTGGATCCACAAAGCCCCTATGGAGTTACTCAATATCGATAGGACACAATCCGAATTGGAGAACGATCCCCGTCAGCGAATCGTATTCCTCAGCCGGGTACTTCCTTCCGATGTAACCATTGGGTACGAAGACCTCCGCCATCAGGTCGTACGAGCCATCAATGGAAAGGCGCTCAACAGTCTGCTGGACGTTCCATTCGCCCTCGAACAGGCCAAAGATGGAATACACCTCCTTGAGCTGGAGGGGGATCCCCACCAGGTTTTTCTAGACGCAAAAGCCGTCCAGGAAGTTGGCCCGATGCTGCAACGCAGCTACCGACTGCCTACCTTAAGCCAACTGGAGTAAGCGCAACAGGAGACCATCCCAAGGGGGCGCCACAAAATGGTGGCCCTAGGAACCTACTCTCCGACGTTCCCTTTTTCGAGCGCCTGAACGCGCGCATTCAGTTTGGCAAGACGCCGGATCAGCGCGACCTGCTCGCGGTATTCCGGCGCAGAGACTGCCGGCGACCCCATATAGAGAGCTTTGGAGGGGAGGCTTTTTGACACTCCGGACTGCGCACTGACCACCACTTGGTCCCCGATTTCAATGTGCCCGACAACGCCAACCTGCCCGGCTAAAGTTACGTAATCTCCCAAACGGGTGCTCCCCGAGATCCCGACCTGTGAAACAATCAAGCAGTGTTTACCGAGCACAACATTGTGAGCTATTTGCACAAGGTTATCGATCTTGGTCCCCTCCTGAATCCAAGTTCGCCCAAACCGCGCTCTGTCCAACGTCGTGTTGGCACCAATCTCCACATCATCGTCAATCTGCACAATTCCCACCTGAGGAATCTTAACGTGCCGGCCACCCACAAATTCAAAACCAAACCCGTCGCTACCAACAACAACTCCGCTATGTAAAATCACACGGTTCCCAACCAGACATCGTTCGGCCACTGTTACGCGCGGATGCAAAAACGTGTCGTCGCCAATTTGAGCGCCGTGCCCAATGTACGAAAAGGCACCGATCACACTCCGCGCTCCAACCCTAGCTCCGTCCTGAATCACCACATGGGGTTGGATACAAATACCTTCTCCAAGTTCCACCCCGGCACCAATAACTGCAGTGGGATGAATCACTGCGGCATAACTCACGGGCTTGGGCGCAAAACGTTCCACCAGCGTGGCAAAAGCCACAGAGGGATTCTCAACCCGAACGAGCGCCGGAGACACCTCCTCTGAAAAATCCAGAGGAACAAGGACCGCTCCCGCCTGACTCAAGCGTAAAGCCTGAATATATTTGGCGTTCCCCAAAAATGTGATGTCCGTCCGAGACGCTTCCGAAATAGACGCCACCCCTTGAATTAGCTGGTCCGAGGTTGCAGCCACAGCAAGCTGGCCGCCGACTAACGAAGCTATCTCACCGAGGCCGATCGATTGCACAAAAGCCATGTTTGTGACTACGGAGTTTGCGGCTTTCCTGCGTTGAGCGCGGCCAAAATTTCATTCGTAAGGTCAGCCGCGCCGCCGGAAAAAAGGAGCACGTTTACAGAATTTAGGCTCTGCCCGGATTTATCGAAAACGAGGTCATATTTCTCAGTTTTCATCGAAATCACCTGATTAATTTCGTCCACTAGGCTGTTACGAGAACGGGTGGACTGCTCGGAGATCTGGCGCTCACGGGTTTTCTGAAAACCCTGAACCTCAGCCTGAAACGACTGCAATTCTTGGAGCTTTGCATTGAAACTCCTTAGCCTGTCGTCCCTTTCCCTTTCGGTAAGAGTCGGTTCACTAGCCGCCGCTTTCAACGCCTGGGCATCCGTTTCAGCCTGCTTGAACATGGCGACACGATCATCCAGTTCTGCCTTAGCCTGAGCGCGCGCCCCATTGATTTTCGCCTCCGCCTCTTTGGTCTTATTAAAATCCGAGAACACCTGACTCATGTTGATCGTAGCAACCTTGAGCGGTTCCTCAGCTCGCACCGGCAAAGCCCCTGCCGCCAATACGAGACCGAGTACGGGAAAGAAATGATTAAGATTCATCAAAAGTGACAAAACGGGGACCGATTCCGGTAGGCAAATGAAAGCCCGAACTAAAACTGGTATCCGACGTTAAAGTTAAAACGTCCTCGAGCATTTTCGCCCGGATCCTGTTTTACCGGTATACCGTAATCGATTCGAACCGGACCAATTGGCAAGTCCAGACGCAGTCCAAAACCGAAGTCTGCATTGTAGCCAGCCGTGGCGAAATCATAGGACTTCTCGTTGATAAACCCAACGTCGTAAAATGTTGCGGCACGTACCTTGTCCACAATCGGCACAGTATACTCGAAGGTAGCCCGGGCGAGGGATTTCCCTCCGAGCGGCTCCCCTGTGGCCACATCTCTAACCGCGCCTTTCCCGCCAACCTGACGGAAACGAAAGCCACGCAAGTCATTGACCCCACCAAGGAACAAACGGTCATAAATCGGCACATCAACGACACTTCCCCATCCATCCACCACAGACACCTGCCCATTCAAAGTGAGGATCGTATCGCCTAAAAACCGAAAGTACTTCGAGCCTTCCATGTTCCAGCCGTAAGTCTGCTGGTCTCCGCCCAAAGGCCCGCCAGCGACAAAGGTGGAAAGATCCACGCGTTCTCCTTTGCGGCTCAAGAATATGGAATCGCGAGTATCATAAGTGACACCGGTAAAGATCTGGCTTTTGACACGGTCACCCGCTTGGTTTCGAATAATCAAAGGAGCCGCTGAATCAACACCGCGAATACCGATCTGTTCGATTCGGTACCCCAGACGGGCAAACATAAACTCGGTGATTGGCTTGCGGGCTACCAGCTCAAATCCCACGCGCTGTTCTGAATAAACATTCGAAACAAAAGAGGCATCGTGGTAAAATACTTCACCACCGAGGGACAGTGTCTGATCTAGGAAATACGGCTCGGTCAGCGACACACTCGCGTCCTTACGCTGTGCTCCATACTGCAATCTTGTCCGGAACTTCTGGCCTCCCCCGGTAAAGGTTGGCCAGTTTCCTAAATCGAAGTTGCCCTGCGTCACTTCCACAAACCCAAGCAGGCTGTCGATAGACGAAAAGCCGGCTCCAAAATTAAGAGACCCGGTACGTTTCTCTTCCAATACCACATTCAAATCCCGCGAATCTGGCGCACCGGTTTCCGAGGGGTACACATCCACCTTCGAAAAATAATTCAGATTATTGAGACGCTGCTTACTCGCCTCCATACGCACAGTGTTGAATGAATCCCCCGGGGCTAATGCCAACTCCCGGCGGATGACCTTATCCTTCGTCCGCGTGTTGCCCGTAATGTTCACTCGCCCCACATACGCCTGGGACCCTTCCTCCAGATTGAATGCGATATCCGTCACGCCTTTTCCACCTGAAGAGCTACGTGCTCCCGCCTGGAAATCCACATACCCCTTCGCACCGTACAAGTCCTGCAATGCCTTTACATCAGACTGGACCGCAGCAGGCGAATAAACGGCACCACTCCGTAGCTTGGTGACACTTAACAACTTCTCTTCAGGAAAGAGTCGCCCTCCCCGGTAAGAGATCCGTCCGACTTTATATTGTTCACCTTCCGAAATATTGAATACCACGGCGACTTTCCCATTGAGCTGGATGATTTCCGGCTGCCGAACCTGTACGTCGGAAAAACCCTTGTTTTGGTAATACTCACGAATCGCGACGACGTCATCGGAGAGCTGTTCGGATGCGACTCGCCCGGTCTTGAGAATCGGGCTCAGTAACATGCGATACTTTCGAGTCTTCACCACCTTGGACAATTCTTTGGATGTGAGTTGGGAGTTGCCAACAAACCGCACTTCCTTGATTGCCGTCTTGCCACCTTCACTGACCTCAAACTTCACGCGCGCTGTCCCGAGCCGCTCGTTAGTATCTAACTTGTAAGTCACATCTACGTCCGTGAATCCCTTGCTTCGGTAGTATTCAAGGATCGCCTGCCGGTCTGCTTCCAAGGAGGCCTCATTGGCTGCATCTCCTGGTTTTGTGGAAATCTTGTCTCGAATCCGGCTCGCCTTAAATTCCTTCACCCCTTCGAGCTCAACGGCAGTCACTTTCGCCTTTGCCTGCAAAACCACGATGACCCGGACTCCCGTCTCACCCAACGGTTCGCCATAAATACGCACATTCACCACGTTGCCGGTGGCATACAAATTCCGGATATCCTCCTCAACGACTTGCTCGGAGTAGGGCTGGCCCACTCGTGTCCGCATGTTTGCAAGAAGGCGGTCCTTAGTAACACTCGCAGGCCCTGCGTACTGCACCTCAATTTGCTGCACAATAGGTGCTTTGCCTTGGGCAAAGCTAGTCATCGGCACAGCAGCAAGACTGGCCACGACGCAAACAAATGGGGTAAAGGCGCTAGATTTCATATCAATTCAAACTGGAGGTCCCTGCCGGAAAAGTCGGCTTAAAGAGCACTGCATGAGAGAGACGCTCCCCCTGAGCGTCAAGATGCCATTTAGCATCGCTCATTTATGGGCCGCATCCGGCATCAACCCGTACCAAGTGTTTCTGCGTCGCGCCTCGTACCCAGCCTCACGGATCAGGCGTTCGATCTCTTCAGCTCGAAGCCGAAAACTGGTGCCTGCTTTGGAAACAACATTCTCCTCCATCATCACTGATCCAAAATCGTTCGCTCCATATTGTAGGGCGACCTGTCCAATCTTGGGGCCCTGAGTGACCCAGCTGCTCTGCAGATTTTCGATATTGTCTAAAAAGATCCGGGACAAAGCCTGCATGCGCAGGTACTCGGAGGATCCGACGGGCTCTGCTTTCAGAACCGTGTTGTCCGGCTGAAATGTCCAGCAAATGAAGGCCGTAAATCCGCCGGTACGATCCTGCAAATCACGCAGCCGTTTAAGGTGCTCAATTCGTTCCGCGAGCGTTTCCACATGACCAAACATCATCGTGGCACTCGAGCGCAACCCCAAGCCGTGCGCCGTCTCCATCACACCAAGCCACTGGTCGCTATTGGCTTTGAGCGGTGAAATCCGATTTCTCACCCGATCGACCAAAATTTCGCCGCCGCCGCCCGGAATAGACCCCAACCCGGCTTCTTTAAAACGGCGCAAGACTTCCACCACCGGCATACCGAAAACCTGCGAAAAATGGTGGAATTCCGGAGGTGAGAAACCGTGAATGTTTACCTGAGGAAAGCGCTCCCGGATGAAAGAAAGCATGGTGAGGTAATGCTCGATTCCAAGCTTGGGATGGTGCCCGCCCTGCAACAAAACTTGGACACCGCCGATTGCCACCAATTCGGCCAATTTCCCCTCCAACTCCGAAAGGCCCATCACATAGTGATCGGGATCTTTCTCCGTACGGTAAAACGCGCAAAATTTGCAGTAAACATTGCACACATTTGTATAATTAACGTTTCGATCCACAATATAAGTGACGATCTCTTCGCCTCGACCGCCGTACGAATCCCGCGTGGCGAGGTTGCGCCGATGGTTTGCAAGCGCGCCCAATTCATTCAGCGGCAGAGTATAAAGATGCAGCGCATCTTCCGGAGAAATTCGTTCTCCGGCGATTACGTTTTCGACGATTGATTCTTCGCAAGCAGTTGCCCAGCCCATATTTTTCCAATCCTATCGGCAAACGGTTCGCTCGTCCATTCGGTCCAGAACGCCCTTTGTTAAATCCTATAGGCTCCAATTCAATTCAGCCTGTCCGATTGACCCTCCGAGCCTCTGACCGCATATTGTCGGACTCGGCTTATCCGCCACCCCTTTCCTATGTCGAATTCACGCACCCGAAATTTTTGCATCATCGCCCATATCGACCACGGAAAAACCACGCTTTCCGATCGCTTACTCGAGTTCACCGGCACGATCGAAAAACGTGAATCTCAGGAGCAACTGCTCGATGCAATGGATTTGGAGCGCGAACGCGGAATCACCATCAAGTCCCATCCGGTGGCCATGATTTACAAGGCGCTAGACGGGCTGGAATACCGGCTCAATCTCATGGACACGCCAGGTCATGTGGACTTTGCCTACGAAGTATCCCGCTCGCTGGCTGCGTGTGAAGGCGCAATCCTCGTGGTGGATGCAGCCCAGGGAGTGGAGGCGCAAACGGTGGCAAACGTAAATCTGGCCATCAAGCAACGGCTCACTATCGTTCCGGTAATCAATAAAATTGATCTGCCGAACTCCGATCTGCCCATGGTTCGCAAGCAGCTTGAGGAGATTATCGCCATCCCAGCCGAGGAGGCGGTGTTGGCCAGTGCCAAGGCCGGCATTGGTATTCAGGACATTTTAGAGGCTGTCGTAACTCGGATTCCAGCACCGCACGGCGATCCGGATGGGCGACTCAGAGCTCTCGTATTCGACTCTGCATTTGACACTTACAGAGGAGTAATCGTGCACGTACGTGTTGTTGACGGCAAAATCAAGGCCGGAGACCCGGTCAAATTCATGGCTACCAACCAGCAGTACGAAGTGAAGGAGGTCGGCCTCTTCCGTGCTACAAACCCCAAATTTGTGGCTCAACCCGCTCTGGAATGCGGGGATGTGGGCTACGTGATCGCCAACATTAAATCCAGTACTGAAGTCAAAGTTGGGGACACGCTTACTAGCGGCCGGCTTCAAGCGGAAGCACCACTGCCAGGATTTCAGGAAATCCAGCCCATGGTCTTCAGTGGAATTTACCCGATCAACACCGCCGATTTTGAGCATCTCAAAATGGCGATGGGTAAACTCCAACTCAACGATGCCGCGTTTGTATTTCAGGCGGAAAGTTCGGTCGCGCTTGGCTTCGGATTCCGATGCGGTTTTCTTGGCCTTCTCCACATGGAGATTATCCAGGAGCGTCTCCGCCGCGAATTCGACATGGACATTATCGCCACGTATCCGTCGGTAATTTACCAAATTCACAAAACAAACGGTGAAATTTTGCTGGTGGACAACCCGGAATACATGCCCGATCCGAGCGTTATCGAAGAGATCAGAGAACCGATGGTCCGCTGTTTTCTCATGATTCCAAATGAGAGTATTTCGGCGCTCATGCAGCTCATTCTGGAAAAGCGCGGTGAGGTAAAGCATACCGAATCCCTCGACACGCGGCGGGTCATGCTGACGACAGAGATCCCGCTAAATGAAATCCTGGTCGACTTCGTGGACCGTATCAAATCGATCACTCGGGGATATGGGTCGATGGATTATGAACACGCCGACCATCGCCCATCCAAACTGGTGAAGTTAGATATCCTCGTAAACGGGGAACCAGTGGACGCGTTTTCCAGCATTGTCCATCGGGACAAGGCGGAAAGTCGAGGAAGAGCGCTTGCGGCTAAACTGAAGGAAGTTATCCCGTCCCAGCTTTTTCAGGTCGCCATTCAAGCTGCAATCGGAGGCAAAATCGTGGCTCGCGAAAGCGTTTCCGCGCAGCGAAAAAATGTGACCGCAAAATGTTATGGCGGAGACATCTCTCGAAAACGGAAGCTTTTAGAAAAGCAAAAGGAAGGCAAAAAGCGAATGAAGGCGATCGGGCGGGTGAATATCCCGCAGGAAGCATTCATCGAAGTTCTCAAAACCAGCTAGACTGGCGTCGCTAGCCGCGACTTTCCCAATTCTACAGCTTGCACTAGAACGACACACTCCACCTCTTAGAGCTATGAACCCTCCCGTCCCTGCTCCCGTTCTTCCTGAGGCCGTTCCCCAACTGGCGTTGGAAGTGATGCATCGATCCAAGTTTCCGATGCTTGCGACCGTTGATGGCGACCAGCCGCATCTCCGCCCGGTATCACCAGTCTACACAAACGGGTTCACAGTCTACGTCGCCAACCTTCGCGGGTATGGAAAGACCAGTCAAATCGCGACCAACCCGAAGGTGGAACTGTGTTATCTGGATGAGACTCACGATCAGGTGCGGATTACCGGCGTCGCGGAAATTCTGGCAGATCCGGAACTACTCGAGCTAATCTGGCGCGACAATACCCTCTTAAGGAGGTATTTAGGGCAAAAAGAGAACCCTGCCCTGATCATCTATCGGATCCGTCCAACCAAGATTCGTTTTATGCGGGAATGGGCGATGGAGTACCACGAAGTGCCACTCCCCAAACCCGACAAACCGCTTAAACCGCATTAGCAATATGCGTCGCCTCCCGCCGCTGCTCCGTCGCGCTTGGTATTCGCTAAACCAGGTGTTTCGCCATCGGATTGCCTCTTTAGGGATAACACCGGATCAGTACTCGATTCTCCGCTGGCTGAGCGAAAGCCCTGTGGAAGGTCTGACACAAAGTGATATCACGGATTTAATGGCGAGCGATCCCAATACCATTGCTGCGATAGTGCGCCGGATGGAAGCCGCAGGACTCGTGATTCGCCCCCCCCACGAAAGAGATCGTCGGGCAAAGCGCGTACAAATTCAACCCGCTGGAAGCGCGACATTTAGCGAAGCACATTCAATCGCTATAGAGCTTCAGAAGAATGTTCTGAACGATCTCACCCTTGCCGAGTCCGACCAGTTCCTGGAACTTCTGGAGAAAGTTGCCGACGCTTGTGCCCGCCAGGCAAACGGGCACAAGCCGACCTAAAGTCTATTCCAGACAGACGGCTTCCCGGGTGCTGCGTACGAAGATTCGCCCGCCGGAAACCGCTGGGGTAGTCCAGCACTTGCCATCAACAACGTGCTGACGCCCCAATTCTTGATATGCACCGGGCTGGGCGGCAAATCGAACCAGGTCCCCTGAATCCGATAATGCAACCACGTCATTTCCAACCAGAATAACGTGCCCGGGACCAAAGCCTTCCTGGGACCACTTCACGGTTCCAGTAGCCAGTTCCACACATTTGACAGGCCCCTTCCCGTACTCCTTAAACTGGAACATTCCGTACAGGTAACCGTCCTTCACCACGGGAGTGCTCCAGTGATTCGCCAGCGGTGTATTCCCCGGAGCCCTGAATAGCTCCGTGGCCTTCCACTCATCTCCTTGTTTAGAGACGCGAACAGCACCGGCACCGACGCCATAACCCGCCGAACAGTAGACGACATCCCCTCCCACCACAGGAGATGCCGCCGATGAAATTTTATAAGGGAAAGCGTATTTCCAGAGCTCCTTACCCGTCTTTGGCTCCACGGATAAAAGACCGGACTGAAGAAAGAATATCACTTGTCGCTGGCCGGCTATCGTTGCCGCTACCGGTGAGGCGTGAGTCATTTTTTCATCAAAAGCCTTCCAAATGACTTCCCCGTTTTTCGGATCGATCGCGAAAAGAGACTGTCCGGGGCCGCCGCCCGCGACAAACAGAAGGCCACCCTCCAACAAAGGAGAAGCCGCATTCTGCCACTGGATATTCCGCCCCTCGTGTTGCGACTTCAGATCAACGGTCCACGCAGGCTTTCCAGTTGCGACATCAAACGCGCGCAATGCCAGTTGTGAACTCATCACCACCACCAATTTTCCAACAATCGTCGGGGTCGAGCGCGGGCCATCTCCGCCCGTATTATTTTTGGCCTCGTCCTCTTTGCTTTTAAACCCGTCATTTCCGCCGCCGTCATACTTGGCAACATTAAGAGCAACGCTCCACAGTACACTTCCCTTGGCAGCATCATGCGTAACCAAAACCTCTTGGCTGGCACCGTCCACTTCTTGCAGGGATTGAGTAAAGGCGCGCCCGTCAGCGATTACGAAGGAGCTAAACCCACCTAGACTCGGCACTTTCCAAACCTGCTTCAGCCCGTCTGGCTTCCATGCCACAGTCTCCACACTCACCCCATCTGCATGAGGACCACGGTATTGCGGCCACTCCGCAGAATGAACCGACAGGGGACTTAGAATTACAAGGGCAAGCCAGGAGTATTTCATAACGGGGGATAGAGAGTTCAATTGTTTGGCAGAGGAAAAGGCGTGTTTAACAGATAAAACTCAGTGGGCGGTCCAGCGAAGATCATCGAAGGAAATGGGAGTCCCGGAATAGGGACTCCCCCAAATTGCAGCCCGCCCAGCTGGGGGTTCTCCAACGATATCCCACTTCACTTGGGGTTCGGCCGGCACTTCGCTCCCATCTTTCCAGGCCCGGCCCTCGACAACCCATCCCGCCGCCATTTTTTTGACCCTCAACTTCAGGCAGATCCATGCGCCAGACTCCCACACAAATGGAACTCCAGCAATCGGATCGTCTCCCTTGTAGATCTCCAACTGACCTTTACCCGGGCTGACCTGCAGGCGGTACCCTCCAGCTCCACGTAAACTCAATCCAAAGGTCGGAAATTTCCGACCCTGCTTGGTTCCTTGAAAGCGCCCTTCCACCGAACTGGAATCTCCATTGCTCGGTCCGAATAAAACACCAAACGTGTCCAACGGAGATCCAGGGAGCTGTAAAAAGTGCGCTCCGCCTTCCGTCATGACGGCAAACTCCCCCGCCAGGGGAAGAAATTCCTTCGGCAATGGTCCAGCCGGAAGCGATTCGAAGTTTTGTTCAAAAAGAACCGTGTCGGCTTGCAACACCGGAACCACCAACGCGACCAACCCAAGCGTCGCTAAGATAGGATATTTCTTCATTTTCCAATACAGATAGTTCTTGGGCTGTCCGACAATGATTTTGCCTGGGGCGCACGCCAAGGCGCATGGGGAAAAGACAACACATCGGCCGAAATCCCAAGGAGACATCACAGTCTATCCGCGAACAGCGGCTTTCTTGGACATCAGATCACTCTTCTTCTCCCCCCATCTCCACGTGCTTCGGCCGCCGGTTAACGGCCGACGTAGATCGCCTCGTCCGGCCAGTCCGGGCGAACAAATCCACTCTCCACATTAACCGGCAGCACGTAATTCCGCATACATCGAACCGGAGAGAGAATCCGCACCGTGCTGACCTCTTCAATGGAGTCCTCTCCGTGGTTGCGTCGAAGGCTGGGAATCAGTTTCTCCTGCACAGTCTGCACAATGTCCAAATCACTTTCCCCATCAATAAACAGAAGCATCGCTAGCTTTCCATCGATCTCTGCAATGTGACTTTCGAAAAGCACCTCGGTAAACACCGAACGCACAGCCGGTTCACGGCGGATATCATCCAGTAACTGTTTATGGCTCACACCGATTCGGAACTTGATGGTGTATAAATGCCGGCTCTTATACTGACGCGTCCCGGCCGCAGTCAGATCCACATTCGCATAATAGGAAAGAATCCCATCCTGTTCGAGTCTCTGCCGTTTACGACTGACAGTCCGCACGTTAACGCCCGTGGCCTCTCCTATCGCATTGTCCGACTGACGCGGATCACGAATGAGGGCGCGCACAATCTTACGTTCCTGTTCGTCCAGCTCGCGTTGAGCCATAGGCAGAGGGATCGTTTCGCGCATAAGACAAATTTAGGACACCCATACTGGGACACGCAATCTAAGTTTGACGTATTTGTGGCTAATTCACAACAGCTGTGGCGCCTTTCTGTACATTTTCAGCCACAGAACGTCCACTTTTCACTCATTTGGAACACACAAATGTCTTGAAGCATACATTCGAGACCTTAGCTTGAATTGCCGTCCTCCCCCGGGAACGCATACGCCTTTGCACCCATGAATCACGTCATCCTCGACTCCATCCAGGGCACACCATCCCTCTATTCTCCCGCTCACGAACACGACGCATGTGGCGTCGGTTTCATTGCTCAGGTCAACGGCACCCGATCTAATCAGGTACTCCAATATGCGCTCGAATCCCTGTGCGCCCTGGCGCACCGCGGTGCCGTGGATGCCGACGGGAAAACAGGCGACGGAGCCGGGGTTGTCACTCAGATCCCATACAAGCTCTTCCGGCCCGAAATCCAAAAACTCGGGCACAATCTTTACCATGACTCCGATCTGGGAGTCGGAATGCTATTTCTGCCCCACGACAACGCCTACGCTCAGGCCAGGGCCAAAGCCATCACCGAAGAAGTTCTCGAAAAGCGTGGCCTATTCCTTTTCGGGTGGCGTGAAGTTCCCATCAACATCCGCGTTCTTGGAGAGAAAGCCGCCTCCACTCTCCCCCGGATGGAACAGGTGCTGATCGCTCGGCCCGAAGGAATCTCAGCAAACGATTACGAGAGGATTCTTTTCCTCTGTCGGAATGAGATCGAAAAGCGAGCCGCTGACGACAAAATCCGTCATTTTTATATCCCGTCATTTTCAAGCCGGGTGATTAACTACAAGGGATTGCTGATCTCGCCATCGCTTCAGAAGTTTTTCCGGGATCTGCAGGATCCCAACTACGAGACGGCGATCGCAACCTACCATCAGCGCTACTCGACAAACACCTTTCCCACCTGGCCGCTTTCCCAGCCTTTCCGGATGCTCTGCCACAATGGCGAGATCAACACACGGCGCGGCAATGTAAACTGGATGGCTGCTCGCGAAGCCGAGCTCGAAGCCAATGAATGGGGCACAGATATTGACCTTCTGAAACCCATCATTCAGCCCGGCGGATCCGACTCCTCCGAGCTGGACAACGGTCTCGAAGCGATGGTCCTGTCTGGACGCAACCTATTGCAATCCATGACAATGCTTGTCCCACCAGCATGGAAGAGCGACAAGCGTATGCCGCAGGCACTTCGTGATTTTTACGAATTCCACGCCTGCCTCAACGAACCTTGGGACGGGCCAGCCTGTTTAGTCTTCACCGACGGCATCACCGTAGGCGCCTGCCTGGATCGCAATGGACTCCGTCCGTCTCGTTATAAACTTACCGCCGATGGCATCTTCTCACTGGGTTCCGAAGTGGGAACGGTTCAATTTGACGATGCTTCCGTCGTTGAAAAGGGTCGGATCGGGCCAGGCGAAATGATCGCAATCGACACCGCAGACGGCCGCCTGATGCATGATGCGGAAATCAAGGCTCGTATTGCCGAGCAGCATCCCTATGGCGAGTGGCTCAAGAAGCACTTGATCCGTCTCTCGGATCGAGTCCCGGGCCTCCCCCCCGAACCCTCTACTCCTCTGGATATTCTGACGCTTACTCAGCGCCAGATCGCGTTTGGCTATACCAGCGAGGAGTTAGAAATGGTTCTAAAACCCATGGTTCAAAGTGCAGCCGAAGCCGTCGGCTCCATGGGCGACGATACACCTCTGGCTATCCTCTCGCTTCAACCACGCCTCCTCTACACCTATTTCAAGCAACTCTTCGCTCAGGTTACCAATCCTCCGATTGACCCGATTCGTGAAAAGTTAGTGATGTCGTTAACCGTCCATCTGGGATGGCGCAGAAACCTGTTGAAGGAATCCGCCGAACACGCCCGGCTTGTCCAACTCGACTCCCCTATCCTACTCGAACAGGATCTCGCGGCACTTCGCGGCCTGTCGGGAGAAGACCATCCGGCGACCACCCTCGATGCAACATGGCCGCTCAGCGAGGGAGCACAAGGACTGGAAAACGCCATCAGCCGCCTGACCGCAGAAGCGGAAGCTGCAGTGAACACCGGAGCGAGAATTCTGATTATCTCCGATTGCACAACGGACCATTCCCGCGTGCCCATCCCAATGCTACTGGCCACGGGAGCCGTGCATCATCACCTGATCCGCTCCGGTAAACGGATGAAAGCCAGCATCATATGCGAAACCGGCGAGGCCCGCGACACGCATCAGATCGCCTGTCTCATCGGTTACGGTGCCAGCGCAGTCTGCCCTTACCTCTCGATCGAAACTGTCCGGGAGTTACTCGGCCAAATCCACGCCTCGGCGCAAGCGGCAATAGTCAAAGCCGGCTCCGATCCCGTTAAGCTTGCTAAGGCGGAAGCATTACAGGCCGAAGTGAGCGCCATCACATATCCAAAAGCTTTGGAAAACTTCCGGAAGGCGCTCGAAGACGGCCTTCTCAAGATTATGTCCAAAATGGGCATCTCGGTGTTGGCCAGCTACCATGGCGCCCAAACATTCGAAGCCATTGGGATCGGAGCCACGGTCATTCAGCGGTGCTTTGCAGGAACATCCTCTCAGGTGGCTGGAGTCGGCTTTTTGGAAATCGCACGGGAATCCATCGCGCGACACACCAAAGCATACGCTGGCGTTCCGACGGAAGGAAAAGGAGTCGAACTTGAAGACCCTGGAGTCTATCGCTTCCGCCGTGCAGGGGAACGGCACGCAGTCACACCACCCCTTATCCAATCCTTCCACTCGTTCGTAAAAACGAACAATCCAGACGATTACAGAAAATACGTCCAGGCGGTCAAAGCCCAGCAACCTATCTCATTCAAGGACATGCTGGAGCTGGTTCCAAAGCGTGCCCCCATCCCGATTGAGGAAGTCGAACCCATCGAGAATATTCGCACGCGGTTTACCTCCGCAGGTATGTCCCTCGGAGCGTTGAGTCCTGAGGCACATGAAGCACTGGCTATCGCGATGAACAGGATTGGCGGAAAGTCGAATTCGGGAGAAGGTGGCGAAGATCCAGAGCGGTTTAAACGTCGCGAAAATGGCGATCTTGCAAACTCGGCAATCAAACAGGTCGCCAGCGGCCGGTTTGGAGTTACAGCAGCCTACCTTGCCAGTGCCAAAGAGATCGAAATCAAGATGGCCCAGGGAGCAAAACCGGGCGAAGGAGGGCAACTTCCCGGCCATAAGGTCACTGCCTTAATCGCAAAACTACGTCACACGGTTCCCGGCGTGATGCTGATTTCTCCTCCTCCTCACCACGACATTTA
>CAMCYN010000055.1 GCA_945883955.1 Akkermansia muciniphila
TTCCCTGAGGCAGGCGCAGGAACGAGCGCAACAGATCGAGTGCTTTCATCGTCTTGGGTACAAAAGACGGAGGCATCAGCATGGAAGTATAATGCACTCTGGAATCTTCCAGAAAGGCGCGCACTTCTAAAATCCCAAGGATCTCATCAGGAGTTTCACCATAAATCGGAATCCGGCGGTGATGAACCTTCGGGAGGCGTTCGGCCAATACCTCATTGGTCAGGTCATCGGGGAAACACACTACATCCACTCGCGGGGTCATACAGTCGCGGACAGTTTTGTCCCCTAGGCGAATGATCTCCTGAATCATCGCACTTTCACTGATGTGCAACGCCCCCTCTTCCGCCCCAAGTTCGACCAGCGTCGAAACTTCGGCCTCATTTAAAACATTCCCCGCTTTCAGCGAAGCCGGGGTCAGAAACTCCGCCAAACGGTCGCACAACTGGTGGAGGGCTCGCACGGGAACAGCCAAAATCGACAGCAACGGGATCACCACCACCACTCCGATACGGATCAGGCGGTAAGGATTTAAGAGAGCGACTACCTTTGGTGCCAGGTCACAGATAAAAACCACCAGTCCAAGCATCCCTAAGGCTTTCGCCCAAAATGGCAGCACCGGGGCTAACGACGTCCGTAGCAGATAAAGACAGATGACTATTAAGGGGACGTTCAAGAGGACGTCCGCCAGAAGAATGGCACTTAAGAGGCGGCGAGGATTGGAAAGAATCGCCGAGAGAGATTCGACATAGCGGGTCTTTTTTCGACGTAGCCGCTCCAAGTCCAAGGGTTGAAGGGAGAAAAGCGCCGTCTCGAGGGCTGAAAAAAGAGCCGAGCCCACGGCAAGCACAACGGCAAGGGACAAAAGCACAAGCAATGTTACGGGAGCCATCAAAGCGGAAAAAGAATCTCCTCAAGACGCAAGAATTGCGCCAAATGCAGTGTCTGCTCGTATTTCACAAGCCTCCGAGTTTATGGCCCTAATTGTCCTCCGCGAATGAAAAAAAATGAGCACCTTCAACTCTGGCTCGAAGCTTGGGATCCCAACCCGGAATCTCCTCTTCCTCGGGAGTACCGGGCGTATTTCCACTGTTTTAATTCCGGACAGTATTACGAAGCCCACGACGTTCTGGAGCATCTCTGGCTACGCTGCACAGACTCAAATCGCAGCTTTTATCAGGGTCTTATTCAGTTGGCCGGAGCGTTCGTACATTTTCGAAAACACGCCGACGCTCCAACTCATCCAACCCACAGCCGCCGACTCGGCCCGGGCCAGCGCCTTCTGGATCTGGCAAGCGGCAGATTGCGTTCCTATGGAGCCAGCCATCTCGAAGTGAATATCGAGATGGTTTTGAAATTGTGTGTCCTCTGGAAAGAGCGGGCAACCCTGGGCAGTCCCCTGCAAACCTATCCCGCCCCTCAGTTGATCTTGCTGCAATAATCTGTTCCGGACTGACGCCAGCTATTTGGCGAACGGAAGGCTTATTGGCCCCCGGTCGCCGTATACTCGAGTAAACGCTCCCGGAGCTGACGTACACGCTCGGGCTGAGCAGCCGCTAGATCATGTTCCTCAGCTAAATCTCCCCCCAAATCGTAGAGCTGGGGTTTACCGGCTTTCGGATCAATCAGCTTCCAATTCCCTGATCGCAGAGCCAGTGGCGACGAACCGTTATTCTGCAAAACGAGTTCGTCGCGTCCCTTCGCCCCGGGTTGGCCCAAAAGAGCCGATAAAACATCGACTGAATCCGGCAAGGCTCCGGACGGTAGCGCCTGACCAACCAACGAGGAAAGCGAACGAGGCAGATCAATCAGACCCAAAAGAGCACTTGATTCGCCTCCAGCCGGAATATGCCTCGGCCATTTGGCCAGAAATGGCACCCGATGCCCCCCCTCATACAAACTGCCCTTGGCTCCCCTCAATGGACCATTGGGAGGCTGGAGTGGGTGTAAATCGTTGGTCCCATCGTCGTATGTATCCTTAATCGCTCCGCCATTATCCGAACTAAATAGAACAAGCGTATCCTGAGCCACGCCGCGTCGTTCAAGGGCCGCCAGCACTTCTCCCACCGTCCAGTCGAGCTGATGGATGACATCCCCACGCCATCCGCAGCCGCTCGTTCCCCGAAATCGAGGATGCGGTACCATGGGTTCGTGAATATCATGAGTGGCCAGATAAAGGAAAAACGGGCGATCCGCTTTCTGTTGCTCAATAAAGTGAACGGCTTTCTCCGTCAGCTTGTCGGCCATTTCCTCGTCTTTCCATAGCGCGGCACGTCCCCCGGTCATGTAACCGATCCGCGAAATTCCATTCACGATCGATTGCGAATGAGACTTGTCGGCTTTGATTTTGAGGAGATCCGGACGCTCCAAGCCCGTTGGATCGTTTCCGATGCGGGTTCCATAACTGACCTCAATCGGATCGGCCGGATCCAGGCCCACAACCCGATGATTTTCGACAAATACACAGGGCACACGATCCCCGGTGGCCGGAATATAAAATGCATAGTCAAAACCGACTTCCAATGGGCCCGGTTTAATCTCGGCATTAAAATCCGGTCTGCTTGTGCCCAGACCGAGATGCCATTTGCCGACCACTGCGGTGGAATATCCCCTCTGCTTCAGCAACGAAGGCAAGGTTGGACTTCCGGGACGAATTAGAAGAGCGGCATCTCCGGGAGCGATCCCAGTACCGATCTGGCGCCAGGCGTATTTTCCGGTCAATAAGGCGTACCGCGTCGGCGTACACACCGAAGCGGTGGAGTGCGCGTCGGTAAAACGCACACCATCACGAGCGAGGCTGTCAATATTGGGCGTCTTCACCCGTTTGGCCCCGTAACATCCCAAATCACCATACCCGAGATCGTCGCTCAAAATCAGCACAATATTTGGATGCCGAACGCCTTGAGCAAACGACATACACGGCAGCGCAAACAGAAGAAGCAGGATGTTTTTCATAAAGTAAAAAAGACCTCGTGGGGGGGAACCTCCGCCATTTTGGCAAAATCTGGGGCTTCGTATTGGATCAAACGGACGAACTTTTGTTAAATCCGGCCACCGACTCCCCTCCATTCTCGCCCGGCACCAGAAGGGTCCTCTTCACATCAGACCACGTCCCACGCGCCAGCGAATTTCCACATAAAAACCAGTTAATGTGGCCAGGACTCCCATTCGGATTTCCTGGCCTCGGAAGAAAGACTGCTGCCATCCCCCCACCCCCAGCCATCGGTAAAAACATTCCGTCTCCGCCTTCATAAAAAAGGGCGCCTCAAAAAATTCACGCAACTCACTGAGCCCAAAATCATCATTGGCACACCACTGAACCCGCACCCAACCGTCCTCCTCACTGAGCCGAGCACTCCTACACGACCCCCCCCACTCGAAAACCTGGCGTCGCTCGAACCCAAAAACATTTCTCCCCTCCGGAACAGCCCGCTCTCCCAAAGCCTCTTCAAAATAGCGCCGCATCTGCGTCAACGTCGGAAGCCTTTCATACCTGAGCCCCGGAAACCGGCACAGCATGCCGGTTTCCACAACATACTTTCTGGGGGATTGCCCCTCCTTTTCTTTTACCTCCACACCACACCAAGCCTCCAAAGCCCCTACCCATAATCGGCTGGGATGCGGCCGCCAAATCCGCCCGATTCCTTCGCTCAGAATTCGTTCCATTCGCAGCACCCCGGCCGCAGGACTCTGCGCCACCATCGTAGACACCGGCCCCACTCCGCATACAAACAGCCCCCACAGCAGAAACAGCCACGCGCGGGCCTTGTGTGGGTGGTGGAGATGGCCCAGCCCACCCGGATTCTCCACGCGTGTCACCGCACATCCCATAGCCCGCTCACCGCCAACATATTCTGATAAGTAATGTTGAAGCATTTCCATCACCCCTCCTCTTCCTAGCTACGGAGCAAAGTTTAAAACGCGTGAAAAAACATTCGGCCCATTCCGACTTTCAGACCGAAGTGACCCCGGAGGATGTCCCTCGGCGTTGGAGGGCTGCGTGATAGACCGAGACCGTTTTTACACTCATCGTTTCTGCGCCGAATAAACCACGCCAGCGCTCAAACCCAGCCTCGCCCATCAAGCGCCGGACGGCTTTCTGCTCGAGTAAAACCCGCAACTTCATGGCAAGATCGCGGGCATCGCCTGGTAAAAAAAGCAGTCCACTCCTCTGATCGTCCACAATCTCACAAGGCCCACCGGCACGGGCTGCAACCACCGGTTTGCGTCGGATCATCGCCTCCAGCAATACCAACCCAAACGGCTCTTCCGGGCTGGCCAGCACCAACAAATCAGCCGCCTCAATCCACATCCCGGGATCGCTTTGATGCCCCGCAAAAACCACCTGTCCCCCTAAACCCAGAGTCTCCACCTGCCGCTCCAGTCCCCTTCGAAGTTCCCCCTCCCCCACCATCCAGACACAAAACGAACAGCCTTCCGCCCGCAATATGGCCAATGCCCGCAGCAAGGTCTCGTGACCTTTCTCGGGGGCAAGCCTCGCTACACACACAATAACCGGCCCCTGCGAAACCAAAGCGGTTCGTCGATAACCCCCTGCAGACTCCAAATCATGACCGGTTTCCCCGCACTCCAACCCGTTGTGAACCACGCTCACCCGCTCCCCTGGTGCGTCCCCCCGTAAAAGCATCTGCCTGCGCACGGCCTCCGAAACCGCAATCCAGTGGGCCACACGCCCCGACATCCATCGATGAATACAACAGGAAGCCCATTTGCGCAGCCCTCGTCGCAGACTCCTGGCGGGATGAATAAAGTGCTGACTGACCACCAGGATTCCCCGCCCCGCCCACCAGCACGCCAATGCCCCCAGCAGGGCTGTGCGTCCATTGTGGGCGTGAATAACCTCCACTTCCTGACTCCGCAGCCACCTGCGCAGTTGCAAGAGCGCAGGGAAAGTCCGCCTTCCCTTGCAGGAGAGCGGAACCACTACGCCCCCGTTTGAGGAAACCGCACGACTGAGCGGAGACGGCACGGGACACGCCATTCGAACCCGAATCCCCAAGGAGCGAAGACCATTTTCGAGCTCGCAATTATGGCGTTCCGTTCCGGCGAACTGATCCGAATCGGTCCAAAGCAGCACCCGTAGCTTTTGATCTGCACAGGGTACTCCGGCCACCGCCTTACCATTACAAACGCTTGCGCCGTTATGGCTCATAAAGCCCCCTTTAGGATGATTTCATACTTTCTAAATATCTCGCTCCACTCGTAGGGGGCCGCGGTACTGGCAATCTGTGCTCCGCTTAAGTGAACCCCGCGTCTGAGCCTTGTAAGCCCCCACATCACCTCCAAGGCATCCAGGGGGTTTTCCAGTAAGATACCATTGGCACCGGGATTTATGGCGATCGCCGCACCGGCTCTGGCACTGGTCAAGACCGGCAAACCGCAGGCTAAGGCTTCGATGATTACCATCCCCCATGCCTCGTACGAAGTCGGAAGGGCAAAGGCATCGGCGGCCCCAAACCACGTATTTACTGATTCGGACGAGCCTACGAAATGAACCCTGTTCTCAAGCCCGTGTTTCACCGCCTGCTGCAGCAACATACGTTGTGGCAGACGTCCGGCCACCAACAGATGCACATCCCCCTCTACCCCACGCCCGATGGCCTCCATAAGCGGAAGCAGCCCTTTGCGCTCCCATTCATTGGCCACAAACAAAACCACCCAGGCATCCGTGGGGATTTTAAGGCTCTGGCGAATGCGGGTTCGAAACTGCTCCCTCAGACCGAGATGAAATTCCCCGGCCCGAAAGCCGTTTGGAAGTATGGTGACATGCTCTTCGGGAACTCCATAAAACCGCTCGAGATCCAACTTCACATCTTCGGTGAGCGCGATCACCCGCCTGTAACGCCTCTTGGCAAACATAGCGCGTTCCATTTCGAGCACCACCCGGTGAAACGGATTACACTGTTGACGGAGCCTCGGAAAACCTCGGCGGCGACGTTGGCTTTGTTCCCACCAGGCGGCATGAACGCTTTGAACCCACAGCACACTTTCCGGCGGAGCCTGTACGCCAAAGCCTGCCACGATATCAAAATGTCCGTCCTCCACGGCGCGTTTGGCTCCACGTTGAAAAATCGGCAATCCCAGCCCAAAAGGCATACCCCGATCCCCGATCCGCTGAAACCGAACGCCGGTCTCTACTTCGGCCATCGTGGGAAACTCACCGGCCAATACCGTGCTCTGATATCCCTGTCGCTGTAGATAATTGGCCGATTCCAGTACGACCCGCTCTACCCCCCCCCGCGGATGGCACCCGGAATACACCAGAGCCACGCTGGGTTTAGAGTTCGAGTGAGCCGAGGGATTTCCGGAAATTCGCGAGTATTGCTGGAGACTATTTTGAATGTTCATGTTCACAGTTCGAAATCGAACGCGAACGGCCCGGCCAGCGGTGTATTCTGCGTAAGGTCAGATCGTTTTTCGACCATCCGCCTGCTTTTCCCGCACGCCTGGCTTCCACGGAAAGCGCCATTCCAACCGAAGCCCACGCGATCATGATCGCGCCGCGACTCCAGTAGTGGTCCACCATTCCGTGCAGAAATTTTCCAAGTACGAGAGCGCCAGACAACACCAAGGCAGAGGAAGCGCCGGAATAGGGATCCGCAAAACGTCTGCGAGACCAAACGCCCCAAAACAGACTCGCGTGCACTGCCAGGAAGGCCAAAAGCCCCAAGGGTCCGGTCTCAGCGAGAGTTAGCCAGAGCACGTTAGTAGCGTCATATTCCTTTCGGAGCCCCGCCCCGACACCCACATAAGGGCTGCTCAACCACTGTTCCCTGGCATAATCCGCGTTCAGGGTCCGAGCATGAATATTATACCGGGACTCATCGAACCCCACGACGTATTCGCGGGATTCCTGAGGCAACCCCATCCAGACCACAATCACTACTGGCACAGCCGCGCAGGCCAGTTTAGCGAGCAAGGCGTACTGCGCGCGCCACGCGAGCATAAAACCAACCCCCGCCAAGGCTGCCAGCCATGCACCTCGGGATAAAACCATAATCAGAGCCGCACTCACGACAAGCAACACGGGAAGGTATTTCCAGCGACTTGTCCGCGGCGCACAAATCCAGCGCTCGATAGTCACAACCAGCGTGCACGCCAGGGAGGCGCCAATCCCGTTCTTACTCAAACCCAGAAAATAGCTGGATCGCGTAACCAAAGCCGCCACCGACAGAACACTTCCCACCACAATCAGTGTCTTCCATGCCAGTTCGAAATCCCTGCTCTCGCGAGGCAGGTTGGCAAAAACAGCCACCGCTCCGACCCAGTAGATACCCAT
This sequence comes from Akkermansia muciniphila, assembly GCA_945883955.1. GTDB lineage: Bacteria > Verrucomicrobiota > Verrucomicrobiia > Chthoniobacterales > Chthoniobacteraceae > Chth-196. The sequence goes on from CAMCYN010000055.1 coordinate 7,298, forward strand.
CTGAATCAGGGACAACAAAGAAGTGTCCCGCCAGTTGGGCACCGTGAGAAACACAGTGAGGGCAAGCCCCCCCACCAGAACTCCACCCATCCAGTTCCAGCGAATCCGGTTTTTTGAAAAAAATATAAGCGGAGCACAAAGAAGCAAGTGCACCTCGGAAATGGAGAAATGAACTCCCCCCAATCCGGACAAATCGTTCTGAAATGGGGCCAGCCCAAAAATGAGAGCCAAAGGCAGGGCCGGAAAACGCATCGAGAGCGCCCAAAAGATCAGCGCATAACACCCTCCGAATGCCAGTAATAACCAACCCCAATCGCCTCCCATAAAACCCTCCCACCTTCCTCCAACGCTTGTTTATCCGGCCTTTAAAATCTCTTGCCCAACGCCCCCGTCCTGTTTGCTGGTCGCGCTGAGCGGAAATCGGTGTGTCAACTGGCGATTCAAGAGCCAAAGGGTATACCCGCCTGGCCGCAGAACACCTCCTCCAAACACCCCGAGAATCCCACGCAGCAACGCGCCAAAGAACGTTGCACCCCTCAGCGCCATCACCCCGGGCACTCCGTGGTGTTTCAAAAAATATCGGTCGACTCCTGAATAGAAATACTCACGTACGACTAAGGAGGCTATCCCGCCACTCGCGCCGCCAAGATGAACCACCCTTGCCGCCGGCTCCCACTCCACAGACCAACCCGCATTTCGAATTCGACGCTGCCAATCGGTCTCCTCCGAATACAAAAAGAACGCTTCGTCAAAGCCGCCCACCTGCTCAATCACCTCTCGGCGAACCATCAAACACGCCCCACTGACCCATTCGACACGTCCAGCAGACAACACAGGTTCGCGGTGAATCCGTTTTCCAAGCCACAAGAGCCCCGAATTCTCCAGCCAGGCGCGCCCCGGAGTCGGAAAGTGAAAACAAGACTCCTGGCGACTTCCGTCTGCATTTAACAGGAGAGGCCCCACCACTCCCACCTGTGGCCGGCTGAGCAGATGCTTCCGCAACACCCTCATGGCATCGGGCTCTACAAACGCATCACTATTTACAAGTGCTACATAACGAGAGGACGTGCTGCGCATTCCGAGATTATTGGCCGCACCAAAACCTAAATTTCGCCCCGCCCGAATCACCCGAACTTTCTCCGACAACCCCTCCATGGCTTCCACCGAACCGTCCACCGAACCGTTATCCACAACGACAATTTCGGCAATAGAGTCTCCGGCCGCCAGAAGGGTTTCCAGACAGCGTAGGGTCAGTGCACGCGTATTAAAACTCACCACAATGGCGGCAATGGCCTCATCCATGACAGACCTCCCCCATCGGGTTCTGCTGGCCGAGCCCAGGCTGGGAGACATCCGCCGGCGTATCCAGGCTCAGGGAACGCCTGGCAGAACGTCGCCCCAACCATCCCTCCTGGCGAAATATCTCGGTCAGCTGGTCCACCCGGGCCTCCCAGGAATGCGCCTCGGCTTCACGGATACGCTGGCCGCTCAGCAGTGACCCCTCCTGCAGTGCCTTTAAACAAGCCGAAGGAAATCCTTCCGGACCGCTGCCCAGGTACACCAGATTGGGGTAATCGGAAAATCCCGCGACCGGCGTGCTGGCTATCGGCTTTCCACAAGCCAAATACTCCCAGAGCTTTATAGGATTAAGACTCTCAGTAAAGGCATTGATATGGTGAGGAACCACACAGACGTCAAAGCCCGCAAGTACCGATGGAACTTCCCGGTAGGACACCGCAGGTTTTAATTCCACATTTGGCTCCGTGCGGAGACGCATCCGCTCCTCAGCCTTCAAATAATCGGGCCCGCACAAAACAACGCGCCCTTGAGGAAACTGACGGGCAAGCGTGAGCACCAGTCCGATATCCAGACGGTCTCCGTGCAAAGTGCCGAGGTATCCGAATACCGGCTGAGAGCACCCGGAAGGATCATTTTTCCCCTCCTCAAGCACCCCTCGGTAATGGGCGGCATCCACCCCGTTGGGCACCCGTTCAATCCGCCGGCTGCGGGGAGCACGGGAAGCCTCCAGCGCCTTTGAGCACACAACAACGACATCCGCCTTGCGGCACAAATCATTATCGTCAAACTCAATCTGTCTTTTTGTAGCCGGGCTGATGGACGGCATCTTCGTCCAGTCATCGGTCACATCGTACACCACCCCACGCTCTCCAAGATTACCGGCGAGGTGGCGCGCACAGTGATCGTTGATCCACAGCAGAGGATCCCGCATCCCGAGCGATTCAACGGCCGTGCGGATTTGCTGGAGCAACGAATGGGCATTCCATTTGCGACATAGGGAGATGGTATTCGGGAGAAACTTCTGGGGATTGAGCACACTCAGTCCCGGAAACTCGTTTACCTGATAGAAGGAAGGCTTCCGCAGGGAAGCCCAATTGCCGGTGCGCAAGGAGTTGGAGTAATCGCGCGAACGCCCCACAAAAAGGATCTGCATTCCCGGAAAACGCTGCAGCCATTCGGCACAAAGAAACTGGTTTCGACGCCAGACTTCGTCCCAGTCCTCCAGTGAAACAAAAATCATGTCTCGCATGTGCTCCTCCGTATTTCTCCCTGACCCGTCCGGTGTTTCCCTTGTTACGTGATTGGTTCGGGGGAGCCTTTAGCTAGACTCCCATCTATCCCTTCATCGCAACCCATCCCCCCTCCGGTCGGGTCAAACCGCACACCCGTTCCCACTTTCACAGGAGAATCTCTCCGGGATTCCGCCCCGCCACCCCGATTTTTAGACCGGGCTCTTCATCGCCGACTGCACCAACAGCGTCGCCAACCGCTGGGTAGCCTCGTCCAGCGCGAACGTCGCGCGTTTCAGCGGCTGTGCGGCACCAGATTCGACAGCCTTCTCAACCGCTTCAATACACCGTTCAATCTCGACCACTTCGGTTGTCTCCAACTGCGCGCCCACCCGGGACAACGCCACCCGAACCGATGGCAGCATCTCCTCGGCTTTCAACCGCGCTTCGGTAAACACACGGGCATTCATATCCTCAAACGCATGCTCCAGGGACTCTTCGAGCATCTTTTCAATCGCGTCATCACTGACATCCACCGCACTCGTGAGTTTCACAACACGCTCCACGCCGGTCCGGGTATCCCTGGCCAGCACCGCCAGAATTCCATCCGCATCGATCTCAAACTGGACACCGACGCGGGCCTGCCCCTTGGGCAGCGGTTCAAATGGAATTTCAAACCGGCCCAACTCCCAGTTGTCCTTCGCCATTTCCCTTTCCCCCTGAAGCACCCGCACGAGCATGGACTGCTGGCCGGCAAGCGCGTTGGTAAACATCTCGCCCGCTTTGAAGGGGATGGTGGTGTTCCGCGGTATGATCACATTCATTAGCCCGCCAAAGGTTTCGATTCCGAGCGAAAGCGGAATAATATCGAGCAGAACCACATTGTGAAGCGCCCCGGAAAGGATTGCGGCCTGCAGCGTCGCCCCGATGGCCACAGCCTCATCCGGATTCTGAGTCGTGTTAGGGCAACGTCCAAACACCTCTTCCACAAACCGCCGAACCAGAGGCATGCGGGTGCTGCCCCCCACCACGATAACCTCCTGAAGATCGGCCTGGACCAACCCGGCATCGGCCAGTGCACGCAGACAATGAGCCCGGGTCCTCTCTAAAAGTGGCATCGCCAGACGCTCCAGATCGGCCCGTGTACAGACGCAGTGTCCCGAACGCCCGTCGTTGAGGAACGGCACGGCAAGGGTCACCTCCATTTCGCTGGAAAGGCGGTGTTTAGTGTCCCGGGCCAGCTCCTGAAGCCTTGCGGTTAGAGTGATATCGGGCGCAGTGACCCCCAACCGCTCCGCAATCCAGTCCGCCAGACGCAGATCGATATCGTCCCCGCCCAGTCGGGTATTTCCGTTGGTGGCCAGCACCTGAAACACCCCGGCATTCAGTTCGAGAATGGAAATATCAAAAGTCCCCCCGCCGAGGTCAAAAACGGCCACGCGGCAATGTTCCCCCAGCTTATCCAGGCCATAAGCAAGCGCGGCGGCCGTGGGTTCGTTCAAAATCCGGACCACTTCAAGGCCCGCCAATTCCCCCGCCCTTTTGGTGGCGTTGCGCTGCCCATCATTGAAATACGCCGGAACCGTCACCACAGCTTTGTCCACAACCACCCCCAGAGCCCGTTCGGCATCCGCCTTCAATTTCGCTAGAATCCGCGCGCAAACTTCCTCCGGAAGGTAAAGCTTTCCATCCACCCGGACCCGCGCCGCCCCGGCTTTGGATCCTTCCACCCGGTAGGCAAGATCCTCCACATCGGCCTCGCCCACCGAAGCGCCCATGAGCCGCTTGGCCGAATAAACGGTTCGTTCCGGAAAGACCGTCCGCAAACGGGCTGCAGCGCGGCCCACGAGCGGCTCTCCCGCCTCGGGAAAATGAACCACCGAGGGGGTGAGGAGCACGCCCTCGGGATCGGCGATGAGCGTTACAAAGCCTGCATCATAGACTCCGACGAGGGAGTTGGTGGTTCCGAGATCAATACCGACAATCATGAATTCCAGACAATCGCGCCGCGCGGGAACAAGGCAACCTCCGGATGGACCAAAAGCGATTTTAGATTGAGGGACCGTGGCGGCCGGAAAGCGGCCCGCGAAACGGTAAAGCCCAAGCAAAGGACGAGAGCGTCAAGCAGACTGCAGATTATGGTCCACGATGATCACTTTTCACCACCACCCCCCTCTTCCCGCATGCAGAGCGCGGGCGAGAGCAGGAGTGGTGGCCGGAAAAGAATTCTACAGTGTTTTACACTGGAGATACACGGTCTGGGGTGGATGAAAAAAGCCGACTGGCACACCGGTTGCTTTTGCGGCAACGCGACATAAGTTGTGTTCAAACCCATAGATTACCCTACGAAATGAGTACCCTCACAGGCCGTCTTAGTGCCATAGCGTCGATTGCCGGCCGTACCCCCACTGGGGCTACGGTTAACTTCAGCGAGGAATCGCCGAGAACCGTGTTCGGATCCAGCACCTTCAGTCTCGCAGTGATGAAGGAGAAGCTGAAGCCTGACACCTATGCTTCCGTTTTGAGCACAATCAAGAGCGGCCAAAAGCTTTCCGAAGCCGTGGCGGACGAAGTAGCCGACGCCATGCGCCTCTGGGCCGTCAGCAAAGGGGCCACCCACTACGCCCACGTATTTTATCCGCTCACCGGCGCCTCGGCTGAAAAGCACGACTCCTTCTACGAAGGCAGCGAATGCGGTGGTGAAGCCATCTCCAAGTTCAAGGGCAAAACCCTCATCCAGGGAGAACCTGATGCCTCGTCCTTCCCTAACGGCGGCATTCGTGCCACCCACAGAGCGCGCGGATACACCGCTTGGGACATCACCAGCCCCGCTTACATTCTGGAAAGCGGCAACGGCACCACTCTCTGTATCCCTACTTCCTTCGTATCCTGGACCGGCGAAGCTCTGGACACCAAGACCCCGCTGCTCAAGTCCATGCAGGCCTTGAACAAACAGGCCCAGCGCATTCTGAGCCTCTTCGGCCACAAGGAAATCGCTCATGTTTCTGCCACAGCCGGTCCGGAACAGGAATATTTCCTGATCGACAAGACTTTCTTCTACAGCCGCCCGGACCTGCTCGCCGCCGGACGCTCCCTGTTCGGAGCCCAGCCTCCCAAGGGACAGGAGTTCGAAGATCACTACTTCGGAGCGATTCCGGAGCGCGTTCTGGCGTTCATGTACGAAGTGGACCGCGAACTGTACCGTCTGGGCATCCCGTCCAAGACCCGTCACAACGAAGTGGCTCCCGGCCAATTCGAAATCGCGCCCCTGTTTGAATCGGCCAACGTCGCTGCCGATCATCAGCAGCTCACAATGACCGTGCTCAAGAAGGTCGCCGACAAACACGGTCTGGCTTGTATCCTTCACGAGAAACCTTTTGCAGGCGTCAACGGTTCTGGAAAACACGTCAACTGGTCCCTCGGTAACGCCACCCAGGGCAACCTGCTCGATCCGGGCGATACACCGCACGAAAACGCTCAATTCCTCGTATTCGCCGGAGCGGTTATCCGCGCTGTCGACAAATACGCCAAACTGCTTCGCGCCGTAATCGCCACGGCTGGAAACGATCACCGTCTCGGAGCCAACGAAGCGCCACCCGCCATCATTTCGGTTTATCTAGGCGACCAGCTGGCCGACGTGTTCGACCAGATCAAGGGCGGTGGAGCCACCAACTCCCGTCAGCGCGGCAAGCTCAACATCGGAGTCGATGTGTTGCCCGAGCTTCCAAAGGACGCCGGTGACCGCAACCGCACTTCCCCGTTTGCCTTCACTGGCAACCGGTTTGAGTTCCGCGCAGTGGGATCCAACCAGACGATCGGAACGGCTTTGAGCGCCCTCAACACCATTCTGACCGATTCACTCGATTACATCGCAGGGAAACTCGAAGGAGCTCCCGACCTGAATGTCGCCATTCAGAATGTTCTGAAGGAAATCGTCGACGAACACGGCAAGGTCATCTTCAACGGCAACGGTTACTCTCAAGAATGGCATGCAGAAGCCGCTACCCGGGGTCTGCCCAACCTCAAGACCGCCGCTGACGCCCTACCCGCCTACGCTTCGCATGAAGTGGTCGAGGTGTTCGAACGCTACGGAGTGCTCTCCGAGGCCGAACTCCACAGCCGCTTTGAAATTGCTGTCGAGCAGTACATCAAGCAGATCAACGTCGAAGCCAACCTCGTCTGCGAAATCGCCCAGACCAAGATCTTCCCTGTCGCTTCCGCCTACGCCACCACCTTGGCCGACAGTGTCACCAAGCTCAAATCCGCCGGAGTGGCTACCAGCACGGCCACTCTGTCCAAGGTCGCCGCTCTGGTGGTGGAACTCGAAGGAGACATTACGGCCCTGAAGGAAATCCACAGTGCCGCCGGTGAGATCACGGATTGGACCTTCAAGGTCCTCCCCGCCATGCTCAAGACCCGCAAAACGGTAGACGCCCTCGAAGCGTTGCTCCCCGATGAAGTGTGGCCGCTGCCCACTTATCAGGAGATGCTCTTCATCAAGTAAGCGTCCCGCGACTCGGATTCGAATCCCAAACGCCGCCGTGAGTTTTCTTCACGGCGGCGTTTTGTTTTCAGGCTCCAATAAGGTACAACCCTCCCGGCCCCATCTTACTCCAACCCTCTCTTTTATCGCGATGGATTCCGAAGGTCTCATTGCCGTTTCACCACGTCATTCGGTGAAGTTATTGCGGGAATATCACCACCTGATCGAAAGACCGCCGGGCAGTGATTACGTGGTCCGTACCCTTGCCCACCGTAAAGTCGGCGGGATGCCACTGATGTCCGCCGAACTGGTCATTGCCAGCGGCGAAACCCGGGAACGTTTTCCGTTAACCCAAACCTACCCGCTCCATTTCCGAAAAACTTATTTTCCCGCCAGCCTGCACGGAGATCCGCAGGTGGAATTCCAGCGGCAAACACGGGCCGCTGAGCTGCTCAATCTCCCTGCGCCCATCGGCTGGTCGCCGCTAACGTTTCGGTCCTGTTTCCTGCCGGGCAAACCCTACAGCCGGATTTCTCCCTTCGGAATCGACCCGGAAGAAAACAATGTCGCCCTCGCCAGGGAACTTCCTCTGGCCGCCGCCGCCGGCCTCTGGAACCTCATGGAACAGGCTTTCTCCCGGTTCACCACCCTACACGAGAACAGATTTGTGCACCGGGATGCCGAACTTCATAACCTCATCGTTTGTCCGGCCCCGCTCGAACTGTTGATCATCGACTTTGAAAACGCCACCGACCGCGACAGCCTCGAGGAGTCCAAATGGGACTCCTCCCGCAAGGCCGATTTGACCCTCATCCTGCGCGAAGCCATCTTCCTGCAATGTGCCTTGGGACAACAAACCGGCCCTCTGGCGACCACAGCATGGCAGGAAATGGACTCGCTCTTTAAAGCCCCGGAACGGTTCCGCCGCGAGATCCGACGCCAAGCCGAAATCTAGCGGTTATTTGCTCGGTTGAAGAATCCGGATGGTCACGCTTTTCACAAAACCCTGAACCTTCTTCCGGTAATCCCCCATGTGCGGGGCCTCCAAGTGGGCTGCCAGCGCTGCCTCGTCCACCCACTTTTCAATCACCACCACCGTATCGGCCTCTACGGGCGCTTGCAGGGAAATCTTCGTGGGACAATCCACCGCTGACCCGTATTCGATACAGCCGTGTTCGGCATGAACCAACGGTATCAGTGCGTGGAATTCCTTCAAAAAAGCGGAGCGTTGGCCGGGCTGAAGCTGGATTGTGGCAAGAACGTGAATCATGCCCGTATAAACGACCGCCAGAAGAACCGAGTCAATCGGATACCCCCCGGCCCCCTCCTTCGGGAATCCAGAGGCTCCCTGAAGTGTTCTGACCGATGAAATCCCAGCGACCTGTGTCATAATGCCCCATGCCACAATCCCCCAAAGCCCCTCCCATGGATCACACCTCCACCGCATCTCTCCCCTCACGCTCCGACTCCCCGGCTGCCGTGGTCTGCGATCTGGCCCAGAGCGGCGCTTATTCCCACAGTTACAATAAACCGCACGCCCCCATCCTGGTGGCCTTCGGAGGCGACCGCCTGCATCAATGTGGCATGCCGGGTTCCTGGGATCTGGAACGCGCCGTTTCGGAAAACTCCGAGGCTCTTTTCCGCTCTATTCGCCGTTTGCCCGGCGAGGCCCGCACCAAACAATGGGACGACCTCACCTTTCAGTTCGGCCCGCGCTCTTTTCTGTACGTCGATGACACGCGGATCGTCGGCTTTGCCGAGACTCCGGTCGAAGCCGAACGTCTGGTGACCGAGTTTAACGACTCTTATCGCACTCCCCCGATTCCCACCGGCGGCACCTTTCATCTGATTAAAACCGGACGCGAAATCAGTTTTGAGACCGTCCCACTCAGCGCCGACACCGTCTTGAGCGACGAGACCTTCGAGCTGCATTACGGCACTGGCAGCCGGGACTGGCACACGGACTTCAGCGGCAAGGTGCGCGCCAATCATCGCGGCCTGTCCCTGCTCGAAGGCACGCCCGGCACCGGAAAAACCTCCTATCTGCGACACCTCATGGGAACCCTCAAGGAGTCGCATCGTTTCTATTTTATTCCGCCAGCCACCATGGGAGTTCTGTCCAACCCCGAGTTCATCGGTTTTTGGGCCGAGGAACGCAGGCATCACTCCGACCGCAAATTCGTGGTGATTCTCGAGGATTGTGATGCCGCCCTGATGAGCCGCGGTCCCGAAAACAGCGAACAGGTCAGCGCAATCCTCAATCTCTCGGACGGGATGCTCGCCGATTTTCTCCGACTCCAGATCATCTGTACGATTAATTGCCGTGCGACCGAGATCGACCAGGCGCTGCTCAGACCGGGCCGTCTGCTTTGCCATCGCATCTTCCCCAGACTGGATTATGCGGATGCGTGCCGTTTGGCAGCGAGTCTCGGCCAAACGCTCCCGGAGGAAAGCGACTACTCGCTGGCGGAGGTTTTCGCCGGCAAAGAGGTGCAGGAAATCCGGCGTCCCCGCATCGGGTTTGGAGCGTGAAGCGCCGGTGATCCGGAAGCTTCGGAGCGTTTACGCGGCCTGCCGCCCCGGATTAACCCGTATTATTTTACAACTCAAAGAGCGCCTAGTGAAACAAGGAGCCCATAGATCGGAAAGATCGCGGAGTTCTTATATCGCAGGGTCTCCCTTGAATTTAAATAGAGCCCAAGATCACAATTAACCACCCCTTATGGATAACAAAATAACAACCAACAAAGAACCTATCCATTGTCCGATTTGCAATAAACCCACAGAATATTCAACGCCGCCTATCGGGACCTTCTGCTCCACCCGCTGCCAAATGGTCGATCTCTCCAAATGGCTCAATGAAGAATATGTGGTCAGCGAACCGCTTCAACCACATCATTTCGAAGACAGCGAAGATCAAGGCTGACCGAACGCCCAAACTGAGCGACAGCTGGAATGCAGTGTTCTTTAGAGTCCTGAAGAGTTGCCTTTTTGGACCGGAGTTCTTGTGAGTTATCTGATGGTTTGGTAGATTTGGTGCATGATTGCCATCTCCGACATCAAGCAAATGAGTGTGAGTGAGCGGTTACAAATCATTGAGATCCTTTGGGGTTCGTTGCGTTCGGATGACGCCGTTGATTCGTGCGAGTGGCATGGCGAGGTGCTTCGTGCTAGACGGGCAAAGGTGGAAGCTGGGGAAGGTGTCTTTTTAAGTATCTCTGAACTGCGGGCTCGGCTTCAACCGTCGGCTTCTTGAAGCCGGTTTTTATTCTATCTGATGCGGCTGAAGATCTGGAGCTTGGAAAGAGCTTCTATGATTCTCATGAAATGGGAATTGGGACTATTTTGTAGACTCTTTGCTTTCTGATATTGAAAGCCTACGTTTATTTCACGGTATTCATAAAAAGGACTTTGAATTTTACCGAATGCCATCCAATAGATTTCCTTTTGGAATATATTACGACGTGACGGAAACAGTAGTGCAGGTATATGCGGTTCTAGATCTTCGCTAGGATCCATTCTGGATTCGTTCCGAACTCCTGTCCCGCTAATATTCAGTACGCAATTGTTGGAAAAGGATAGCTGTCCGCCTCTGGAATGCGTGGAGCTTTATGAGCCACACCAGCATTCAGCGACACACCGAGGACGCGGAGAGTATTTACCAAAAGACGGAGATAGCGTAACGCGGATCAATCCAATGAGGGTCATTGGTAATCGCAGTGAGCTTTTCAACCTTACACTGTGATATCAACAATCTGTCGAATGGATCGCTATGGACGGAGGGGAGTGAATAGACCCCAGAAGCGTGGTGAAATTCTACCGGGAGTATATTGAAGCCGGAGGCTTTTAATTTGCCTTCTAATGAAGACTGAAAACCAACTGGGGCCACCAGCTTTCCCATAGATGCTTTGATCGCGATTTCCCAAATACTAACAACGCTAATGAAAGCATCTGTGTCCGGATTCTCTATTAATTGAGCAGCTCTTTCAGATAGCTCCGCATCATCCCTCAGAAACCAAATAAGAGCACAAGTATCGAGAAGCACTTTCATTGGTACTCAGAGAAAACTTCCAGAGGTGCGTTAAAGTCAGCGGGTATAGGGGGAATGTCTGATTTCATCATTCCTCGTATCCTTGCAGGTTTGTCGGATTGGCAGGCACGAAGCTCAGCCATCTTCTGACCGTTTCGAGTAATGATAAAAACCTCACCAGCAGCGGCCTCTCGAAGAAGCTCTGAAAAGCGGGATTTGGCCTCATAGGCCGCGATCAATTTCATAAAGCACACAATAACACGACCGGTCAGACCGGTCAATTCATGTCACTCGAGGTGCATTTGTGGAGCCGAAAAGCCGGCGCACAAACACCGGAGCGGAACCACAAACCGGCCTCCCATCGCTCGCTCCACGCGCCCCTCACCTTCTCGCCGGATCCAGGGGGCCTCTGTTTTTAAAAACTCCAGACACCGCAGAATTGCATTTCGTTTCATCATGTTATTACATGACAGAATGGCACGCCCTCCTCTTTCGACTCTTTCCCCCACCCACAAACGGGTGCTCGAAGCGGTTATTCGACGCGAACACAGGCAATTGCCCAACTTTGTCTCCGACCTCGTGGCCGATCTCGCGCTCAAAGCCGAAAGTAGTCTCGCCCCCACGCTCCAACGGATGGCCCGACTCGGAGTCATTCTACTTCAGGGAGGTGGAGCCAAAGGTCGCCAGCGCCTGATTGTTTCCACCGAAAAAGGACGCCTTCTGGCCGCCGTCTCCGATCGAGTCGGCGGGTTTTCCGCCCCGACGTCTTCCCTTCGCATTTTGCCCCTGCTCGGAGCCATCCCGGCCGGGCCGCTCGAAGAAGTCATCGCACGCGGGGATTCTGAGGTGGAAAGTGTCGCGGTAGACGAACTGCTCCGAGCCAGACCGGGCGATTTCCTGCTCCGGATTAAAGGCGACTCCATGATCGGAGACGGGATTCTGGACGGAGACCTCGTCTTGTTACGTCCCGGAATAGAGCTAGCGCAGGGCGAAATTGCCGCAGTGATCACGAGCGGTTCAGGAGCCGAGTGCGACTCGACATTGAAACATGTCCACCGCTGCCCGCCTGCCATC
>CAMCYN010000056.1 GCA_945883955.1 Akkermansia muciniphila
GGTGGGCTCCAAAAGCACATCCCACTCATCGAAAGAATCCTGGAGTGGAAAATTCCAACTTCGCCGAAGTTGAATCCAGCCCCGCCAGGGCCGCTCATGTGCTGCTCTATTTGAACCCCATTTTAGCTCCAACTTCGGAGTTCGGGTTAAAATACATCTCTCCCTATGAAATCTTCCCTCTTCTGCCGGTTCGCCGGACTCGCTTCATTTGTCGTTTCGTTCACCCCGCTCGGTTACGTCCTCGCTGATGTCGGCGTTGGTGCCAAACCATTGGCCGGTGCGGAGGTGCTCTTCGACGGCACTCGCGAAACTTTGGACGATAAGTGGGCCTACTGGGATGGCCCGCGGTTCGGTTCGTCTTTGCCCATTAAATGGAAGATCGTCGAAGACCCTGTAGATAAAGGAACCGTCCTCCAAAGCGATGACCCCGTGGTTACTCTCGGCAAATACGGGGTCGCGGACATCATTACTAAAAAGGAGTACCGGGATTTCCGACTCCATATCGAATTCCTGGTGATGAACGAGGCGGGAAACAGCGGGGTCTATCTCCAGAATCGTTACGAGATTCAGATCCAGGATGGTGACGCCACAAGCCACGGAATGGGGGCGGTTATCAATGAAACCCCCTCGCCATATTTTCTTTATAAAGGACTCAGGCAGTGGAATTCCTACGATATTTTGTTCCGGGCGGCGCGGTTTAAGGACGGAGTCCGTACCGACAAGGCACTTGTGACGATGTACTTTAACGGAGTGAAAATTCACGCGAACCAGGAGATCAACCAGGTATGGGGCGGTGCAAACTCCGGCCTCGACGGAGGCAACGATGGCGGTCGCGGGATCACGGATGTCCCCGGGGGATTAAAGCTCCAGTGTGAGGGACACGATGTGCGTTTTCGCAATGTCTGGATCAAAGAAATGACATTGGAGAAGCCGCAGACGGGTTTTGATCGGACCAAATAGGTACGCGAACCACTCCTTCTGTTATGTCTCCTTTAGCCAAGTCTCTTCGCCCGTTCGTCCTCGCCATCGCATCGTCGCTCTCGCTTGCGCTCGTGGCACACGGAACCTCCCCAAGTAACGCGGGTAGACCGCCCAACGTCGTTATCATCTTTACGGATGACCAAGGGTACGGCGATGTCGGTGTTTTTGGCGCGACCGCGTACCCGACGCCAAACCTGGATCGAATGGCGCAGGAGGGGCGCCGTTTTACAGACTTCCATGTCGCTCAACCGGTGTGTTCGGCTTCGCGTGCCGCTCTTTTGACTGGTTGTTATCCGAACCGAATTGGTCTTCCAGGGGCCCTGGGCCCCAATTCAAAAACCGGGCTGAGTGACCAGGAGGTTACTCTAGCCCAGATGTTTAAGAGTAAAGGTTATGCGACTGGAATGGCCGGTAAGTGGCATTTGGGGGACAAACCGCAGTTCCTGCCGTTACGCCACGGGTTTGACGAGTTTTTGGGCCTTCCGTACTCCAGCGATATGTGGCCGCTGCATCCGGAAGCCAAATCCGGGACGTATCCGCCCATCCCGCTGCTGGAAGGAGAGGGGATCCTTAAAGCGGATCTCACCCACGCGGACCAGGAACAGCTCCTGACCCAGTACACAGAAAAGGCGGTGCAGTTTATCGAGAAGAACAAAGATAAACCGTTCTTCTTCTATCTGGCGCCCAACACGCCGCATGTTCCTCTGCATGTCAGCGATAAGTTTAAGGGCAAATCCGGAGCGGGTCTGTACGGGGACGTCATCATGGAAATCGACTGGTCGGTGGGCGAGGTGCTGAACGCGCTGAAGAGGAATGGACTGGACGAAAATACGCTCGTGATCTTTAGCTCCGATAATGGGCCATGGCTCTCTTATGGAAATTATGCGGGCTCAGCCGGGCCTTTCCGCGAGGGAAAAGGGACTAATTTCGAAGGCGGCCATCGCGAACCTTGTATCATGCGCTGGCCGGGGCATCTCCCGGCGAATTCCGTTTGTAAAGAGCCCCTGGTAACAATCGATATCTTCCCAACACTCGCCCGTCTCATCGGTGCGGAGTTGCCTCAACACAAAATCGACGGTCTGGATGTTTGGCCAATTTTGGCAGATCTGCCAGGGGCCAAAAACCCACATGAGGCCTACTATTTTTACTACAACCGAAACGACCTTCAGGCCGTCCGTTCCGGGGAATGGAAACTCCTCTTTGCTCATACTTCGCGGACTATGAACGGGCAGGAACCCGGCCGGGATGGGTTGCCCGGAAAATACATTCCGTTTGTCGTGCAACCTTCGCTGTACAACCTCACTACGGATCCCGGCGAAACCAAAGACGTCTCAGAAAACAATCCCGATGTCGTCAAGCGTCTGAAGGCACTGGCGGAAAACATCCGCGCGGATTTAGGAGATGACCTGACAAAACAGCCCGCAACCGGTGCCCGGCCATCTGGCAAATAGCTCCAACAAAGAGGGGACACAGTTTTCGTCTCTCAACTCCCCGATGTGAGGTAACCGAGTTTCAGATTTCTGATTCGGCTCTTCGTGATTTCGTTAAAAATCGAAACCACGAGTGCTTAACGCGCCGCGGCAATGCAGCCTTCCCCCCGATACATACGCAAAAAGGAAATGCCTATCAGTTTCATTTGCGGTGGTTCCTTGGGTTGTTTTGATACGCCCCGCCGCCGCTTTTCTATAGCTTAACCTCTGGCCCGATTTTCGGGGTCCACCTCGCCGAGGGCATCGTGGATGCCTGGCTCGCCCGCGAGCCCGGAAACGCCACGGCGCTTTGGTACCGGGACAAGCTCAAGCAGCTCTGATCAGGAGGGGGTTGGCCTTGTCGAAAAAGGTGTGGAACCGATTGCCAAACGATGCTTTACCCCCGCCATCCCCTATTGATGGGCCGTGGGTGAGGTGGGCATGGACGGGCCGGAGAAGCGATCTACTGCTATGGGCAGTCAACGACTTCAGTTCAAGAGCAGTCCGCAAATCGCCCGAACGGGTCTCGCGATTGATACGGCGGGTGCGCTGGCGGCCTGCACCGTCAACTGCCAGAGCCCGCGCTGGCAGTCCGAGGGACGCGGCCGCCGCGGATACCACTTCAATCCCTCGATTTCCTGCTTCATCGCCACGACCCAAGGATGCTGCTCGCCGTGCCCTTTGAGCAGCAAGCGCACGCTTCTTCGAGGTGCTGTTTGGCGGCGGCCCTGTCGCCCCGGCGGGCAGCGACGGTCCCGATTACCCAATCGGCTTTGCCGGAGCGGGTGTCTTCGGGAACGCGGGATCGATGACAGATCTCCAGCGCTTCAATGAAGAGGCGGAACCTTACCGTACCGCTGCTAGTCGGCTCAGAAAATCCTCAGGCGCAATCGCGGGCACGGGCGAACCGGCGAAGTCGTTCACATTTCGCGTGATGACGAAAGCCGATGCGGTCACCTTGGCCACGGTCGCCACCACCGCGTCCTCGAAGTCCGCCAATGGGAGATCCCTCGCGTCCCTCCAGTCCGCCGTTTCGAGATTTCCGATTTGAAAATGGCGGAGCACCTGATCCATCGCGTCTTCAGCGTTTGGCTTGGAGGCGTGTTTGCGCACCAGGTAATAGAGGGTCGTCAGTCCGTGTGCCGGGCAAACGCCGGTCAGTGTCCCCGCAGTGACCATACTGACCACCTGTGCGGACGCCGCGTAATGCGGTTCGCGCTTCTGGAAAACATCCAGCAGCACGTTGATGTCCACCGTGATCTTCACCCGTGTTTCTTCGCGAGATGCTCGCGGTAGGCTTCCTCCCCGTCAACTCCCGGCGCGATGATTGCGGTGGCCCTAAGTACTTCGGGTGACAGCGGCCGTTGCAAGTGCTCGCGCAGGTTGCGCGCCTGCCGCGCAAGGAACGCCTCCGCCGAAATCCCCTGCGCCGCCGAAAAGCTTCGGAGAAAAACGAGGTCCTCATCCGGCAATGGCACCGTGATCGTACTCATGTCGAGACCATACCACGCCCCAGAACCGCAGCCAAGCTCCCACTCTCAAGCTTCATAATTCGTCCTTCTTCCTTCATCCTTTCCTCAAGAAATGCTCGAGCGCGGGTCGCCTGGAAAACGCCGAACTCAGCAAAGTCCAGATCGCTCCGCTGAAAAACTTAACGCGCCGCGGCAATGCAGCCTTCCCCCCCGTACATACGCAAAAAGGAAGTGCCTATCAGTTTCTCACTTTGACTGAGTGCCTGAACGGTGACCCTTTACGCAACATCGAGACTCAATCCCGGGGGTGGGCTTTCACCCAGTAACCCTGTTTGGTCGGCAGTCGCGATCGCCACGACCTCGTACAACACATGGCAGCGAACCCTGTTGATGTCCCAGTCGAGAAGCCGCGCCCCGATTTCGTTACGACAGCTTTTGGGGACGTCGATTGGCCGCAGCCCCGTCAACCTCGCCGCACGGAGCCAGGCGGCGGCCGCCTCTGGGCGAATCGCCTCGCTCACCTCTGCGTTTCCTAACGCCTCCCAAACCTCGACGACAATTCCAGGAGGGAGAATCTGTTCAGCCCCGGCATGAAAAAGCACCCGGGATAGGAGGCGGCCGAGTGCTTTCCAGAAAGCCGCATTTTGAGGATTGGAGGCGATGGATTTCACGAGGCGTCGGGCAAGCTCAGTGCGGACATCCACAGGCAGAGACTCCAGTGAGCCCGCCAGAAGAGCGATCTCCGCCGAGGGCGCGCCACCTTCGCGCCATTCCTTTGCTGCCACAGTCCAGATGGCCGTCGCTTGTTCGGTGTTGAGTCCGGCGGCAATTCGTCGCGCGCAAATCCAGCGCTGGATTTTGACCGCTGCCGATACTGGTTTGGGCGTTTCTGTGAGGATCTTCGCCAAGGCGGCCACCCGCTCCGGATCTCCCGCCATGCCGCATCCGGGACGGAGAAGATAGCCGGCAACCTGCAGCCAGGTTTCCTCGCAATCGCTCGAAGCGAAACGCATCGGAGCGAGCGTCATCCAGGAGTCAAAAAGCGTGCGCACAATCCCGGCGTGCCACTCGAATTTTGGGGTTCCGAGGGCCTTTTCAGCAGCGGACAAGACAGCGTTGGCGGTGCGCTTCTGATTGTTTTTTTGAGATCCATCGAGAAACGCGGCCATCACTGCCGCCGTTTGTTTGACGGCTCCGGAGAGCGCCGTCGGACTCTGTTTCGGAGCGGTTTGCGGCGAGGCGAAATTTCCGCGAAGCGAAAACTCCAATGGCCATGCGTGTTCCCAAGACGTGCCGGGATCGTCGCAAAGGAGTTCCACTCGCAGGAGGCCCGTGGAGCGTAAGGTCGTTCGTAACTTGACTCTTACGTTTGGATCTTTGGGAATTCGGGCTCCCTGCGGTGGATTGAGAACGGTTTCGATAGAGGGCAATTCGGTGAACCCCAGCTCGGCTTTGGGAATCAGTGTGCCGACTTTGTCCTGCTCGCGGCGGTTATGGCGTAGAAGCGCAAATGTGGCTGACTTGCCAACAAGGGCCTTGAGCCCCTTTTGAGATGCGATTTGGGGCGACTCCGGTTCAGCCCCTTGTGGCAGAACACAAAGCAAATTCTCTCCACCTGTAGCGATGTAATAGGAATGGGAGGCTCCTGATTCTATCTGCGAACGGTCGCCACAAGCCCTGAGATGAAGGTATCGCGCCGCTCCGCAAGCCACGGCGAGATCCGGTTGCGGGTTATCTAAAACAACCGGCGCGTGTCCCTCCTGCCAGCGGGTGACTCCTTCCAGGATGATCTCTCGAATGGCCGGAGCCCGCGTGAGGCCGCCATTAAAAAGCAAATAGTCCACCGGGTCGCGACCGCGCAGAAAATCGGCAAGGTGACGGGTGATTGCTGCTTCTTTTGTATAAGGGAGGCCCATTTCGCGGAGCCCGACAACGGCTTTGAGCGGGCGTTCTCCGGCCCCCACACGCGGAAAGAAGCCGTCGAGGAGGAGTTTTTGAATCTCCGGGGCAGTGATCTCGGCGCGCAGGGTTCCTGATAACAGGGATGCGCCCGGTTTTGCCACGGCCACGGGCCACACCTGCGCCGGGTCGGGGGCGGATGTCAGGCTTTGCTCCTTGATCTCGCGGCAGCGCGAAACCAGTTGGGCGAATGTGGTCGCCGGCAGTTGCCCGTCGCGCACGAGGCGGTGTTCCAGAAAATGAGCGAGCGCGAGGTCGAGATTGTCGCCCCCGAGTAAAAGATGGTCGCTCACAGCGATCCGGTGCAGTCCCGGCAGACCGCCTTTCAGGGCGGGGTCGATCGCAAAGAGGCTGAAATCGGTCGTCCCTCCGCCGATATCCACGACCAGAACGTGGGACTTCCGCCCCTCGATGGACAGGGCGCTCAACCCGTCCGGGTTGTTCTCCATCCAGGAATAAAAAGCCGCCTGCGGTTCTTCCAGAAGGATGGTCGACTCGGGGAAACCGGCTTCCTTCGCAGCCTCGAGAGTGAGTTGCTGGGCGGCGGGATCAAACGATGCCGGTACGGTAATGGCCAAATCCTGTTCGCCGAGAGGGGCGCCCGGATGTTCTGCATTCCAGGCCTCGGCCAAGGTGCGGAGCAACCACGACAAAACTTGCACGGGGCTGAGTTGATCTTCGGGCGCGATGTCCTCTGTCCCAAGTGGTAAGAATTGGGCGCGCCGGTCGACGGCATGGTGAACCATCCATGATTTGGCGGAGCTGACGACCCTTCCGGGAGTTTCTCCGGCCCGAGCGCGTGCCCATTGTCCCGCAATCCACCGTTTGTCCTCCGCGTCGGCGGGCAAAAGCAAAAACGAGGGCAGGGTGGTGTGTGCTGCCCAGGAGTGCGCGGTCTCCTGCTGTGGAATCGCGAGTACGGTTGACCGTCCGCTGGCATCCGAGACCGGGATAGAGGCGAGGGCGCAGTTCGTCGTGCCCAGATCAATGCCGATGCGGTAAGAGGCCATCGGAGCGCTATTGCATCCGCACGTTGAACTCGAGTTTCCACCGCTCACCGGTAGGCGGATGCCCAAAGTAGATCTCCAGGTTACCCAGCTCGCTCACCCGGCTCTCAATACGAACCGGGATTTCCTCACCTGGGGAATGGCCCGCCGGAGGAGGAATGGCACCTTCGAGTTTCGCGGACTCCTCGAGTACGGAGGCGTCTGGCAAAACATCGCCAGCCTTGTCGCCAGCACGGATATCGGAGTGGAAAAAGCGAAACTCCGAGACCTCGCCCGTATAGAGGAAAAATTCCTGGCCCGTAATTTCATGCTGCGTGCCTTCCTCCATTCCTTGAGGCGCAATGCAGAGGGCTTTGATTGCAGGACGTCGGCCAGGCACGGCCATCCCGCTGGATTCCATCCCGATGTAATAGGACCTCGCAGTGCCGGACTTGATACGCAGGCCCTTTCCGGTGCGCCGCAATCGGGCGTAAACGGCGGCTCCGATAGCAACGGCGTGATCCGGTTGGGCGCCCTCAAGTTCTCTTGCGGGTTTGCCCGACCAGAGACTCAAAACTTCAAGTACACGTTCTTTGAGGGGCAGTGCATTGAAGATTCCGCCATTAAAAAGGACGGCGTTCGGGGTCAGAATGCCTCCTGGTCCATTCGGCGCGAGATCCCTGCTCGCCTGAGCTCGGGCCAAAAATCGGGCCAGATGTTTCGAAATTGCCGCATCCGCTGCATAGGGGAGACCCGCCTCACGAAGTCCTCCCGGTCTGCGTGAAAGAGGCATCTCGTCCTGTGCGACGATTGGGAAGAATCCGTCCACGACTATCTCGTTGACCTCCGCTCTCGTGAGCGTGGCACTCACCGTGCCGGCGAGCAATTTGCGGCTCCTCGAGGGGATCGCGAGGGAGACTTCAAGGAGGTTCGAATTGGAGAGGAGCGATTCCTTACCCGCGCGGACGGATTGAATAAGAGAAAGGAATTGCCACTCGTCCAGCGCGGTTCCCGCTGCGGTCAGCTTTTCGGAAATCGTGTGAGCCAGAGCGAGATCCATGTTGTCTCCACCGAGAAGGAGGTGTTCGCCGACAGCGACACGTTCGAGCGAGAGGTCCCCGTTTTGACTGGTCACTGAGATTAAGCTAAAGTCCGCGGTCCCGCCGCCGACATCGCAGACGAGAATCAAATCTCCATCGCTGACTTGTTTTCTCCAGTCTTGGCCATGGCTCTCCAGCCAGGCATAAAATGCGGCCTGGGGTTCCTCCAGCAACGTCACCTCGCCCAACCCTGCGAGTTTCGCGGCTTCGAGCGTGAGTCCACGAGCGGCTTCATCAAAGGACGCCGGCACGGTGATCACGACATGTGCCGGATCGAGGCTTGAGGTGGGGGCGGAGGTCTGGACGGATTCGAGCAGATGCCGGAGTAGTTGGTGCGAGACTTCGAGTGGCGACCACTTTGCGGCCACGTTCTCGCTTCCCCATGGAAGGATGGGGCTGCGTCTGTCGGCGTGCGGATTGCACAACCAGCTTTTCGCCGAAGCGATGAGTCGGTCGGGTTGAAGAGCGCCACGCTCACGGGCGAAGGTCCCAATAAACCAGTTGTGGGCCTGTTTTTCCCAAGGTAAGTGGGGGGCGCCCTCGGGAAATTCACCTTCCGCCGGGATGTAGATGGCGGAAGGAAGCAGCGATTTCTCTCCGATGCCGTTGGGCGTGATGACTTGGGTGAGGGGAACAATATCCGGCAGACCGTCTTCGCCGACTTTTGCAAAGGCACAATTGCTAGTGCCGAGATCGATTCCAAAATATTCAGCCATAATGAGTACCTTCCGGATTGGTTGTTTAAGGATTCGGATCCCGGATCACTTTCCGCCGAGGTTGACCTCGGCTGGAGCCAGTACCGGCCAGGGGCGCTGAGCGGTGGTGCCCGTGACGCGTGGCAGTTTCACCGAACGGGTCACCCAACCGGGGTGGAGCAATTTCCCGGTGTAAGGAGGTTTCTCGGGAACCGCTCCCAGCAGTCTGTGAGCGGCGGTATCGTATCCAGTTTCGAGGACAACCGTGTCGCCCTCATTTGCCGTATGGAGCGGATCGATTTCAAAATATTCCTCCAGCACCTTGCGGCAACCCGCATGGACGACGCGTGCGGCTGTGCCCAGTTGTTGGTCGCTTGCCGACGAGACATCTTCGCGTACGAAATCCACTAGCCGCCCCTGCTCCTGGAGGAGCGCTAGAAAGGCCACGACTTCAGCCTCTGCCCGGGCGGGAGGATGTTGCGGAGGGGCGGGCTCGACCAGTGGTGTTGGTGGTGGCGGAGGGGTGGTGGGAATTGCTGCCGGAATTGGCGCCAATGCGTGGTCCGAGATTTTGGAGGCAAGGAGGACCACGCCTAGACCCAGTATCACGGAAGCGGTTCGAACGAGCTGGTCCGCGTCCGGGGCAGGACAAAAATACACGCCGGCATTCAGCAGCAAAAGCAGCACGCCGGCGCCCATCAGTAATTTTCTAACCATGTCGAAAATTGTGAGAGAGTCGCCGGACAAAGGCAATTGCACGCGGGGGTGCCGGATGGATGTGGCGCTCAAAAGGCTTCCACTGAAGGGTGGAGCAGGCCGCAAAAACTGTTGGGCTAAACCGTTTCCTCGGAGGGTGTTCAGAGGGAAGTGCCGGGGAGGGGACTTGAACCCCTATGCCTTGCGGCGCCAGATCCTAAGTCTTTGCCGTTTCATCATTATCTACGGGTTGTGTTAAAAGTGGCATTTTTGGTAACATGTTTTGGCATCAATCGATATTTTCGACCGCCATAAGATATTGGTTTTGCACCAATTGACGGCCATCTCACGGGCGACAAATTGAGTGAATGGGGCGATGTTTCCACGGGTCGAAGCCTCCTCCAAAGCCGTCATGTATTCGGTTCGCCGCCCCACGTGGAGAATCGTCCAAGGGTATCCACCGGAAGCTAGCATCGCGTTCATCAAGAACCGCCCGATTCGCCCGTTCCCGTCGGGGTAAGGATGTATAAAAACAAAAGTGAAGTGGCCGAGAATTGCGCGAACCGCTGGATGTGGTTCCTGAATCAGAACCTCGAAAAACGCCTCTATTGCATTGGGGACCCCATCTTTCGGGGGAGGGACGTGCATCGAATTCCGAATAAACACCGAGCGTTCGCGATATCCCGCTAGGGCGTAAGGAGGCAAAATGCCTGCATCGACATAGGGTTGATGTAGTTGTGCATACCAACTTTGCAGATCCCGATCGATCACTCGACCTGGGGCTTCTCCCTGAAAGATGCGGGTAATGCTCCGTAAGACGCCCGAGTGAGCGAGCGAGTCGCCTTTTGCGGCTATCGCGTCTTTTTGTTGCGCGGCTTAGGGACTGCCCTCGACGAATGATCCGTTTCTAATCCGGTTAATCAGATCTTCTGTGACCACGTAGCCTTCGATGGACAGGGAGTGGTACGCATCGTGGGTATAAATTTCTGAGGCCTGTTTGACGTACTCCTCGCGCGAAAGCGGAGCAGGGGGAGGCGTTGGGAAAAGTTCGATCACGACATCGCGCATTTCGTTCCAGAGCGTATGGATTCGCCCAGCGTACGGGCTGCGGATAGTGATTTGAGGGCCAATGAGGGCGCCTGTGGACTGAAACGGGTTCTCTGGTTTGACGGTTAATGGATCGGGGACGTTCCTTGTGGTTGCCCCAGGAGGGTGGTGTTTGCTGGAAAGTGGCGTACGACGGCGTATGAATTTCCCATTAATGTGCGGAAAAAGATTTATGCATCGGGCAGGGTGAAATGGTGCGCACCACGGCGGGCGCTCGCATTCATTTTCTATGATGCCATCGAGATGACGGGCGACCTCCTGATGGCCTCGCTGATCCGATTAAGCGCGAGAGGGGATGAATGGTCTTCCACGCAAAGGAACCGAACAATGAAACGCATTCTTCCTTTCAAACTCGCACTGACATGAGTCATGGCGCCGCCGCCGAACGCGTTGTAGCCTTCTATCCCGGTGCTGGGGTGCCACAACGTAGTTCTGGATGCCGAGTTCTTCGAGGCGACGATGCGGATGGAACCCGAAGGCACCCGCTCCTTACGGGTAAGGAAAATGGAATGCCCCGTTTGAATCTCCCGTGTTTCGCTCGTTTTGAACTCCAGCTGTGCACCTAAGTGCTTTACTGCGAGAATCGGTTCTCGGAGTGCGACACTTCAGCATCTCTCAAAAAACGCTCCTAAGCTCCGTTCGAACGCGGGGATTCGGAATATTCTTAAAAAACTTTGGCACTCTTGGCGTCCTGGACGGGAATCCTTATGAAACACAATCATGGACCCCGCATCCTCCCAACGCACCGAAGAGATTGTCCTTCTGCTCACACAGCACCAAGAGTCGTTGTTTCGTTACATCTTCAACCTCGTAACCTGCGAGGCGGACGCTCGAGATATTCTGCAGGAGACCAGTTTGGCGCTGTGCCGGAAGTTCGACCAGTACGACTCAACGCGGCCATTTTTACCTTGGGCTTATCGCTTTGCCTACTTGCAGGTGCAAAAGCATCGCGAGAAATCTTCGCGAGCGCCGCTCATGTTTAGCGAGGATATCATCGATATGCTGGCGCTTGATATGGAGCGCATGGCTCCGGAACTCGACCAGCGCCTTCAGTTTCTCGAAGGCTGTCTCGGTAAACTAAACCCAAAGGATAAGGAGCTCGTCACCAACCGCTATGCGATGCGCCAGAGCGCGGAGGAAATGATGCAGCGCCTCTCCGTCAGCCGTCGCACGCTCTTCCGAAACCTCGAATTGCTGCGTGTGCGCCTTCACGACTGTGTGTCTCAGCAACTCCAATCGGAAGGGCTTGTATGAATCTGGAGTTACTCATTCACGCCAAGCTCGAGGGCGAAATCACACCCGAACAGCACGCCGAACTTGAGGACCTGCTTCGCGGTGACTGTAACGCGCGCCGCCTTTACCTTGAACTTGCCGATCAGCATGCGCATTTGCTCCAGCGGCCCACCTCAAATACGAGTAGACTCAAACCGTCGTCGATCGTGAACCGGACGGTTTGGTGGAGAAACTCCACCCTCATCGCTTCCGCAGCGGCAATGATCCTGATGGCTTACGTGATCTGGCCTCAAAAACACGTCGATAAAGAGGCGACTTCGATTGGCGCCGCAATGCTTAGCCAAACCTTGGACGCTGAGTTTTCGCAAGGAACCCTCCACAGCGGAGACACGATCGCGCCTGGAACGATCACTTTAAACAAAGGCGTTGCGCAGATTGAATTCTTCAGTGGCGCCACCGCACTGATTGAGGGAGCCGCTCAGATTCAGATTATATCGGCCTGGGAAGCCCGCTGTATGAGTGGTCGGGTGCGTGTGCACGTGCCGCCCGCGGCCAAGGGATTCCTGATGCATGCACCGGATGTGAAGTTGGAAGATCTCGGTACCGAGTTCGCGCTGAACGTGAACGGGAAGAATAGCGAGGTCCATGTCTTCGATGGTGAGGTCATCGCCCACTCGAAAGATAAAGCTCCCTCCAGTCTCAAGGCCGGCATGTCTTTGTCGTCCACCAAGGGTGCCGTTTCACCGCGGGACTTCCTTCCAATAGGCGAGATACAAGGACTGATCCGGCAGCGTGAGCAGACCCGTTTTGAGGCATGGAAAACGTGGTCTATGGAGGCCAGAAAAGACCCGCGTCTCATCGCCTATTATCCATTCAATCACCTGGGTGACGACAAATGGGATCGCATGGTGAATACCGTGGCCGAGCCAGCAATGAACTCCCGCAACGGCGGCGCGGTCGGCGCCCGCTGGGCGCAAGGTCGATGGCCCGGAAAGGCAGCCCTCGAGTTCAAGCGCCCCGGCGATCGCGTCCGGATGAACCTCGATGGCACCTATGCCGCTGTGACTTTCGCCTGCTGGGTGAAAGTGGATTCCGTCGACAAGAAGTACAACTCGCTCCTGCTCACGGATGGCTACGAGTCCGGTGAGCCGCACTGGCAGATTTATGAAGACGGGAGTCTCATGTTCTCTATCGGCTACACAGGACCGGGCGAAAAACGCATCACAGCAAAGACCAATCAGATGTATTTCAGTAAGCCCGTCTTCAGTGCCGACAGTCTTGGTCGCTGGCATCATATCGCTGTGACCTATGACAATGTCTCCGGGACGGTCCTGCAATATTTCGACGGTAAAGAAGTGGGACGCGAAGTGTCTTCACTGCATCAACCCGGCCGCCCGATCGTGTTCGGCTCTTGTGAATTCGGGAATTGGGGAGTTTCCACACAAGGTCATCCTTTCCCAATACGCACACTGAACGGTGCCATTGACGAGTTCGCCATCTACCAATCGGCGCTCAGTGCCGCTGACATTCAGACGATGTTCGAACAAGGAAAACCTTAGTGCAGTAACCCCGGTCGGAATCCAAAGCTCATCACTATGACTACGAAATCACTGAATGCCCAAGTCGCCCTTGTCACCGGAGCCAATGACCCGGAGGGACTTGGTTTCGGGATTGCACGCGAACTTATCGAGGAAGGGGCGACCGTTTATTTCGGCTGCCGTCTCGAAACCCAAGTGCAGGCGCTTCAGGAAACGCTGAAATCGTTCGGGCCGTCGGCGCGTGGTCTTCAAGTCAATGTATCGGATCCGAACAGCATCACTCGCGCCTTCCAGCAGATCGAGTCCGAGTCCGGCCGCCTCGACATCCTCGTCAACAACGCAGGCGATGGAGCGAATTGTTCAGCATTCGACGAGACCGCCGAGCAGTGGGATCGCATCATGATTGCAAACGCGCGGGGACCGTTCCTTTGTTCACAGGCCGCTGCACGTATCATGCGCGCACGTCAATATGGCCGCATCGTGAACATCAGTTCGCAGGCCGCAAGTGTGGCCATCCAGAACCACGTCGCCTACTCCTCTTCCAAGGCTGCTCTGAATATGCTTACGAAGAGTATGGCGCTCGAATGGGCTCCTTTGGGTATCACGGTCAACGCTGTAGCGCCCACCTACCTTATGACTCCCG
This sequence comes from Akkermansia muciniphila, assembly GCA_945883955.1. GTDB lineage: Bacteria > Verrucomicrobiota > Verrucomicrobiia > Chthoniobacterales > Chthoniobacteraceae > Chth-196. The sequence continues at coordinate 13,880 of CAMCYN010000056.1, forward strand.
GTACCCGTCCGCATCTGGAGCAACCGGAGTTCCGTCAGTCCGTGCTGAACCGTATTCCCGTTGGCCGTGTCGGAAGCATTCACGACATCGCGCATGCGGTTCGCTTCCTGAGCCACCCAGACTCCAGCCTCATCACAGGCGAAGTCCTGATGGTCGATGGTGGCTGGACGCTCGCCTAATTCACCCCCCTCCAGAACGACCATGAGACTCACCCCGCTCCTGAATACCCGAATCGCCGTCTTCTTGTGGACGATTCCCCTGATTGCCCAGGCAGAGTTTTCTGACTCGCCCGTGATTTGTGATCTGCCCGGCCTTTTCGCCACGGACGCCCATTGGCGAGCAATCAGCTCCGGTCATGCGGGCTGTGAGGGTGCTCAATGGATTGGCGAAACTTTGCACTACGCCGCGCATCACGATGGCCTCGCGCTCAAGTGGTCAGCCACTACTGGCCTCGTCATTTGGCGCAAGGACTCGCCCGAGGCGACCAGCTTTCGGCCTGATGGCGCGGACGGTTTTTACGTGGTGGAACAAACGACGCGGCAACTCACGCGCTGGAATGCGAAGGGCGAACGCGTCGAAGTCCTCGCAGATACCTTTGAGGGTAAAAAGCTGAACCGGCCGAACGACGTTGTCATTAAAAGCGACGGTACACTCTGGTTCACCGATCCGGACTGGCTCTTTGGAAAACGTCCTGAGGACAAGAAGGAGCTGTCCGGCCAGTTCGTCTTTCGGTTTGAGCCGAAAACCAAAACACTCACACGGGTCACCAAAGGTTTCGATAAGCCCAATGGCATCGCTTTCTCTCCTGACGAGAAATACCTCTTCCTCACCGACTCTGGGACCCCGAATGTCTTTCGCTTCGAGGTAAAGAACGACGGCACCCTCGGCGAGCCCGAAACCTTCGCCACCGTAGCGGAAAAGGGGCTCGATGGCCTCGCATTCGACCCCGCAGGCCATCTCTGGTGTTGCACTCGCAGCGGCATCCGCGTCCTCGGGCCGGACGGCAAAGTTCTCGGCCACCTGCAGACCCCCGGCAGACCCAGCAGCATCGCATTTGGGCCCAACGGCCTTCTCGCGGTGACCGCAGGGAATGCTTGTTTCGTGAGCCAAATTTCCATTCCAAAACCATGAACCTCTCAGAATTCACCTCTCGTCGATCCTTTCTCAAAACTGCCATTGTCGCTACACCGGCCTTGGTTGGTCTGAACCCCTTTGTTCGCGCGCAGACAGCCAACGAGGGCAAGCTCGGTGTCGCGCTCTGCGGCCTGGGCGGGTTCTCGAAGCAATCGATCGCACCCGAGTTGCTTCAGGCAAAGAATGTGTATTTCGCCGGAGCCATTACTGGCGATGCCGCCAAAGGTCGCGAGTGGGCGGCGCAGTACGGCTTCCCGGAAAAAAACATCTTCTCTTATGCCGACATGGCGAAGCTGGCCGAGGCGAAAGACATCGCCATCGTGCATGTGGTGACGCCCAACTCGCTGCACGCGGAGCACAGCATCGCCGCAGCCAAAGCAGGCAAACACGTCATGTGCGAAAAGCCCATGGCGACGAGCGCCGCGCAGTGCGAGGCGATGATCGCCGCGGCGCAGGCCGCAAATATTTATCTCGGCGTGAACTACCGTCTGCAATGGGAGCCGCATCATGTGAAGGCCATTGAGGCGCTGCGCGGTGGCGCGGTGGGCGATCTCTCCAATGGCAACTATGAGTTCTCCTGGGGCTATGCCGCCGGCCTCGCCGACCCGGTGAGAGCCGCGACCATCAAGAAATGGCTGTTGGATCCGAAAATGGCAGGAGGCGGTGCGATGTTCGATACTGGTGTGTATTCGGTGCAGGCCGCCTGTTACCTCACCGGCAAAGTGCCGGTGTCCGTCCGCGCTTTTCCGGCCACGCGGCACAAGGAGCTATTCCCTGAAGGCGTGGAGGAAACGATGAGCTTCGAACTGCTGTTCGACGACGGCTTCCAGGCTCTCTGCCGCGCGAGCTACAGCAACAGCTTCCATCAATGCACCACGCTCGGCCCGAAAGGCAGCGTGGAGATCCTCCCCGGCGACAAAGGCAGCGTCTTTGGCCAGAGCGCCGGCAACAAACCCAGTGCAAAGCGTCTCGTCGTAAACAAAAAGGAAGTCCCCGCCGAAGACACGCTGCAGCTTGGCGTGTTGCTCGATGAGTTCGCTAAGGCCATCACAAGCAAAGTTCCTTTTAAGGCCGATGGCGCGATGGGGCTGCGTGACATCCGTATCATCGAGGCCGTCTATGCTTCCGCCAAACAAGGCGGCGCCAGCGTCCCGGTGAAACTCTAATTTTCGAACCCAAAGAACAGCATGAAGAAATCCGCTGCCACTCCTTTCCTGCTTTCGCTCGCCGCCGCCGTTTCACTTCAGGCTGCAGATGAGCAGGTGGAACACCTTTTTGTCCGCCGCATTGTGCCTTTGTTCCACCAGAAGTGTCTCGCCTGCCATGGCGAAGACGAGGCGAAAATCAAAGGTGAGTTCGACATGAGGACATTAGCTTCCACGCTAAAAGGCGGCGAAAGCAATAAGCCCGGATTCGTGGCTGGTAAGCCCGAAGACAGCCCCCTGTTTCTTGCGGTCACACGAAAACATGACGACTGGGAGGCGATGCCCCCGAAAGAAGCAGACAAGCTTACCGAGGAACAGATTGGTTGGATTAAGGACTGGATCGCTGGCGGAGCACCCTGGCTGGATGATGCGAAGGTGCAGGCGATTGCGAAGGCAAACGAGGCTAAGTGGGGCGCTACGGATGGCGTCCCAATGAAGACCGCCGGAGGCCTTTCTCCGGAGTGGACCAATCGTAAATATAAACCCGAGGATTTGTGGGCGTATCAGCCAGTAAAGAAGCCAACACCTCGGTCTGGCGAAGGGAACCCCGTCGACGCCTTCATTGCCGCGAAGATGCCAGCGGGGCTTGCCCAGGCGCCGGCGGCAGACCGTGTGACGCTCATCCGTCGCGCAACCTTTGATCTCATCGGACTACCCCCCAAGCCGGAAGAGGTGCAAGCGTTCGTAACGGATCCACGGCCGGATGCAGAGGCTTTTGCCGCTGTTGTGGAAAGACTGTTGCAGTCGCCGCACTACGGCGAACGCATGGCGCAGCATTGGCTTGATGTCACGCGCTACGCTGATTCCTCCGGCTTCTCGAATGACTACGAACGCGGGAATGCCTGGCGCTTCCGCGATTACGTCGTCCGCTCTTTTAATGCGGATAAACGGTACGACCAATTTGTTCGGGAACAGATAGCGGGTGATGAAATCGATCCGAGTAACCCGGAGATGGTGGTCGCCTCCGGTTTCTTACGTATGGGCCCATGGGAGCTCACCGGGATGGAGGTTCCAAAAATCGCAAGACAGCGCTTTCTGGATGATGTCACGAACAGCGTGGGGGAGACCTTCCTCGCGCACTCTCTGCAATGCGCTTGGTGTCACGATCACAAGTTTGATCCAATCCCAACACGCGATTATTACTCCGTCCAAGCCGTCTTTGCGACGACTCAAATCTCCGAGCGTCCCGCCGAGTTTTCACCTGTTGAAAATACCAACGGTTTCGAAGAGAAGAAGTTCCTCGAGATGCGACGCGATGAGCACTTCGGAGAACTTAGCAAACTCGATGAGTTGCTACTAGCCAATGCAACCCAGTGGTTCGTGGACAAAAAGAAGGATCCAGCTCAATGGAACACAGCGGTCGAGGCGGTTCGCGCAAAAGCGAGCAGTAACAAACACGGTTTGGCGGATCTTTTCTCCAGGACCAGAGACACCTTCAGGCAGAAGAAGGTATCAGAGGACGAGTTCCCTCCGAGTTTGGTCGGATTCACACCCGAACAATTTGGCCTCGAGCGCGTGGCTCGCAAAGGTCTCGAACGCCTTCAATGGGAACTCGATCGCTACGAACCGGTGGCGCTTTCTGTTTACAATGGCCGCACCCCACAGGTCGTGACCATCCAGTCCCCCTTCCGCATGCCCGGGAATCGCATGACAGCGGGCGAATTGGAGGAGACTTGCGTGCTGACGGGAGGCGATCCGTTTGGTTCGGGGAAGAAGGTCCAACCGGGTGTTCTGAGTGTGTTGGGGGCCGCGCAGAAGACGCCGATTCCGGATGAAATCGAAGGTCGCCGGAAGGCCTTCGCAGATTGGGTGACTAGTGCGGAGAACCCTCTTACCACACGTGCGATCGTCAATCGACTATGGCTGTGGCATTTCGACCAGCCTATCGCAGGGAATCCAAATAACTTCGGCAGCACCGGCAAGAAACCCACACACCCCGAACTCCTCGACTGGCTCGCCGCCACGTTTGTGGAGAAGGACTGGAGCTTCAAATCCCTGCATCGGGTGATCATGAACTCAGAGGCTTACCGTCGCAGTGCCAAACATCCCGAATTGAAGACGCTTGCGGACAAAGATCCGCTCGGCGTGAGTTACGCCGTCTTCAAGCCTCGCCGTCTGACTGCCGAGGAGTTGCGCGACGCCATGCTCACCGAAACGGGCGAACTTAATCCCAGACTTGGCGGCATCCCAAATCGGCCCGAGATCAATCTCGAAGCGGCCATGCAGCCACGTCAGGTCATGGGAACTTTCGCCAGTGCTTGGACTCCCAATCCGCTGCCCCAGCAACGGCATCGTCGTTCGCTCTACGCGCTAAAGATTCGCGGGCTTCCCGATCCGTTGCAGGAGGTGTTCAACGCACCCGCCCCGGATTTTTCCTGCGAACGTCGCGAGGCATCGACGGTAACCCCGCAGGTGTTCAGCCTGTTCAACGGTCAGAGTACCCAATCGCGAGCGCTTGCCCTCGCAAATCGGGCAATGAAGGAAACTCAAAGCGATGAACAAGCGCTGACGCGAATCTTCGTGCTGGCCTTCTCTAGGCCTCCCAGCAGCGAAGAGCAGACTGCCTGCATGGCGCATTGGCGGGACATCGAAGCGCTTCTGGGTAACGAAACCCCAGCGGCGCAAAAGCCACCGCTCGAGGTCCGGCGCGATGCCATTGAGGAGAACACGGGTGAAAGGTTTTCCTTCAACGAGAAGCTGTATGCTTACTCCGAGTTTGTACCAGATCTGCAGCCGTCCGACGTCCCACGACACACCCGCGCACTAGCGGATGTGTGCCTCGCCCTCCTCAACTCCAACGAATTTGCTTATGTCTACTAAGTCATTCTTTCCCTGTGCAGGTGCCCGCGCATTACACGCCCCGACGCGCCGCGATTTCCTTTACAGCCTAGGTGCTAGCCTTGGCAGTGTGGCCTTTAGTTCATTGCTCGCCGAGGAACCCAAGAAAAACCCACTTGCACCGAAAGTGGGACATTTCCCGAATGCGAAGGCCAAGAACGTCATTTTCCTGATGATGGAAGGCGGACCTTCTCACATCGACACCTTTGATCCGAAGCCAATGCTCACGAAG
>CAMCYN010000057.1 GCA_945883955.1 Akkermansia muciniphila
AACAACGGGCGGTCGAGCGACAGGAAGGATCATTCAACCTACAGTGCGGCCTATCTCGGTTTCGCGCCGGACGGTGGAATCATCCTCGGCTGTGGCTGGAGCGAGTCCGTGCTTCAGGTTCGGACCTTCGATGCCGATTACGAAAAGGCGGGATGGACGGTGAGCGGTCACAGCGACATGCTTGGCATGTGCCAGGATGGTGAGGGCCACCTGTATGTGCTTACCACGAGCGGCAAGGAGAAGGACACTGGCAACTATAACCTCTCGCTGATGAAGGTCGGCATCACGGACGGCAGTGTATTGCCGGTCACGCGCGAACAGCCTTCTCCGCGCTTCACCGGGATCTTCAGTGGCAAGACCGACGGCATCGCTGCGCTCGGCGGGCGTCTCTACATCTCCGATCCGGCCAATGGCAAAGTGTCTCATGCGTCCGCCGCGAACCCTACCTTTGCCGACGGCTTCGCGGTCGAGGCACCCCGCCAAATCGCCGCCGACCGGAAGAACAACCTGCTCTGGCTAATCAGCAACGATAAGACCCTGATCGCCCTCTCGCCGGACGGCAAGACCGCCCACACTCAAGACTTCCCGCACACTATTGACAAACTGGCCGTGGCTAACGGTCAACTCGCACTCCTCTCGCGCGAGGTCGGCAAGATTGAAATCTTCACGATCGAGTCGCCCCGGAAATTGGTGAAGGCCCGCACGCTCGGCACCGGGGAAAACCCGATCGGCAAATTCAAGGCTGATAAATTCACCTTCAAACTTGGTGCGGCCTGCGGCGTGGCACTCAGTGACACGGGCGATGTGCTCGTGAATGATTGGCCAAGAACGATGCTCTTCACCCCCGACGGCAAACTAAAGAAACAAACCATCTCGATTTGGGGGCAGCACTTAATTCAGGGCAAGCTCGCTGGGGACACCGAGGCGCGCTGGTGGAATGTCGAGAGCGCTTACTCATTCACCATGGACAGCAAGAACGGGACGTGGGCACCGGACGGTCGCTGGTCGTATCCCCAGCCTGGCTTGCAGTCGTTCCGCGCGGCGGTGGACTTCTTCACCGACAAGGGCCGCAACTTCGGCCTGTTCCTAAGCGGACGCGATCCCGCCAAGCTTATCCTGCTGGAATTGAACAAGGACTACCAGGGGCGCACCATCGCCATCTGGTATTCCGACAAGGCGCAGAAGGGAGCCTTTGTCCGCCAGACAGACACGAATAACGACGGGATCATTGACTCGAATGACGCTCCCGCCGTTCCGGTCACGGCGAAAGACGGCAGTGTCCTAAAGGTTCAATTTCCCGGCTACTCCTATATGGATGCCGAAACGCACGATCTGTTCTTCGCCGGCGGGAACTACGGCCGCTCGGCGGGTTTCGGCCAGCGCCTGAGCTACATCGGCCTGGATGCGCAGGGGATTCCCGCCTACGACTGGGAGGGGATAAAAACGCTGGAGTGTAAGATGGATCCCGCCGGCACCAACGCCTTCGTCTCGCCCTTTGACTTCAAGTCGCCGGAGGTCATCAACAAAGCAGTCGGTGAGTTCAATAGGTTCAGCGATGGCACAGTGGCCTTCACCGCGAACACCAAGAGCGGTGGCGGCACTGGCCTCGGGCATGTGGCCGGTTCCGACATGGCAGCGGCTGGGCCGGATGGCACGTTCCGCTGGTTCCACCCGTTGCCCATTACTGGCGGCGTCCACGGCGTGCAGATCGTCAACGACATCCTGATAACCCAGGACTTCACCGACATGGACTGGCATCTCATTAACAAAGACGGCCTCGGACTGGGTATCTCCGGCATCCCCCAGGAGATGCGCTGGAGCGGAATGTGGAACGACCATCCGAGACAATACCGGCTCTTCAAAGGCAACGACAACGAGGTTTACGCCCTGCTCGGGAACTATGTGCTGACGGCCTTCCATTACTTCAAACTCGAAGGAGCGGACACCATCCAGACCAGGCGCATCTCGGTGAAAGTGGACGACACGGCAGCCAGGGCGCTGGCGGCTCTCCCGGCGCAGCCTGTTCCGGCCAGAGTCGAGCCGCCGACCTTTGAAGTCACCATCAAGAAACTCGCGGCACCCCTGGTCATGGACGGTGACCTGAAGAAATGGCGGACGGCCGGCATCCAGCCTAAGATCCTCATCACGCCAGAGACGGCGGGCGGCAGCGTCAGCGGCCCCGCGGACATCAGCGGCGTGGTGCGCCTGGCGCATGAGAACGGGAACCTCTACGTCCAGGTCATCAAGTTCGACGACTTGGTCACCATGCACCAGCCACTCGCCAAGCACTACCTCCAGGATTCCGTCGAGTTCTGCATCAACAGCTACCTGCACGGGTTCAAATTCAATGTGACCCGGACACAGGAGCACGGTGACACCGTGTTTCGCGACCGGTTCTTCGTTACGAAATTCAACAAGGTTTACACGGCGGCGGAAGTGCCGCGGTCGATCCGGGTGCTGGACAACGCCGCAGACGTTGAGGAGCGCAAACTCATCGAGTCCATCTACGGCGTGGATCTGGCGCAGAGCAAGGTCATCGTCACCGAGTTCAAGTTGCCAATGGAAGCAGCCTTCGCGGACGATCCCAAAGCCGGCCCCACCGGCAAGAGCGGCGACACCATGTGGATTGGCTTCATGCTGGATGACAACGACGTGCCCGGTTCCGATGTCCAGAAGCTGCTCGTCTATCCCGCCACCTACGGCACGTTCGCGATGAAGGAGCGCGGCTGCCTGGCCACCTTCGAGTGATGACTGAAAAGCCTGCCCTCACGCTTTCAACCTCCACGCAAAACTTCCCATCCCACCCAACGACGCCATGAAAAAAATTACGAAACATCTTCTCACCCTCGTCGGCCTGCTGCTGGCTGCGACCGCCCTAGCGGGCGGGCCAGCGGACCAGACCATTAACTACGACTTGAAGAAGGCGGGCAATGTGTCGCTAGCCATTTACGATGCCGAGGGGCGGATGGTGCGCGAGGTGATGCGCGCTGTGGCGCAGCCGGCTGGCAAGCACGCGGCGGCGTGGGACGGACTCGACCGGAATGGGCAGCCAGCGCCCGTGGGCGATTACACCTGGAAGCTGCTCGAAACGCAGGGCCTGGAGGCCGAGTATTTGATGACGCTGGGCACCAGTGTCGGGATCAACCACTGGCCCGGCGTGCATGGTGGGCCGTCGGCGGCGATTGTGTCCGGCGACCGCATGTATATGGCGGGTGCCGGTTCGGAGACCGCCATGGGCATCGCCTGCTCGAAGCTCGACGGGACATTCGTGTGGTCGAGCGAGGGCCTGAGTGGCTGGGACTCCGCATTCGACATGGCGGTGGTCGGCGACAAGCTGTGGGGACAGTATGCGGGCGACGGCTCCACCCGCGCGGCGTCTGCGGCGGATGGACACGATCTCAAAGAGAAGATGGTCCATCGCCTGCCGGTCCTGTCGCTGGCGTTGCGCGGCGATGAGGCGGCGGTGCCGACGGGATTCACGGTGTTCCCGGCGGCAGCCTACACGCCGGAGCGCGGCTATGGATGGAAGGACGCCACGGGTGTAACCGCCTTCACCCGCGAAGCTGTTTCGCCGCTTGAGCGCGGAGGCCATCGGATGTCCGGCCTCCCGGCCGACACGAAGCCGGTCTTCGTCGTCAATCTGCCCACTTATGCCGTCATGCCAGGGACATCCTATGCGGTGCGGCTGCACATGGGCGGGGATGAGGTCTCGCCGCAAGACTATGAATCGGACATGGGCGGGGATGAGGTCTCGCCGCAAGACTATGAATCGGTTCAGATCAATGCGCAGGGGAAATGGAAGACGACATGGAAGCGGGACGCCTCCCCCAAGGCCAATAATATCGTCTCCTTCACCGTCAGCGAAATCACCAAGCCACTCGAAATCGAGTTTTACATTTCGCCGAAGGACAAACCGACCGACAAGAACCGGGACAAGACGAAGGACAAGACTTTCGGCGTGGCCCTCCGCGCCATCGAAATCGCCGCGTGTGCGAATCGGATGGACGCCGACGCCGGGCAGATGGTGGTCGCCGTGGCGGGCGCGTCGAAAGTGCTTTGGGTCAAACCGGGAGGCGAGACGACGCCGGACTATGCGCGGCTGTCCAGGGTTGGCAACGTTCAGTCCTACGGCTTGGGCGGCACTGAAATCGCCGATGGGCAGGCCAATCCGCAGTCACCTATTGAAGGAAGCACGGACCGCAGCGGCAGGAGTTGGTATTCCAGCCGCGAGACGCTCGATCTCGATCTCAACCTCACCGACGGTGCCGCGCACCAGGTCTCCTTGTATTTTGCAACCGCGCTCACGGCGGCGGGCAAGGAACGGGCGGTCCGCGCACAGGTGTTGGACGCTGCGGACGGGAAGGTGCTCGACACCCGCGAAGCCCGGTCGGTGTTCAACGGCCAGTATTTGATCTGGAACTTGAAGGGCCATTTCACCCTGCGGCTCACCGGCGTGAAGGGTCTGGCAGGCGGCCCATTCCTAAACGCCGTATTCTTCGACCCGGCGGCGGCGACTGACAGCCCCGTGGCGTTTGTCAAAAGCGACGAGACCACGCAGGGCAACTGGCGCGGGGTCTATGGCCGGGACGGCTTCACCATCGCCGGCGAGCAGACCCGGGTGGTGGATTCGGCAGTGGTCAGGGATTTGCAGGACATCGCGTTGCTCGGCGATGGCTCGGTGGTGGCAATCAGCGGCGACAGCCTGGTCACGATGAGCCGCCAGGCGAAGACGCCCGTGGTGCGGGTCGGAGGGCTCGAGAAGCCGGCGTTCCTGGCGGTGGACAAATCGAATGGCGACATCCTCATCGCCCAGACCGGCGATTCCAGCCAGATTGTCCGCTTCAACAAAAACTTCGAGAAAGTGGCGACCTATGGACGGAAAGGCGGACGCAAAGATGGGCGCTATGTGCCGGAAAATTTCGCCGGGATTTCAGGTGTCGCCTCGGATCATCAGGGCGGCTTCCTCGTCACCGAATGGATGGCCGCGCCGCGCCGCATCGCCCATTTCGACAAGGACGGGAAATTGCTACGTGAGTGGTATGGCGGGCAGATGTTCTACCACTCGGTGGGCGTGGACCCGGAGGAGCCCTCGCGCGTCTGGCTGAACTCGCAGTTCGGCAACGTCATTGAGATGGACGTGGACTACGACAAGCGCAGTTGGAAAGTCGTCTCCACATGGAATCTGAGCAAAGCGCTCTACACGGAGTTATTTCCGAAACCGGCGGGTTTCTGGGCGCTGGTGCGGCCCATTACCCTGGTGCAAAACGGGAAGCGCGAACGCTACGTCTGCATGGAACAAGGCTCGGCGACCGTGCTTAAACCGGATTACGAGAACGGGCGGCTGGTGCCCGTGGCTGCGGCCGGTTCCGTCCAGCGGGGGCCGAAACTCGGCAGCGTGGCCCCGCCCGAGGGGCATCCTTGGCGCATTGCCGCGGAACGGCTGATGAAGGAAAAGGGAGCGCCGAAGTCCTTGCTGCATTACATGGCGTTCGGCTACGTGGACGCGAACGGCGACGGTCAGATGCAGCCCGAGGAGTTCACCATCTGGGGGAATCGCGGGCAGCACGGCTGGGGCTGGGAGGACATCCGGACCGGCGGGATCATTGATACCGACCTCAATTCCTGGTGCTTCGAAAACAGCAGTTGGTATCGGCTGGTCCCGACCGGGCTCGCGCCCAATGGTCTGCCGATTTGGAACATGGGCAAACGCGAACCGGGGCCGACCCTGAAGGGTGCCACCCTCGCGCATCTCTGGCCGACGTCCGACTCGCTCTATACCTTGGAGCGCCGTGACGGCGATGACTTCGGGCGATGGTGGTCGCTGACCTATTGGGAGGGGCACGGCTATGGCTGGCCCGGCTCGATGATCAACGCCTCCGCGCTCGTCCGGCGCAGCCGTGACGGCCAGACGGTGCTCTGGGAATCCGGCCCGCATCATTCCGGCGGTCCTGGCGCACGTGGCCGGCTCGACATGCCCCAGCGCATCGCCGGCGTGGTGAACGGCTGCGTCGGTGTCACCAACCAGACCCGCCAGCCGTGTGAGTTTTGGACCGAAGACGGCCTCTATGTCGGTGGCCTCTTCGACCGCCGGAAAGCCGATGGCCTGCCTGACCGCGTCTATTGCTGGTGGCGAGTTGATCCGGAAAAGGGTTCGGACAATCCTGAAAACAAGTCGCTGCTCAATTACGACATGGGACACTCGGGCGTCCTGGCGAAACGCCCGAATGGCGACACGTTGTTTTACGGAGCGGGCTGGAACAACATCCCAGTCTATCGCATCAACGGATGGGATCAGTTCGAACGCCAAAGCGGCACCGTGAAACTCCAGCAGGCCACCGCCCAGATGTCCGGCCAGGGCACCGGACTCGCAGCCGCCTACTTTGCCAACGCGGAACTGAAAGGTGAACCCGCCGCACAACGCGTGGATGCCGATGTCTGGTTTGGCTACGCCAACAAGGCCAAGGCCAACGGCTCCAAAATCCCGTGGCCGGAACCGGGCATCACCGGCAAACCGTTCTCGGTCCGCTGGACGGGTTTCGTCGAACCGCGCTTCAGCGAAGAAACCACCTTCGCGTTCTACGCGCGCAACTCGGGAGTGCGTCTCTGGATTGGAGAGGAGCTGGTCATTGACCAGTGGAGCGGTGGCGAGAAGAAGGCGTTCGGCAAACCGGTGCGATTGGCAGCGGGCAAAAAGGTTCCCATCAAAATCGAGTGGCGGCAGTTGAAACCTGACGCCCAGGCGCATTTGAATTGGGAAAGCGTCAGCCAACCGATCTCACACGTGCCTGCAAATTGCCTCTATGCTCAATGAAGCCCGTGAGCCCATGGGCCGATTGGCCGCTACCGCTTCCTGCTTTGGGAAGTGCAAGCAACCCAAGGACCGGACAATCCGAACACCAACCCCACTTTCTACGGAGAGATCGATGTTCATGAAAAGCGTTAACCGCTCCCTCCTCCCCGGCGTGGTGCCCGTCTGCGTGGCGCTGCTGCTCGCCGCTGCCGGCGCCGCACGAGCGGAGCTTCCGCGCGAAGTCCAAACGGTGTTCCAAAACCGCTGCCTGGACTGCCACGATTCCGACACCAAGAAGGGTAATTTTGACCTCACCGCGTTGAGGACGGACTTCACCGATGCGGATACCTTTTCGCTCTGGTTGAAGGTGCATGACCGGGTCGCTTCCGGCGATATGCCGCCGAAGAAGAAGGCGCGGCCCGAGAGGGATGAAGTGAAGGTGGTGACCGGCTGGCTCGCGGAGTCGCTTACTGCGGCGGAGCGAACACGGTTCGATGCTGAGAGTCGTACGGGAGTGCGGCGGCTTACCCGGGCGGAGTACGAGAACACGGTGCGGGATCTCTTCGACCTACCCGGGCTCGCGGTGCAAAGCGGGCTGCCTGCCGATGGCTCTGCGCATGGATTCGACAAGAACAGCGACGCTCTCGACATCTCGCACGTAAACTTGGCGAAGTATATCGAAGCGGCGGACAAGACGCTAGACCTCGCCATCGCCACTCGCCCCACAGCGCCCGCGGCGGCGGTTCATCGCATCTCGCTGGCTTCCAATTACGATGCCGGCATCCTGCTGATGCGTGGCGATGCGATACTGCTTCGGGATGGAAAGTTGGACCCTGTTTTCCCGCCCTCGGGCCCCAGCCCGCTCCAGGAACATGCCGGCATGAGAGAGCACGAGCAGCTCGGCATCTTCAATCGGATGAGCAGCGTCGGCATGTTTGGCGAACATCGGGAGCCTTATTACAACAGCGCATTTACCGCTGTGTATCCAGGACGTTACCGCCTGCGCGCCTCGTTTTGGAGCCTCCAGTGGGACAAGGGCCAAATCCTGCCTTCACGCGGAACCGAGGTGGCACGGCTGAATGTGGTGCATCTTCCGCCGGCTGCGCGTGGCGGCGGGCACCCGAGCGAATTGCTAGGTTACTTCGATGCGCCTTCGCTAGAGCCGCAGGTGCATCAACTGAATGTTTGGCTGAATCTTCGCGACACCTTCAGTTTCGTCGCAGCCTCGCTCGTCCCCGTCGATTTATACCGCGACGGTGCCTGGGGACAAAAGGGCGGCACCATGGGCTACACCGGGCCCTGCACCGTCAATGACTGGGTGGAGGTGGAAGGTCCGCTGCATGATGTGTGGCCACCACTCAGTCATCGGGCGCTGTTCGGCGAACTGCCTATCACGGAGTTCAAGACGGCGGAGCAAAAAGGTATTCGTCCGCCAGTACACACACCAAACAGGCAGGAGGGTTTCGGTAGAAACCGACCCGAGACCGAGAAGGGCCTCTGGACGGTGGAATCAAAGGAGCCACTCGCCGATGCGGACCGGCTGTTAGCGGACTTTTTACCTAGGGCGTTTCGACGTCCGGTGGAGGAGGCGGTGAGAAAGGAATACGTCGCCCAGGTCGAGACTCGGTTGAAAGCGGGTGACGCCTTTGAGACGGCTATGCGCTGGGCTTATCGCGCCGCGTTGTGCTCGCCGGACTTCCTCTACCACGTTGAGCCTGCGGGCCGGCTGGATGATTCCGCGCTGGCGACGCGCCTGTCGTATTTCTTCTGGAATTCCGGTCCTGATGCGACGCTGACCACACTCGCCGCAAGCGGAAAATTGCGGGATTCCCAAGTGCTCGGCGAACAGGTCGAGCGCCTGCTCAAGGACGCGAAAGCGCAGCGTTTCATAGACGATTTCCTTGGCCAGTGGCTGAAACTCCGTTCCATTGCGGCGAACGATCCAGACAAGAAGCTCTACCCCGAGTTCAACCCGTATCTGCAGGACTCCATGGTCGCCGAGACGCGCGCCTACTTCCGCGAACTCATCGAGCAGAATCTAAGTGCCCGCCATCTCGTGCAGTCGGACTTTGCCATGCTGAATGAAAAGCTCGCGGTTCATTACGGCATCCCTGGCGTGTGCGGGACGAAGATCCGCCGCGTGAAACTCCCAGACGGTTGCGTGCGCGGCGGCTTCCTCACGCAGGCTGCGGTTTTGAAAGTCACCGCAAATGGCACCACCACCTCTCCGGTGGTCCGCGGAGCCTTTGTGATGGCGCGGCTGCTAGGCAAACCACCGCAACCAGCCCCGCCGAATATCCCCGCGGTGGAACCCGACGTGCAGGGCGCCACCACCATCCGCGAGCAGCTCGAGAAACATCGCGCCGACTCCAGCTGCGCCTCCTGCCACGAGAAGATGGACCCGCCCGGCTTCGCACTGGAGACCTTCGATGTGATCGGCGGTTTCCGCGACCGCTACCGCAGCATCGGCGTGGGCGACCCCGCGCCGCGGGGTAACATCGACCCACGCATCCGCATCGGCTTCAAACTGGGACCGAAGGTGGATGCCAGCGGTCAATTGCCCGACGAGCGCACGTTTGCAGGCATCGCTGATTTCAAAGCACTCATCGCCACCGACGAGCGCGCGCTGCTGCACAATCTCGCGAAGCAGTTCCTCATCTACTCCACGGGCCGCGACATCGCCTTCAGCGACCGCGCCGCGCTGGATGACATCGTCTCGCGCACCGAGAAACGAGGCGGCGGCATCCGCACGCTTCTGCACCAAGTCGTCGCCAGCCCACTGTTCCTGACACGCTGATGAAAACCCTCACGCTTCTGCTTTGTCTGCTCTGCATCAGCCTTCGTGCCGAGGAATCTCGCCACCGCGTCTTCGGCCTCAGCGACCCCAGTCGCGAGCTGGACCTGCGCGAGCAACTCAAGGCCGTACCCGAGCTGGAACTCGCCGCGCTCGACCTCGAAACCGCCGTGGCCACCTTCCGCTACGACGTGACGATGCTGCTGCCCGACGCGAAGAATCCACCAACCGCCGAGACCATCGCCAAGCGTCTCGATGAGCTTGTGAAGAAGGCCTCCAAGAACCCCGTCTCGGGCCACGTCACATTTTCACTGAAGCCACTCTCGTCCGTCCCGGAGGACCAGCTCCAGAAAATCGAAATCCAACTCGGACTGTCCGACTGCAAAGGTTGCCGCTACACCGCCTACCTCGCCTGCGCAAAGCTCGACGGTGTGGAGAGCGTCATCGTTAGCCAAGCCTCACTGGTCACCGCGTGGGTTCAGCCTTCCCTGACCACCCGCGAAGCACTCATAGACGCCCTGAAGAAAGTGCGCATCGGCCTTCCCACCCCGTAACCATTCACCAACGAACCTCCACCATGAACATCAGCACCCACCGCGCGCTCTCCCGCCGCACCTTCCTCAAAGCCGCCGGCACCACGCTTGCCCTTCCCTGGCTGGAAGCCATGTGCCCCTCCTTTGCCAAAGCCGAGGCCGCAAAGAAAATCCCGCGTCGCATGGTCGCCATCGAGACCAACATGGGCATCATGCCGCAGTTTTTCTTTCCCGATAAACCCGGCCGTGACTACGCCCTCACGCCCTATCTGGAGAAACTCGCCGCTCATCGTGACCAAATGACCATCTTCTCCGGCACCAGCCATCCCGGCGTCACTGGAGCCCACGCCGCCGAGCGCTGTTTCCTTACCGCCACGCCGCATCCCGAACGCGGCGGCTTCCGCAATGGCGTGTCGCTCGACCAGGTCGCCGCCGAGCAGCTCGGCAATGAAACACGGTTCCCTTCGCTCACCCTCGCCATGTCGAATGAAGGCGGACCCACGCTCAGCTACACGCGCAGCGGCGCACCCATCCCGCCCGACAAAAGCCCGCGCAAACTTTTCGAGAAGCTTTTCGTTCAGGGCAAGACCGAGGAAGTCGCCGCAAATGTCGAGGCCCTGCGCCAAGGCCGTAGTCTGCTCGACTTCGTCGGCGACCAGACAAAGCGACTCAACCGCAGCCTTTCCAAATCCGATCAACAGCGCATGGACCAATATTACACTTCCGTGCGCGAGCTTGAGCAGCGCCTGCATAGTTCTGAAGCCTGGGAATATAAGCCAAAGCCTGTCGTCAAAGCGCAGCTTCCCACAGACCTCGACGACGCCCGTGAGTTCGTCCGCCGCACCCAGCTCACGCTTGATGTCGTGAATCTCGCACTGGAAACCGACTCCACTCGGTTCGTCACATTCTTTATCGACACCACCGTCATCCACAGCATCACGCACCACGGCAACCGACCCGAAGCCATCGAGGAACTCCGCGTCCACGAGGAAGGCCAGTTTGGAGCGCTGAACCACTTCCTCACCGCCCTCGCCGCCGCAAAGGAGGACGGCGAAAGCCTGCTCGACCGAACGATGGTTCTCTATGGCACCCCCATGGGCAACGCGAGTTCGCACAGTAACGTGAACCTCCCGGTGCTCCTAGCCGGTGGCGGCTTCAAACACGGCCAGCACATCGCTCACGACACCAAGAACAACTATCCGTTGCCCAACCTGTTCGTCTCCATGCTCCAGCGCCTCGGACTCGAGACCGATGAGTTCAGCACTGGCAAAGGCACGATGAAAGGACTGGAGCTGGCATGAGTACGGCCCACAACTGAAACCGCACATGAGTCGCCTCTTTCGCCTCACCGTCCTCGCCTCTCTCAGCGCCGCATCAGTGCGAGCCGAGTTGCCGCCTTCGGCCGGCGCCTTCATCGAAAAGCGCTGCGTGGACTGCCATGATTCCGACACCAAAAAGGGCAACCTAGACCTCACCGCGTTGAAGCCTGATTTCACGGATCCGGAGACATTTGCGTTGTGGCTGAAGGTGCATGACCGCATCGAGTCCGGGGAGATGCCGCCTAAGAAGAAGGCGCGGCCCGAGGCGGGTGAGGTGAAGACGGTGACCGGTTGGCTCGCGGAGTCTCTGGTGAAGGCGGAGCGCACACGGCTGGATGCTGAGAGTCGTACGGGGGTGCGGCGGCTCACGCGGACGGAGTATGAGAACACGGTACGTGACCTCTTCGATCTGCCCGGACTCTCGGTGCAAAGTGGACTGCCAACCGATGGCTCGGCTCATGGGTTCGACAAGAACAGCGACGCTCTCGACATCTCGCATGTCAATTTAGCGAAGTATATTGAAGCAGCGGACAAGACGCTCGACCTTGCCATCGCCACACAGCCGCAGGCACCGGAGCGGCAGTCGCATCGCATCTCCCTCGCGCGTCATGTCTATCTCATCCTCATGAATGGCGATGCGGTGATGCTTAAGGATCAGAAGCGGGACACGACTTTTCCCGCCTCAGGGGAACACTCCCATGTGGGGGCCGCCGAGCACGTTTCACTTGCGCGTGAGAGCGTATGGAATGGTGCGAGTGTAGGGGTGTTTCGCAACGAGGACGAATCGTTCAAGCCTTACTTCTACGACTTTGCGGCCATCTACTCCGGACGCTACCGGTTGCGCGCCTCGCTCTGGAGTTTCCACTGGGATAAGGGCGAGGTGCTTCCTGCGCGCGGCAAGGAAGCGGCCCGGCTAGATGTGGTGCATTTGGAGGAAAATGGGCGTGGTGGCGGGCATCCGAGCGATGCCCTCGGATACTTCGATGCGCCTTCGTTGACGCCGCAGGTGCATGAGTTTGAGACCTGGCTGAATTTCAAGGACACCATCGGCTTCAACACGGCCTCGCTGGCACCGGTGGTGAACTTTATGCGCAAAGGCCGTGCGATGGCCTTCACCGGTCCCGGTATCGCCAGCGACTGGCTGGAGATCGAAGGGCCGATCCACGAGGTATGGCCCCCGCAGGCACACCGGATACTTTTTGGTGACCTACCCATCACCGAGTTCAAACCTGAGGAGCACAAGGATATCCGCAAGCCGATGAGGAAGCTGCTCAGACAGGAAACGCAGGCGCCGAATCTCCCGGATACAACCAAGGGCATCTGGACCGTGCGCAGCGAGCAGCCGCTGGCCGATGCCGACAGACTGCTCGCCGTATTCCTCCCAAGGGCCTTCCGCCGTGAGGTCGAGGTAAGCGTGCGTAAGCAATACCTCGCCCAGGTGGAGGCGCGTCTGCATGCCGGTGACTGCTTTGAGACGGCGATGCGGTCGGCGTATCGCATTGCGCTGTGCTCACCGGATTTCCTGTATCGCATCGAGCCGGCGGGGCGGCTCGATGACGCTGCGCTGGCCGCGCGCCTGTCGTATTTTCTCTGGAACTCCATGCCGGATGCCGAGCTGATGAAACTTGCCGCTGAAGGCAAGCTGCGCGAGCAAGGCATGCTTGATTCGCAAATCAAACGCCTCCTCACCGACAGTAAATCGCAGCGCTTTATCGAAGATTTCCTGGGCCAGTGGCTCAAGCTTCGCTCCATCGCAGCGAATGATCCCGACAAGAAGCTCTATCCGGAGTTCAGTGGCTATTTGCAGGGATCCATGGTCTCTGAGACACGCGCCTACTTCCGCGAACTCATCGAGCGGAACCTCAACGCCCGCCATCTCGTGCAATCCGACTTTGCAATGCTCAATGAAAAGCTCGCAGTACACTACGGCATTCCTGGCGTTATCGGTTCGGAGATTCGACGGGTAAAACTGCCGGACGGCTGCGTGCGCGGCGGCTTCCTTACTCAGGCCGCCATCTTGAAGGTTACGGCGAATGGCACCACCACTTCGCCAGTGGTGCGGGGAGCCTTTGTGATGGCCCGGTTACTTGGCCGTCCGCCCGAGCCGCCGCCGCCGAATGTGCCGGCCGTGGAACCTGATGTGCAGGGTGCGACCACAATCCGAGAGCAACTCGACAAACACCGCGCCGATGCCACCTGCGCCTCCTGCCATTCGAAAATCGACCCGCCCGGCTTCGCACTCGAGGCCTTCGATGTGATCGGCGGTTTCCGTGACCGCTACCGCAGTATCGGCACCGGAGACTCCGCGCCACGCGGTAGTATTGACCCAGGCATTGCCGTCCAGTTTAAGCTCGGCCCGAAGGTAGATGCGAGCGGCCAGTTGCCCGACGACCGAGCCTTTTCCGGCATCGGCGATTTCAAGACACTCATCGCCGCCGACGAACACGCCCTGCTGCACAATTTGGTAAAACAATTCCTTATCTACGCCACTGGTCGCGACATCGCCTTCAGTGACCGCGCCGCGCTGGACGACATCGTCACTCGTGCAGAGAAGCGCGGCGGCGGCATCCGCACGCTGATTCATGAAATTATCCAGAGCGATTTGTTCCAAACCCACTGATTTCGTATGAAGTCATTCCTTCTCATCCTTTGCCTCATCGCATCAGGCGCGCTTGCTGAAGAAAGCACCCATCGAATCCTCGGCCTCAGCGCACCCGAGCGTGAACCCGATCTGCGCGAGTCCATGAAGGCGCTTCCCGAAGTGCAACTGGTGGGCATTGATCACGAAAAAGCGGAGGTCATTCTGCGCTATGACTTCAACGCGTTGTTTCCCAACTACAATCCCAAGAAGCCGCTGAAACCGGAAGAAATCGAGAAACGCCTTGATGAAAAGCTACGGACAGCCACGCAGGGCAGCTTCAGCCTCAGGCCACTCTGCCCGATTCCTCAGGGTGAACTTCAGCGCCTGAACTTCACGATCCTGATCCCGGACTGTAAGGGCTGCCGCCTCGGCACCTGCAACTCCATCGCGAGGCTTGACGGTGTAGAATCGGTGCGTCTCAGCGGTGACTTCAGCGAGCTCATCGCCTGGATCGATCCCAAGAAGACTAACCGCGAAACGTTGATCGAAAAGATGAAGAAAGACCGCATCGGACTTCCCACCCCGTAATCATTTCCCAACGAACCCCCGCCATGAACATCAGCAACCAATGCGCTCTCTCCCGCAGCACGCAAATCACGCTCGATGTCGTCAATCTGGCGCTGGAAACCGATTCGACTCGGTTCGTGACCCTCTTCATCGACACCACCGTTATCCATAATATCACGCACCACGGCAACCGAGCCGAAACCATCCAGGAACTCCGCAACCACGAGGAAGCCCAGTTTGGTGCCCTGAACAACTTCCTTACCAGCCTCGCCGCCGCAAAGGAGGACGGCGGAAGCCTGCTCGAGCGCACCATGGTCCTCTACGGCACTCCCATGGGCAGCGCGAACTCGCACAGCAACATCAATCTCCCCGTGCTCCTTGCCGGCGGCGGCTTCAAGCACGGCCAGCACCTCGCCTTCGACACCCAGAACAACTACCCATACCACTTATCTGAGTTTTCTGGATTTTTGACGAGGGAAACCTGCTGGATCAATCGTTCCGTATGCTCCATAAAATCAGTGGGGACTTCCGCCAGTTCTTACGCCCCGCAGGGGCAATTCACTTGCAGCCCATGGCAACGCCATGGGAGCTCGTTTTCCAAAAAGAATACGCACTGCAAGGGCACCCTGAACTTCGCGGCCCATCACAAATGGTGGCGTCTCTTGGAGCGCCCCTGCAGGGCTTAATGTTTTCTCACGTCTGAAACCCATGGCGTTGCCATGGGCTGCGAGTAGCCTGCCCGGGGCGGAGACACTCCGCTTATCGTTGAGATTTGGTATCACTCCCGAGGCTCTTCACATCGATGCTCCAACGCCTTGGCATCGAGACCGATGAGTTCAGCACTGGCAAAGGCACGATGAACGGACTGGAGTTGGTCTGATTGAATCGGTCCGTCATAAACAGTTTGCCTCGTCAGCAAAATCTGCGGGACACCTCCGGTTATCGGATCACCCCCCTTTGCCTCAGGAGCGTACAGGTTGCCATTTTCCAATCCGCGAGCCAACGACCCCTTACGCAAAGAGATGCCAGATGATCGCCCGTCGCGGCTGGCTTTCATCCACCAGGAGGCCGACCTCCTGCGACTCCCGCAGGGACAAAACCTCGAGGCTCTGGTGCACAGGCATCCAGGACTCGAGGCGTACCCCTTTAAACTCGTAGATAAATTCGACGCGAGCGCGGTCGCGCGCTAGTTGGATGCGGGTGACATACCCCGTCGCCACGGCACCCTGTCGGAATAGCCTGCGAATTCGTGCGATACGCCAAAAGAGAAAAGACGCCGCGACTACCGAGACTGGCAGGGCGACCGTGGACAGCTCGAAGGCTCCGAACGCCGCGTCTTGGCGAAGAAGCGGGAAAATTAGGCCGATGCCCCAGATGCCCGGAACCGCTATAAGGCAGAACAGGGCGGGCCAATCAGTCAGCACGATCTTCTTGAGTCGAGGTTTCACGTCGGGTGAGCGAGTCTACAGCGTGCGGGGTGACTTCGTCGCCCGTCGCGGCACAGGTTTTCTCGTTTCGTATGCCTCGGCCCGCCGTCCTCCGCAAGCGCGGATTGGGAACGCCATTCCCAAAATCAGATGGGGGCTCTTCCGGCACCGCACCAACCAAGGCCTCGCTCGACAACATAGCCATCGAAAGCAAATAGCCTACCCCTTAGCACGCTGCTTCCTTTCTGGATCGTCCGGAGTGTTTGCGGACCTGTGCCAAAATACTGTGCCTGTCTTGGATGCGCCTCCGCGAGATGCCACCGCAGCAAATTGCTCTTTGGGTTGTTTCCGGGTCTCGCGCATACCGCCCTCGGGATGCGGACCAAAAACACTCCCTGTTAACCGCAGGACTTAAGGAGAAGACGGTGACCACTTCGCGTTCTTCCCGAATCGGGTCCGGTACTGGCGGGGTGTCAGTCCAACCCGCTTTTGAAACTGGCGACAGAATGCGCTCTGATCGTAAAAGCCATTTTCCAGCGCGATAGCTCCTACGGAAAGATCCGTGCACTGCAGTTGCTGGCAGGCACTGTCGATCCGAAGCTGCAGCAGATATTGAATCGGTGAGGTTTGAAACAAGGCCCTAAACCGGCGCTGAAACTGACTTGCTGACAGGTGCACCATCGCGGCCACGCGCTCTATCGCGATGCTTTCGTTAAAGTGACCGTTCAGATAATCCACCGCGGCCTTAAGGTCCTCGTACGGGCCGATGACCGCCCCCGCGCTGCGGGCGTCCCGCATGACTCCGGCAATGCCGACGACCCGCCCGCTCCTGTCGTGCAGGGGTGCCTTGCTGCACAGATAGCAGACCAAGAGGCCCTTGCTGTTGGGCACGAACCAAATCTTGTCCCGCACCGGGCGGTTTTTGCTCACGATCCACCGGTCCTCTTCGCGGTAACCATGGGCTAGAAACGGCGAGAAAAAGTCGGCGTCTGTAAAGCCCAGAACCTCAGTTTCATCGCGAAATCCAATCGCGTGCAAAAGGGCTGGATTCATCCGCATGAACCTCCCCTCCGCGTCTTTGACGAAGAAGTAGACGTTGGGAAGCATTTCAAACAA
Organism: Akkermansia muciniphila; assembly: GCA_945883955.1. GTDB lineage: Bacteria > Verrucomicrobiota > Verrucomicrobiia > Chthoniobacterales > Chthoniobacteraceae > Chth-196. Next base: position 17,128 of record CAMCYN010000057.1, read on the forward strand.
CTGACCCAACGTGTCTTCGGGAACGAGACTGGCAAGGAAGGTTTGCTGGAGTTTCTTCCCCATAGGTCCCACGGAGGCGTCAGAGAGCGGTTTCTTCAGTTTCACAGTGCGCCTCCCGGGAATTCCATGCGCGGAAAATACAAAATGTCGCGAGGATCTGCCAAGCAAACACCAGCGACCCAACATAGTGTTTCCCGGTCAAAAAGCTTCCCCGAACCCGGCTTCCGTCTGCCTCCCATGAACATTAAAAGTCCCCTCCGCATCCTCCGTTTTGCGATCGCTGCCGACCGCGTCAATCAATCTAAGGTCGTGATCGAGTGGCTCGCCTCCGACGACGAAACCAATGCCATCATCGCCTACGCGAAGAGCCTGTCGAAATGAAACGTGGCCAAGTCTCCCCTCGACCCGACCAAGAACCCAACATGATGAAAACCCTTCTCCTCACCCTTCTCTTCATCACGTCCGCAGCTTCGGCTCAGATACCGCTCTCCGACGGCAAGACCTTCACCGGTTGGGAGGGCGACATCACCAAGCAATGGCGCATTGAAGACGGCGCATTCACCTCAGGCTCACTCGAGAAGAAGCAACCCCACAACGACTACCTCGCGACGAGCAAGGAGTTCGGCGACTTTGAACTCACGCTGAAATGGAAGCTGGAAGGCACCGAGGGCTTCGTGAATGGCGGTGTGCAGTTCCGCTCCAAGCGTGTCTCAACACCGTCTCACGAAGTCTCGGGTTTTCAGGCTGACCTTGGCGCAGGTTATGACGGAGCGCTATACGACCACATCCGCCGCAGCAAAGTCATCCAGAGACCCACGATGGAGGTGCTGGAAATGGCGCGTAAGCCGGTCGGCGAATGGAACGACTACCGCATCCGCGCCGAAGGCTCGCGCATTCAGATTTGGCTCAATGGCGTGCAGACCGTGGACTACACCGAGACCGACCCAACCGTCGAGACCACCGGCATCATCGCCGTTCAGATCCACGGTAACTCGAACGCCATCGTGCGCTACAAGGACCTCGTCCTCACAGAGCTTCCCGCCAGCCACGCAATCGAACCGACTGCCAAAGTGATGTTGTTCGACGGCAAATCGCTCGACGGTTGGATTCCCTTCAGCCCCCAATCCAGCCAGGGCAAAGATGCCCAATCGACCGACGCAAGCGTGTGGTCAGTCCGCGACGGCGTGATCCACTGTGAGGGGAAGCCCAAGGGTTACCTCCGCACGAACAAAGACTACGCGAACTACCAACTGCATTTCGAGTGGCGCTGGGACGGCAATCCAACCAACAGCGGCGTGCTGCTGCACAAGACAGGCCCCGACCTCCTCTGGCCAACTTCAATCGAGGCTCAACTCATGCATGAGAACGCAGGTGACTTCTATTTGATCAACCTCTCGTCCATGACCGTCAATGGCAGGCAGGTCGGCCCGGTTGAAAAACCGTACCTAAGAGCCAAGAAACAGGAGTTGTCGAACGAGAACACTCCGGGCGAGTGGAACCACTACGACATCGTCTGCGATGGCGACTCGATCCAACTGACCGTCAACGGCCTGCTGCAGAACAAAGGTACCGGCGCCAATCCGTCCAGCGGCGTGATCTGCCTGCAAAGCGAGGGCAGCCCGATCCAGTTCCGCAATATCTACCTCAAACCGCTGGAGAAGTAGAGCGCCCATCACCTTTCCATTGGCCTTCACCCCACACCATGAAAACCACCCTCCACACCGACATCAGCCGCCGCTCCTTTTTCCATCGCTCGGCAGGCGTTCTCGCGGCTTCCGCCAGCTTGGCCGAACTCGCAAAAGGCGAAACGGAGAACACGTATGGCGTCGAAACACCTGAACTGCGGAGCCGCGCGGAGGTTGCTGCGGTCCTCGACAAGGCACCGAAGCCCCAAGCGGACGCGAGCCTACGCCCGCTCACCATTCTTCTCGCCGGAGGTGCGAAGGATCATCCGCCCCGATCCCATTCGCACGACGTGCTTCCGAAGCGCTGGCAAGTACTGCTTGGTGGCGCAGGTCCAGGTGATGAGGCGGTGACGAACATGTATCTCCCTCAGGTGCAGCCGGACAGCGCGTTGATTGCCTCTGGCTTGCCGCACGTCAAAGCACTGAGCACCT
>CAMCYN010000058.1 GCA_945883955.1 Akkermansia muciniphila
CGCAATGCTGTTTGACACATTACTCCTTCTGAATGACCTCCCCCCGAGAGAGGCCGCCCTTCAGATGGCCATTGACCAGATTTTGCTAGCGAAGGCCGCCCAGCCTATCCTTCGCATATATAATTGGGCAGCCCCATGCGTTACGATGGGTTACTTTGAATCGTGGCAAGCCACCCAACTCAATTTTCCTGGATTGGAAATCATACGCCGGTGGACTGGCGGAGGCTCGGTTGCCCATATTGGCGACTGGCCTTACTCCTTAATAGTTCCGCACAGTCACCCCTTTGCCTGGACAAGGCCCGCGGAAAGCTACCGCCAAATTCACGCCAAATTGGCAGAGATTCTTTCGGGGAAGTCCCCTCAGATTGAACTAGCGAGCACAAGTGAACCCAAGCGCTCGTCCGCCTGCTTTGAGAACCCGGTACAACACGACATCCTCATGTGCGGTCAAAAGATCGCTGGAGCCGGCCAGCGTCGGGGCAAAGCCGGTCTCTTGCATCAAGGTAGTCTTCAGCTTCCGGCTTTATTTCATCCCGATGGTGCGACTTTTGCCGCGGCCATGGCCGCGCATTTCGAATGCATTTCTCTGCCTCGCGAAATCCTTCAGGAGGCAGAGCTGCTTTCAAACGAACGATACGCTAAGCCTGCTTGGATTCGAGCCCGTTAAACAGTCGCTTTGTCAGGGGCTCCCTGAGGCTCATCGTCTGGAAGCGGACGGCCCTTTGTTTCTGGAGCGAACGGGAGAGTACAGAGGGCGACTAGGAAAATCACACACATCGTCATCGCCGCATATCGCAGAGGAAGAGCCGCATCGACGGCCTTGTAGGCACCAAACACATCCGTGGTTAGTTTCGCGGAAAAGAAGCTGCCGGCAGCAGCGGCAAAGCGGCCCAGGTTGTAGCAGAACGAGGTCCCCGTACTCCGGAGCTTACTGGGAAACAATTCGGGCAAATAGATCGCAAACCCAGCGAACACGCTCAGTTGAGCCATCCCCATCAGCGGCATCATCCAGTAGGCGTCCGACGGCGAACTCATCTTCCAGTAAACAAGGAACGTAATGACCAAGGCCCCGGTGAATCCAATTCCGAATGCCAGCTTCCGTCCCAGAGCTACAATCCGCGTAAACATCATCATCCCCACGGCAGCACCACCCATGTTGAGCAGGTAGGCTACAGTAATGGCCCAATCCACCTTGGACTTTACTAATTCAGGCGCCACGAGCTTCTCGAAATGTGCCTTGAAAACCACCTTCTGAAGGTCGACCGCATACTCCCCGATTGCCCAGAGACCGACCACTCCGGTGCCGGATATCAGAGCGCCAATGATCAAATTTTTACGCCACCGGGCACTGTCCAACAGCGTCTTATACGATGCAAACACACTCCCCTTGGGCAGTAACCCCTGTTCCTTCAACCGAAGCCAGGGTGCAGGTTCTTTGAGTTTTCCCCGGGTGAAAATAATCAGTAATGCGGGCAAGGCTCCAATGAGGAACATCCAACGCCATCCAGTCCCGGCTGCGATCGTTTTGTTGGCTTCGAGCGCATCGATCCCCATCTTGGCAAAGCCTGCCGAGACGTTTCCAACCGTCGACAGGATCTGCAGCAACCCCAGGGACTGCGCACGGGCTCCATCGGGAACCGTTTCGGCAATCAAGGCAACTGCCAGTCCGAAAACCCCTCCGACCCCGAGGCCGGTGAGAAAGCGGAAAATGGTAAAGTCCAGTTTCGTCGTGCTAAAATAGCTCAGGCCAGTGAAGGCGGAATAGATCAAGATGGTAAGCGTCAGCATTTTAGCTCGGCCATACTTATCTCCGAGTGCTCCAAAAATCATCCCTCCTATCCCCCATCCCACCAGGAAACAGGCCGTCACAATCTTTCCGAAACCCTGCACCTCGGTGCTGCTCCCGGGTAAATCCATCAAGCTCGAGAGCGCAGGAATGCGGGCAAGCGAGAAGAGGCGTTGATCCAGGCAGTCAAAAAACCACGCTGCAGAAGCAACGATAATGACAAACCAGTGGTAAGATGTGAGTTGGCGCCACCAGGCGCTGGAGGGTTGCGTCGGCATAGGCCCTCAGGTTGGGGAGAGTGCCCTCCGCGACAAGTCCAAATCGCGCCAACTCTGAGACAAACGATCCAAAGAAAGGGCACCCCAAAAATGGCACCGCATTCTTCATCGCGAACCTACACCATTAGAGCACGGCTGGCTTAGGGATTGCGTCCCAGAAGCTGTAGGACCGCCTTCTGGGCATGCAGACGGTTTTCAGCCTGATCGAAGAGCGTATGCGCGTGGGCCTCAAGCGTCTCCTCGGTGATTTCCTTGCCCCGATAAGCGGGCAAACAATGCATCACGATCGCGCCCGGGGCCGCCAGCTCCACCAGCTCGCGATTAATTTGGTAGGGCCCAAGCTGGGAGAGCCGATACGCAGCTTCGTCCTCCTTACCCATACTTACCCACACATCGGTATAGAGCACATCGGCGCCGCGAGCGGCCTCCTGCAAATCGTCCGTCACGACCACCCGGGCCTTCGGCCCGATCCGCTCGAGTAATTCTGGATCCGGCTGAAAGGAAGGCGGCGCGGCGATCCGCAGTTCAAAATCAAGTTTTGCGGCCGCCCAAATCCACGAGCGAGGCACGTTACAGGCACCGTCTCCGACGAAACAGACAGACCGTCCCTCTACCCCACCCAACTTTTCACGGATAGTCTGCAAATCGGCCAAGATCTGACAGGGATGCTCGTCGTCCGTAAGTGCGTTGATCGTGGGGATGTTCGAATAATGCGCGAACTCCTCCACGTCACTCTGCAGATAAGTCCGAATGACAGCGCCATCGAGCATGCGCCCCATCACCCGCGCCGTATCCTTGATTGGTTCTCCCCGCCCCAACTGGATGTCCGAGGCCGAAAGAAACATCACGTCCGCCCCAAGTTCTCGAATTCCGACTTCAAACGAAACCCGGGTCCGGGTCGATGATTTGCTAAAAATGAGAGCCCAACATTGGCCAGCCAGCGGAAGTACGTCATGGTGTCCCCGTGTCGCCTTCATGGCTTCGGCCAGCTCGAGAATCTCGTAAATCTCCTGACGATTCAGGGCTTCAATTGAAAGCAAGTTTTTCATACCGTGATGCTTAGAAAATAAGGAGTGACCCTAGCCTTTCACAAGACCAGCAAGCACCGTGGAAAGAATCGTCACCGCCTCGTCAATTTCCGACCGGCTGACGTTGAGCGGAGGGAGCCAGCGCACTGTGTGTGCCCCGGACGGGATACTCAACAACCCTGCGGTATGAAGCTGTTCCACAAGATAGCCAGCGGGGGCCTGTCCGGAGGTCAGACCGCAGCGTTCAGCAAAATCACTGGCAAGCTCGATGCCCAACAGCAGTCCGATGCCACGAACCTCCTTGATCAACGGAGAATGAAGCGCCCGGAGAGCCTCCAGCGTATGGCGCCCTAGGGTACGGGCGTTGGACAAAAGCTTTTCGTCTTCAATAATTGCGAGTACTTCCAGCGCTCCAGTGCATACGAGAGGCGTTCCGCCAAAAGTAGTTCCGTGAGATCCTGGTCCCAGCAAATCACAAAGCGGCTTGGTCTCGCCAGTTTTCAGCTGGACGGGGCGCGCACTCACCCAAATGGCCCCAAGCGGAAAGCCACCAGCAATACCCTTTGCCCAAGAAACCGCATCAGGGGTCACATCAGGAGCAATCGAGGTCCAGCCATTCCAGTCACCCGTCCGGCCCAGGCCGCACTGAACTTCATCAAAAAGTAACAGCATCGAACGCCGGGAACACAGTTCCCGCGCTTTGCGCAAAAACTCCGGCGACGCAGGATGAATCCCGCTTTCTCCCTGAATTGGCTCCAGCAGAACGCCCACCGTATCAGGATCCTCCACAGCCTCTTCAAGCGCTGCGAGATCATTAAAAGGAGTGTGTCGAAATCCGGAGACTAAGGGTTCAAACCCCTTTTTGACCTTGTCCTGACCCGTCGCGGAAATTCCACCGAGAGTCCGACCATGAAAGGAACCGTTCATCGTGACGATGGAATGCCTGCCCGTGGAAACAAACTCCCCACTGGCAGGCTGAGCTCCAACAAACCCCACGGCTTCATTCCCGAATTTCCGCGCAAGTTTATAAAGCGCCTCGTTGGCTTCAGCGCCCGAGTTGCAGAAAAACACCTTCCCTGAACCACCGGCAATATCCACGAGAGCGCGCGCAAGAAGCCCCTGAGGACGAGTGTAATAGAGATTTGAGGTATGCACCAGGACTCCCAGCTGCTCCTGCATTTTGACAACCACCCGTGGATGACAATGCCCCAAAGACGTCACGGCAATTCCAGCACCGAAATCCAAATAACGTTTCCCCGCCTCATCCCAAACCCAGCTCCCTTCGCCTCGAGCTAAACGCAGATTAAAACGCCCATAAGTGGGAATTACGTAGCGCTCAAATAGCTCGGGAGTGGGAAACGTTTCGGACATGGGAAAGAGAGCGATAGTACGCCAGCCGTTATACTTGAAAAGCAAAACGACACCCCTCGGCTTCTTCACGAGCCTGTAACAAAACAGAGCCATCTCCAGAGCGGTCTTTGCCTGAGCAAAAAGAGAATTACACTGGAAAAGTCTATGCTCCAAAAAAACAAAGACGAGGTAGTGGAACTCCTCGAGTCCATCGCGCGGCTTCTCGAACTCAAAGGCGAGAACGTCTTCAAAATCCGCGCCTACACCAATGCGGCTCGCGCTCTGGAAACCTTCTCTGGAGACTTCGCAGCCCTGATCTCCGAGGGGCGCTTGGGTGAGGTTGGTGGAATCGGATCCGCCCTCACTGAAAAGATCACCGAATACGCAAACACGGGAGAGTTGCCTTATTTCGAATCTCTGCGCGCTGAATTCCCAGCCTCGTTATTCGATCTTTTCGAGCTTCAAGGTTTGGGCCCAAAAAAAATCAAACTGATGTGGGAACAGCTCGATATTACCACCATTGATGCTCTCGAAGCCGCGTGTAAGGACGGCCGCGTGGCGGCACTCAAAGGCTTCGGGCAAAAAACTGCCGACAACTTCCTCACCTCCATTGCAGCCCGCAAACAATACGCCGGCTCATTTCGATTTGGAGAAGTTGCGTCCATGGCCCTGCTGTTGCTCGAAGAACTCAAGGAACTCCCAGAAGTCAGCCAGGCCGCAATTGCCGGTTCCTTTAGACGCCGTAAAGAGGTCGTTCACGATCTCGATTTCATCGTGGCGACTCGCTCGCCCGAAATCGCTTCCGAATTTTTCGTAAAACATTCTCTGGTCGAAACCGTGCTGGCTCACGGTGCCACCAAGTCGAGCGTCCGTCTCAAAAACGGCATCCAAGCCGATCTCCGAGTCGTCTCCCAAGACCAGTATCCTTATGCCCTCATGTATTTTACAGGCTCAAAGGAACACAACATCGCTCTGCGAAGCAGGGCACTCTCTCTGGGCTGGACCCTCAACGAATACCGCCTGGCTCCGGACGACAGAGCCAAACGTACGCCCCCCGAGCTGGGTCACATTTACACCGAACACGATTTGTACCGGGCGCTTCAACTCGACTACATCGAACCGGAACTTCGCGAGGACCGCGGAGAAGTAGCTGCCGCGGAAGCTCACACATTGCCCGATCTTATTGAACTCGAGAACCTCCGGGGCACTTTCCACAACCACACAACCGCTAGCGACGGCCGATCCACATTGGAAGAAATGGCCGCGGCTGCCTGCGAACTCGGCCTCCAGTATCTGGGGATTTCGGACCATTCCATCTCCTCCTATCAGGCTCACGGACTCGACTCGGCACGACTGCTCCAGCAGGTCGCCCGCATCCGCGAACTGAACGTGGAATACGCTCCGGATTTCCGCCTCTTCTCCGGGGTCGAATGCGACATCCTCAAGGACGGCACTCTGGATTACTCCGACGACATCCTGGCCCAACTCGACTACGTTGTCGCATCGGTACATGCCTCCTTTAGTCTCCCCCAGGCGGAAATGACTGCCCGGATCATTCGCGCAATTTCCAATCCTCACGTAACCATGCTCGGCCACCTGACCGGGCGTCTTTTACTAGCAAGAGAGCCTTATCAGGTCGATGTGCCAGCAATCATCGAAGCCGCCGCGGCCACGGGAACGATCATCGAACTCAACGCCAGTCCACAGCGCCTCGACATGGACTGGCGCTGGTGGCCGCTCGCAAAAGAAAAAGGCGTGCGCTGCTCCATTAATCCCGATGCGCATCACACCTCGCAGCTCCAACAACTCTGGAACGGCATCGGGAGCGCCCGCAAAGGCTGGCTCACCCGCAAAGACGTCATCAACACGCTGCCGCTAGGCAAAATCGAAGCGGCATTAAACGCTAAACGATTGAAGTTTAGAGACGCCTGATACGCCTGGCAGGCACCCGTGGAACCTTACGAAACCATTGTCTTGTTCAGATTACGCCGCTCGAGTCGGCGTAAAATCAGCACTCCGATTGCCAGTCCTAAAAGCATCGAGGCCAGCACATCCGAAAGATGGTGTTTCCCGTTCCAAACCCGAGCCCACGCCATGAGCGACGTGCCTGCAAACCCCAAAAGACAGCCAGTCCATGGAATCCAGCGGCGCCGCGAGCGGATGGATAGCAGTACTAACGGTGAAAAAAAACCGGCAACCACCGCCGTATGCGCCGACGGGAAGGATTGGAAATCGGGGGCCGACTTTCCAATTCTCGCTCCGGCAGACACACCGTACCAGCCGGGAGCGCCTGGGGTGAAAGGGCGGGCACGGCCGGTCCCTGCTCGCACCACGTTGGCGGAAAGCCCGCTCAACACCGCACACAATCCCATCAGCAGCACCGCATGCTGCCAACGGACGTTTTTGCGCCAGCGGCCAATCGCCCAGGCGACGAGCCCAATTGCCAAAACTCCGGGAAAGTCGCCCCAGAAACTTACCCGTCCGGCGAACCATTTTCCCCAGCCATTCGCGTTCTGGCGCACAAACTCAACCGCCTCCTGATCCATCCAAAAAGCGGCCCCCAACAGCAAAGTTGCGGCCATCAACAACACCATTCGGCACAACGGCACTGCGCAAAAAGCGACCGCTCCATTGGCTTCTGGCCTCGAAGATGGTTCAAGCAGGTTGGACATTGGTCTCCAATAAAGGCCACGGTCTACCAGTCGCTCCAAGCTTAAGCGCACTATCTCCTCCTGCTTTCTTCCCATTTTCTTTCATGACCGCATCGCCGACATTGCCCCAAGCTGACAGACCCAAAGCCCCCAAGCCGCTATCGTTCAGCCACCTAACAGCCATTTTTTTCGGTCTCACGCTCTTTTTCTGCCTCGGCAACCGCTCGCTCCCGCTAATCGACCGTGACGAACCCCGCTTCGCAGAGGCCTCTCGCGAAATGCTGCAGTCAGGCAACTGGATTGTCCCCACCTTTAACAAGGCGCCCCGATATGACAAACCGCCCCTGATCTACTGGATGCAGGTTGCCTGCTACAAAGTGTTTGGCGACAATGAATTCGCCGCCCGCCTTCCTGCTGCGCTCTGTACGGCTTTGATTGCCATTCTTCTCATTCTCTGGGGCGGCCGCCTCGCGGATCGCACCACCGGACTCCGCGCCGCCGTGATCTTCGTGCTATGCGTGCAGGTTTTTGTCCACGGGCGCGCAGCTGTTGCCGATCCACCCATGGTGCTTTGTGTTGTGGCCGCCGCATGGTTGGGCTGGGAATGGATCCGCCAACCCAAAAACCACCTCATTGCAGCCGGCTTCTGGATTGTTCTGGCGTTGGGCTTTGTCGCAAAAGGGCCGATCGCCTGGGTTCCCATCGGCATGGCGCTCTGGTTGACCCGCCGATATCAACGTCAGGGTTCGACCGTTCCCTCTCTCACCGTATGGATTTTAGGGTTCCTCGGCATGCTTGGCTTGGTGTGTCTTTGGGGCATTCCAGCGCTGGCGCAAACCAAAGGTGAATTTGCTGCGAAAGGACTCGGGGAACACGTTGTCGGCCGTTCACTCATCGCGATGGAAGGCCATGGATCGGCCAGTATCCTGGGGTATATCGCGACGCTTCCCCTTTATTTTCTCACAGTATTTCCGAGCTTCTTTCCGTGGTCTGTCTGGCTTCCGTCCGTCATTCGGTTCCACAAACGCCGCCCCAGCGAGGAAGCCGCCTATCTACTGTGCGGCACGATTCTGACGTTCGGCATTTTCACCGTTAGCCGCACAAAACTCCCCCACTACACACTTCCCGCATTTCCTTTCCTGGCCTTGCTGGTGGCCTTCTGGTGGCGGGAAAACAAATCCTCGGCCCAGTTCCGGAAAGTCGCATGGGCAACGGCAACGGTTTTTATTTTCGTGCCGTTCCTACTGTTTTCGCCCATCCGCTCTCTTTCGTTAACCGAAGCCATGGTCGATGTCCTGCGCCCTTTGCTTTCCTCCAACACAGCGGTGGCCTTGGTGGACTATCAGGAACCCAGCCTGATCTGGGGCTTACGAGGCTCGATCGCCGGATTTCCTGAAACCATTCAGGAAGCCAAAATCGAAGCCTGGCTCGCCCAACCCGGAGCACGCTTTTGTATTCTCTCCGCTCAGGCGGCTGAAAGAGTCCAGGGACCCTGGGTTCGCCGGGAGGTCTCGGGGTGGAACTTCGCCAAAGGCAGGCGCATGAAACTTGTCGCGCTGGCCTCGCCCGAACCTGCCCCAATTCCGTTACCGAATCCGTAAAAGTACAAACGTACGACGCCCCTGCCGCTCAATCTGCAGAATCGCGCCGGCTCCAGTCCCTTTGGAAAGAGCCGAGCGCAGCGAAGTCAGACAATCGGAGGAGGATCGGACGGGGCGTCCTTCGACATCGGTAATAATATCGCCAGCCACCAGATCCGCCCGCGCCCCGGCACTGCCCGCTTCCACGGATTCCACCCGCACGCCCTTCGGTCGGATATCTTTTAGAACAAGACCAAACCTCTCGTTTCCAAGTTCCTTTGGCTGAACAGGCGCAGGCGCAGTCGGCAAGGAACTCAGTTGCTCAGGTATCTCGACCGTCGGAATGCTCAGAACCTTCCGGCCGTTGGGGCGCCACACACTTAACTGGAGGGGCTGGCCCACTTTTTTGGAAAACAGCTCTCTTTGCAGATCCATGCCTGAGCGAATTGGGACCCCGTCTATTGCCTGAATCACGTCCGCAGGACGCAGATCAGTTCGGAAGCTAGGTCCGTCAGGTTCAATCGAGAGTACTACCGCTCCGTTGCCTGCGGCCGCCAAACGCTCTTTGAGTCCCGGAGTATCGCCGAGCGTTTCGACCCGAATCCCAAGCCAGGGCCGCGACACCCGGCCCGCGGCCAAAATCTGCAAAAGCGTTTGCCGCAGAAAATTGGAAGGTACGGCAAAGGCCAATCCCCGCTCGGCCCGGGTGATGAGCGTATTCATCCCGACCACCCGCCCCTCAAGATCCAACAAAGGCCCGCCGCTGTGGCCCGGACTAATGACGGCATCGGTTTGAAGATAATCCTCGAGCAAAGGCAGGGAACTGGCCGGCCCGAGCAAACGGGTGCGCCCCTTTCCACTGATCATCCCACTTGTAAACGACCACTCCTGACTAAAAGGCGCCCCGATCGCCCCCACCCATTGCCCGACGCGCACCTGATCACTGTCAACAAACTCGAGAACGGGTAAACCGCTCGCCTCTATTTGCACCACCGCCACATCGGTGCGCTCGTCCGCGCCGACCACTCGTCCGGGAAAACGACGCCCATCCCGTAGCCGTATCGTGATCTTCTGCGCATGCACAACCACGTGGTGGTTGGTGAGGATGACGCCGTTTTCGCGCACGATAAACCCAGAGCCTTCACTCCGAAGGGGCGCCTCCTGCGGGACACGGACTTCGGTGGAGTTTGCGCCTCCGCTCCGCCGCGATTGGGGTTGGTCGGGAGCTGGTTCAACCTCCAGTTCAGGAAGATCCTGGCGAAGCTCTGCTTCAATCACCACGACCGCAGGCGCAGCCTTTTCAAAAACTTCACACCTGCCCCGCTCGAAAAGACGCATCAACTCCAGGGAACTCGCCTCTGGAACTGCGGCAGGAAGAGGCGCAGCCAGCAAAATCCACAAGGATCCCGTGACGAGGGGCAGGGTGAACGTTCGGGCCATGATCAGAATCTATACTCGGAAAGAGTCGGGACGGAAAAGCCATCCGACGATGCGGGGCCATTCGTTGACTTCGCGGTATCCTCCCGTAGCGTCAGCCTCCTCTTCTCATGGCAGGTATTGTTGTTCAACCACGTTCCAGACTCTTTCACGGCCACGACTGGGTCTATTCCACTGAAATCCTCAAATCTTTCGGCGAGCCGCAGGACGGAGAAATCGTCTCCCTCAAAGACGGACGCGACCGAATGCTGGGCAGTGCTATTTTTAATAGCCGTTCCCAAATTGTCGCCCGTCGCTTTTCGCGTCAGCGTCAGGATCTCGACCTCGATTTCTTCCAACGCCGCATCACCATGGCTCGGGACTACCGTCTGCGCCACGGCATCCCGGCCAATCTCGGACGACAGATCTGGAGTGAAAGTGACGGACTTCCCGGCGTAGTCGTCGACCGTTATGGAGACGATCTGGTGCTGCAAACACTCACACTGGCCATGGACAATCGCAAAGACTTGATCGTTCAAGCTTTAAAGAGTGTCTACAATCCCCGTTCCATCGTCGAACGCAACGATGCGCCAATCCGGCGAGCCGAAGGCATGGACCTTTTGACGGGGATGCTTCATGGCGAAAACCCCGGACCCCAAACCATTCACTTCGATGGACTCTCCTTTGAAGTCGATCTCCTGCAGGGACAGAAGACCGGGTTTTATCTCGATCAGCTTTCCAACTACCGGGCGGTGGCGGAACAAGCCAAAGACCGGACCATTTTGGACTGTTTTACCAATCAGGGGGCATTTGCCCTGGCCTGTGCCAAAGCTGGTGCCAAAGAAGTCACGGCCGTCGACATCAGTGCGGAAGCCATTGCTCTGGTAGAGCGCAACGCAAAGGCGAATCAACTGAACGTAAACGCGCTGGAGGCCAATGTATTCGACCTACTGAAAGAATACGAAACGGCGGGGAAAGCCTATGACATGGTGATCCTGGATCCGCCCTCGTTCACCAAGTCGAAAGGTCGGGTCAATGATGCGCTTCGCGGTTATAAGGAAATTCATCTTCGAGCGCTCAAACTTCTCAAGCCTGACGGAATTCTTGCGACCTTCTGTTGCTCATACCATGTTAGCCGTGAAGTGTTTATTAATGTCATCAATGAAGCTGCCGTGGATGCCAGAAAAACACTTCGGCAGATTGGCGTATTCTCGCAGGGCTTGGATCACCCGATCATCTCGACGATTCCTGAGACCGAGTACCTGAAGGGTTATATGTACGAACTTGTACCGGGACGATGAGTTTTGACTTGAGCCGCAGCGCTGATCCGAAGATGATCGCCGGCCCTTGAAGCGCTCTGTAACAATCAGACGTTCCTGTGAAAGCGCGGTTAGCTCAGTGGTAGAGCACTACATTGACATTGTAGGGGTCGTGGGTTCGAAACCCGCACCGCGCACCACCTTAAACCCTCTGAATTTCAGAGGGTTCCACGCTGAAAACAGGAGCCTTCTAACTCCATATCTGAGCCCGAACCTGTGATTGCATCGGCCGCAAGACTCTCCGCGCGAACTCGTCCCGAAGGCCACGTGGTGGGCCACCAACGCTGGAACGATCTGCTTTTCCTACACTGGCACGTTTGCCCGGATTTCGTCCAATCCACGCTTCCGGAGGGCCTCACCGTGGACACGTTTGACGGCCACGCGTACCTGGGTATCGTGCCGTTTTTTATGGAACGGGTCCGGCCCCGGTGGCTCCCGCCGCTTCCGTGGTTGTCCTGGTTCCAGGAACTCAATCTTCGAACCTATGTTCATGATGCACACGGACGTCCCGAGGTGCTTTTTTACTCCCTCGACTGCAACCAGCCAGTGGCGGTGGCACTTGCACGCCACATTTTCCATCTCCCTTACTTCCACGCGAACATGACTGCCACCCGAGCCTCGGGCCACGTGGAGTACACCTGTCAGAGAATCGAGGCAGAGCGGGAAGCTCCCGCACGTTTCAACTGGCAAGCCCACGGACCAAAACGCGAAGCCGTTCCCCGGTCGCTCGAATTCTTTCTCGTCGAACGCTACTATCTTTTCACCCAATCCCCAACCCGTGGCCTGATGTCCGGACAAGTCCATCATCCTCCGTATCAGATCCGGGATGTTACGGTTTTCTCCCACTCGGTGACGCCCGCAGAACAGGCTGGTTTCACGCTCCATGGCGAACCGGTTTCTGCACTGTGTGCCGAAGCGGTCGATGTCGCTATTTATCCGCTCAAGCCATGTTGCCCATGAGGATTACCCCGGCCAGCGGGCTCACCCACTCCCCGGGGTCTACCACGAATAGCTTACCGTCAGGTACACACCGCGACGGATTTCAAATTGCGGAGCTTTGAGAAGGGCACTCACGCGCGATTCGGGATAACTATTATCCACCCGGTTCTACACAACGACCGCCACTTCCCAATGTTTGCGCGGGCGCCATGCCACTCGCGCATACAGTCCCAAGTAGGGACTTACCACATTGGGAAAGGTGACACCCAAAATTACCGGCGTATTGCTATAGGCACCGACCAGGTTCCAACCATCGGTCAGCTTTGCCGTGGCGCTGATTTCCGCACCATAGGTTTCCCCTTTCATCCGGTTTTCGAAAACGATCGGGATAATCCGCGTCCCCGGAACCGGACCGGCAACGGACGGCAGGGCCAGGCTGGTTCTCAAATTCTCATAAACGTTATAAAACAACGTGACATCCACCATGATCCTCTCCGTGGCCTGCGCCCGCGATCCAAGCTCTTAAGCCCACACCCGTTCGGACTCAAAATCGCGACTGCCGACCGCTCGGGGAAACACTCCGAGCGCGCCGGGGCTTTGTACTTCCCAGCGCGTCCTCCAAAAGATTGGGCGTAAGTACGGCCCAGGAAACCGACGCCCAGGCCGAGTGTCGTTATGAGAGTATCCATAGCAGGTTCACCAAGGGCTGGATCTCCGCTCCCGTATGCTCGTTCTCTTCCAGCTTTGTCCCCAGTGTCAGACGCAGCTTGTAGGGCACCAATGTCACTTCGTCCTGTACGAACCCGGTGAACAGCTGGGAGCTCCGGCGAGGGACCGGAACAATCACCACAAACCACTTATTCTGTATTATTTGTTCAAGCAACGCACCATGTACCGGTATCCCCCAAGACCACCTGTTGTCGGCCGCTGAGCCGGAACTGCTGGTAAAAGTCCGCATCAAAAATATCCCAGCGCAAATGAACGAGACCGTTACCGCTCGATCGCCTCGCAAAATTGTCCCAATAGGTCTGCAAAGACCAGCTCGACTCCGGCTCGAGGGTGGCTCCAGCGCAAAAGGACATCCGCGCCGTTTGTAACTTCGTTCTCTATGTTGGAGAAAAACGACGGCCTCAGCACCTTGCGGCGAATCGTGTTTTGCCCGGCAGAGCCCGTCGCCACATGTGACGCCGGACATTTACTGGACTGATCGCAAAGCATTTGAATGGACACTTTCAGCTCTGGTGCCGACGGAAAAGGCCTAGTAGGGACAGGTACATCCAAAGCCGCTTCGCTCCTCGATCCTACGCCATGCTTACGAGTTTAACCTCCCTCATGACGGCGTTTTTCATCGAACACGATGCCGACCTCGGCAAGCTGAAGGACGCCATTCCGACACTTTCCCCAGCCGTTCAGGAAGAGTGGAACCGCTTTATCGTTTCGCCCTTTTTCCCAAACCAGTTCACCCGATTTCTGGGGGCCCGAAGCTACGAAATCAGAGGCCTGTAAAAGAATCTAACCATGCCTCGTCGGGCGTCGAGTCGCTGGAAATACTCAAAGTCGAAGTAAGCCTTGCCAAAGGCCATGACCTCTCCGGGGCTGGATCCGAGGTGGCGCGGATGCGGGAAACCCGACCCGCCGGTTCGATGAAGGGGAGACGTTGATCGAAGGGGCGCAGTAACGTCTCCCTCCCTTTTGAACCTAATCCAACATCGCCTTCGGAGGCGCAATCTTCATTGCAGGCGGAGTCCCCGGGGCTGGAGGCGGGGCCGGCGCAGGCGGCGTGTAATCCGTCACAAATTCCGGCGCCAATGCTGCCTGCCAAAAACCGTTCCCGTACATTTCCCAGCCCACGGGTACCCCGATCGCATCAGCAAACTCGCGGGCCACAAGGTAGGTCTCAATCGAATCCTTAAACACGTAAAACCAGACCACCGCTTTCGGATCATTCTTCCATTGCCGTAAGTTCGACTGAAACCCCGATGCTAAGCTCTTAATTTGCTGCACAGATTCCCCTCCATCGGATTTGGGCACTAGCCTGATAGGAACTCTGGGCGAATTTGGAGGCGGCACCTCAATCTTCAAGTCCCCGTCACCGATTGGCCGATCCAGGAAATAAGCGGCAAGCTTCTTGGGATCGTAAACCACCTTCCGCACAGGCACCAGCCGGCCAAACTTGTCCTTAACCATCTGCGGCCGGCCATCGGGCCCTTTTACCAACTCGCGTATAGCCGTCAGAGTCGACTCCTTCGTGCGGAGCTCCCGCTCGGCCACCTTTATCAGCTCCTCCTGATTCACATAATAGACCTTCCCGCCCATCACCAAAAAGCGGTTGATGTCCGCCTTCTCGGGCATCGCTCGCGGGTTGGGCAACCTCACCACCGTCGCCGACGGCGCCTGATAAACCGGCGTTGTATCCAGTCGCGCCTTCATCTTCTCGATCTGCCCCAACAAATCGTCCGTTAACGCCTTCTTTTGGTCTCGTTCCTTCTTGAGGGCCTCGATTTTCCGCGCCAACCCCTCCAGATCAAACACCGGGATATTCTGTTTTTCCTTGGTGGTTTCCGCAGCCATTAACTCCATTTTTGCCTTCTCCAACAGCTCCCGCAGCCTGGCCGTTTCGAGCTTCACCTGGGCGGGATCCGCTTTCGGCTTTGAATCGGCAATCTCCTTTTTGAGTTGCGCGTGCTCTTCGGCCGTCACATTCGGAAGATCCGAGAGTACCTTCTTCACCGACTTCGCTAACCCGATCCCGATTAACACCAATACAATAATCAGTACGCCGACCACATTGGTCATCGTGTCCATCAGTGCCACAAACGGGAGCTCTTCTTCGTGATGCTTTTTATGTCGAGCCATACCGCTTTAAGGTTTGGGGGCAACCGGCGCCGGCACTGCTGCCGCGGCTTTGGGAGGGGTGGCCGTCTCTTTTTTCTCCACAACAGGAACCGGTAAGGTCCCTATAAATTCTCTAAACATCCCAAGATCAATCAGGCCATTTCCAGGAATGGGCAGCTTGCCAATCTGCCCCGCCGTATACCCATGGTTCGCCTGCGCCCAACCAGCCCCGTTGTTAAATGTACCCATCCCACTGTCCCTGAGCAGAAAAATGAGCTTACTCTGTGGTACCGCCTGCACCGCCTTGAGGTAATTATTAAATTGCACGTCCGCAGCAATGACCTCCGGAGCGGAACTCACCGTCCCTTTGTTGGTTTCATCCCAATAATAGGACATCTTCTCCCAGGTCGCTTCGATAAAGAACACCTTCGTCCCCTTCGCCAGTCCCGACCCTCCGGGCCGCACCTGAATTGGCGACCCCTTGTTCTCCGGCGGTTGCCGCTTCTTAATTTCCGCCATCAACTCCGCGATGGCCGCTTTCAACGGAGCTTCCTGCGACGCCAATCCGCGGATCTCTAACATCAAATTATCCAGCTCCTTCAACAGACGCTGATTCTGCTCTTTCTGTTGCTCCTGGGTACTCACCGAGGTGTTTAACAGCGCTCTCAAAACCGCCAGCTTTTCAGCCCCTTTTTGCTCCTGCTCCTTCAGCTTGGCCAACTCCTCGAGCTGATCCCTCAGAGCATCATTGGCCTGCGTCTGCTCCATCTGGACCTTGAGCAGCTTCATGTGCTCCTGCGCCATCGCCACCTCCTCGGGGTTGCGGCCGTTGATCTTTTGTGTCTGCGCAACCACCAACACAACAATGATCAAGACAAGCACCCCAATCAGTGAACACAGAATGTCCAAGAAGGGGATCAACATCAGCTCCTCGCTGCCCCGGTGGCGTCGTTTGGCCATAGATTCGTAGTGAAAATCCTCCGGACGGATCAGCCGCCCTAGGAACGTCCGAACCAGGACTTCTTCTTCACCTCCACCACTATCCGCTTCTCGCCCAGCTCTCCCAATACTTTGTTCAAGCCCTGCAGCCCGGCTTCCATACTCGTGATGTACTGCGCGGTCAGCTTCATCGGTTCTCCCAGCGACTGCTCCACCTTGGCCCGCATCTGCCCCATCGTCTCCGCAAACTCTACCAGCACCGCCTTCTGATGCTCCTCGGTGCGCTTGGTCAAGGCAGCCGACTGCTGCAGCACCCCTTCCATCTCGGCCCGCAATTGCTTCATCATTTCACCAAACTCACGAATCACTAACCCCTGGTGCTCTTCGGTCTTTTTGTTGAGCTTCAACGCATCCTGAAGCGCCCCGCCCACATCCGAGCGCATGCTGCTCATGTTTTGAAGAAACTGCTCAGTAACCAGCTTCTGCGTGTCTTCAGCCTTCCTGGTCAACTGCAACGACTCCTGTAAGACATCCGCCACCTCGCCCCGCATCTTCCTCATATTCTCCACAAACTCCTGGGTCACCAACCCCTGATGATCCTCCACGCGACGATCCAGGTTATCCATATAATCTAACAGCCGTGCCGAAAGAGCATTCAAGTCGGTCAAAAACTCGCTCTGCACATTCGCGATCGACTGCACCACCGCATTTCCCACGGCATCCAGATCCCCTCCAGCAGGCCCAGCCCCGTCATCTAAGCGCGGCAACAACACCTCGTTACAAAACGCATCCAGCTCGTTGAGCATCTCATCCTCGTGTTTGCTCAGGGAATTCAGCGGAAAGTTGAGCACCACCGCAAAAACCAGCCCCAGCAAAGTCGCATCAAACGCCGTGCCCAAACCACTCGTCACCGCGTTAATCGAACCCACGATCTTACTCACATCTTCCACATTGGCGAAACTCATCCCCCCAATCGCCCCCGATAACCCCACCACCGTTCCAATGAACCCCAACAACGGAATCGCCCACAAAAACGCTCGCACCAGAATGTAACTCCCCCCAATCCGCGAACTGTCTATGTTCGCCTGATTCTCCATCATGGACCCAACTTCCCGGACGTTTTGACGCACCTCGAAAAACTCCAGGGCCTTTCGAATCCGGTTCACCATCAAGCTGTCCCGCAAACGCGCTGGCAGTTGATAGATATGATCCAAAAACCGTCCCACGTTCTCCGCATTGATTTCCTTGCCTAGATCCATCGGCAACACATCCAGCAAGAGGGCGGCTCTTTGATGTTTGAGCTTCTGAAACTTCAAAACACAAATTGCCATCGCCCAACAGAAAAACAGCGTGTTAGCAAAACTGATTGTGAGGTGCTTGAAGAACAAGTTCGCCAATACCTCCCACCCGCTATAGTCCGCGCTCGCCTTGGCCGCAGGTGCCTGCATCGGATACACGATCGCGAACCAGATTAAGGTTAACCCGATCCCGATCGAAAAGCTCAACAACCCGTTGGGATTGGTCGGATCCTCTTCCTTCCACCCCTTTCGCACCGGGACACTTCGCTCCTTTCTGCCGCCGGGCCTTCCCGTTTCGGGATATTGAGGCACCTCTTCCATCTCCGGGCCCTCGGCAGGAATCTCAAGAGTGCTGTTGCACCCCGGACACCTCACCATTTTGCCAACGACTTTGGCATCGGCAATTAAACTCATGTCACAGGTGGGGCAGGAAAATTTCATAGATTCACTGGGGGCTGTGTCTGAAATGGCTCACGCCAAGGTTCCAATTGACACACGGATAGGCTGAGATAATTGACTCAACTATCACCGGATATCCCGGTGGCAACCCGAATACGTACAATTTGCGTCAAATTTGCGTCGAACTTACACCCTCCTCCGTCCCGATACAACGGCTCTGGGATTTAAAAGAGAGGAGGCTCACCTTTTGGGGAGTTGCGCCAAGGTTTGTCGAAAACCTGCCATCGAACCCCGCCCG
The DNA here is from genome assembly GCA_945883955.1 of Akkermansia muciniphila. GTDB lineage: Bacteria > Verrucomicrobiota > Verrucomicrobiia > Chthoniobacterales > Chthoniobacteraceae > Chth-196. The sequence continues at coordinate 18,117 of CAMCYN010000058.1, forward strand.
AGATTGGCACAAAAAAAGAGATGGCAGGGCTTGGGGGCGCCCCACCATCTCAAATTCGACGCATCCTGAGCCGCCACCCCTGACACCTCAGTCTGCCGTCGGTATAGATTCGGCAGTGGTTGAAAATGCGGCTGTATCGCATCCAAAAAATCGTTTCCGCCTGTAATCGGCCTCCCCCCTCCGCTTCAAATCCGGCTCCCACCCGAGATCCACCGCTCCAAGCTGCAAGGCTCACTCCATCCGTCACCTCCCATTCCAGCCCAAAGAGAACCTTCCCCAAGAAAACAGGAAGGATGGGGAATACTGCCGCCAGTAGGCCCCGACTAAACGGCCTTTCCTCCCCCCGTGCGCTCCTCAATACAAGCCGTCAAAGCCGCCAGACTGACCGGCTTTGCCAAAAATGGAAACCCGCCGATGTCCGTCTTGGTTTCCCGTTGCGCCACAATAGCAGTCAAAAACACGATGGGCACCTTCGCCAACGAGGCATCCGAACGGATCTGCTGGGCCACGTCCCCTCCATCGATCTCAG
>CAMCYN010000059.1 GCA_945883955.1 Akkermansia muciniphila
CTTCCAAGGAGCTAAAGAATACCTCAGGCAAACTAGCGCTAGTCGCCTCAGCAAAGCTCACGAACGAAGAACTCTACCTTGCAAGAAGGCTCGCGACCGCTCTGGGAATTACCTTCGTAGACGTCGTTCCGCGCGTTGGTGAACCGGACGGCATTCTGATTCCTGAAGACCGGAACCCCAACACTTCAGGCGCACGTCTGCTGGGTCTTACGGCGAAGGAACCTGTCCAGAACCTCCAGTCGATTGTTTCCGGGATTAAGAACGGCACGATCAAAGGTGTCATTTCTCTGGGGGAAGACCTCACTACAATCGGCCTCACGGTTAGCGATCTCAAGCAACTCCAAACCTTGATCGTCACAGCTATCCTTCCCGACGGCACAACTCCGCACGCCACCGTTCTCCTCCCAGGAGCCGCATGGGCGGAAAAACGTGGCTCGATGATTAACATCAAGGGACGTCTCCAGCGTCTCAACCGGGCAGTCGAAACGCCGGGCGAAGTTCGCGACGACTGGGAAATACTGCGCGATCTTTTAGTCCAGACCGGAACTGCGGTGGCTCTCCCCGCCATTGAAGACGTCTTCCGCTCGATGGCGCAGGACATCGAAGAATTCGCCGGCCTTAATCTCAGCAAAATAGGTGATCTCGGAATCAATCTTCTTCAGAAGCCGGAACTCGCCGCCACACTAGCATCCTAAGCACGATGAACGTTTTACTGGATTTCATCGCCTCAGTCCCTTGGGGCCTCATGACGGCCGCGATTGCCAAGACCCTGTTCCTTATCTTCCTCGTCGTATTACCATTAGTGTCCTACACGGTATATGCCGAGCGGCGTGTCAGTGCGCTGATTCAGGATCGCGTGGGCCCCAACCGGACTGGTTTTCCTACAAGCCTTTTAGGCTTTCAGAAGGATCTCCAACTATTCCTTGGAGGCCTCGGACAACCCGTCGCAGATGCGATGAAGTTCATGCTTAAAGAAGAGTTTACGCCTGGTCACGTAAACAAGGTCTACTTCTGGCTGGCACCAATTCTGGCCATGGTGCCTGCTCTCTCCACCTTGGCAGTGGTTCCCTTTGGCAACTTTATGTTGGGTCAGAAGATGGTCGTAGCTGATGTGAACGTCGGCATCCTCTACGTTTTCGCGGTAGCTTCGATCGGCGTATACGGCATCGTTATCGCTGGTTGGTCTTCCAACTCCAAATACCCTTTCCTTGGCGGCATTCGCGCTTCCTCACAGATGATCAGTTACGAGCTTTCGCTCGGTCTGAGCGCTGTCCCGGTTCTAATGCTGATAGGCAATCTCAACTTGTCCGAAGTCATTCAGTATCAAATCAATAACGGATGGCTGTTGGTGCCGTTCACTAACGGTGTCTTTACCCTCAAAAAGCTCGTTCTGTGGGGCCCAATCGCCATCTCGTTTATAGTATTCACGATCTCGATGTTCGCGGAAACAAACCGGCTTCCATTCGACCTTCCTGAGTCTGAAACCGAACTGGTTGCAGGCTACCACACGGAATACTCTGCGATGAAATTCGCATTATTCTTTCTTGGGGAATATGCCGCAATGATCGTTGGCTCGTCGCTAATTGTTGTTCTTTTCTTGGGAGGCTGGCATCTGCCACTTCTTCCCATGAACACCATTGAATCCTCGGAAACCTTGCCGGGTGCGATTCTCGGGCTCATCCACATCAGCGTTTTCTTCGCGAAGGTTGCCGCCCTGTTGTTCCTCTTTATCTGGATCCGCTGGACACTCCCACGCTTTCGTTTCGACCAACTCATGAAGCTGGGCTGGCTCTATTTGTTCGAGATCGCACTGGCTAACATTTTCCTCACCGCGGCAATCCTCGCTCTCTGGAAGTAACCCTCTCCCACACACGATTATGGCATATACTGTACGTCGCCCGAATCTGACTTTCTGGGAGAAACTTTACCTCCCGACTATCGCTTCAGGTTTGGCCATCACTTTAAAGCATCTCCGCAAGATGCTCATGGGTGAAACCAAAGTCACCATGCAGTACCCAGAAGAGAAATGGGATTCCGAGCTACCCGAATATTATCGAGGCGCCCCAACTCTGGTAAAAGATGATCACGAGCGTGAACGCTGCGTTGCATGCCAACTCTGCGAATTCATTTGTCCTCCGCGTGCGATCACCATCACGCCGGGCGAACTTCCATCTGAGAACAGGTTTGCAAAGGTGGAAAAATTCCCGAAGGAATTTCAGATCGATATGACCCGCTGCATCTATTGCGGGTTATGCGAAGAAGTCTGCCCCGAGCAGGCTATCTACCTTCGCAAGGATTACGCAATCACCGGTGAAAACCGCGCTGAGATGATTCACCACAAAGCAAAACTCTATGAACTCGGAGGCACCATGCCGGACCTTGTTCACAAGTGGAACCCTGACAAATAAAGGCCCGCCCGTATGTCTCCTGTTCTCTTTTGGTTCTTTGCAGTCCTTATGCTGGCATTTGGTGTTTCGGTGGTGCTCAACAGGGATCCGGTCGCAAGTGCCCTCAGCCTTGTGGGATCCTTTCTTTGCTTGGCCGCACTCTTTGTTGGATTGGACGCCTTCTTTATTGGCGTCATCCAGATCCTTGTGTACGCCGGTGCCGTGATGGTCTTGTTCCTATTTATCATCATGTTACTAGACTTGAGGGCTGAAAAGCGCCGTCATTTTAACAGACTCGCACTTGCCGGGGGCGGGATTGTGAGCGTCGCGTTCGCCGCAGAACTCATCCACGTCCTCGCGCAGTTTCCGATGGGCCACTTGCCGTTCCGCCCTCTGGGCGTCGAAAAACTTGACGACGTTCGACTTGTGGGAACCACCCTCTTCTCCAATTTCAATCTGCCCTTTCAGGTTGTCGGCGTACTGGTGCTTGTTGCCACAGTTGGCGTCGTGGTGCTCTCGCGCCGAGAACTCAAATAACCCGCGCCCGAACGTGAATTCGATCATCCTTAATAATTATCTACTCGCGAGCGGCCTGCTGTTCACATTGGGCTTCGCTGGGGTTTTGTTACGCAGAAACATCATCATCATTTTCATGTGCCTAGAGCTGATGCTGAATGCCGCGAACCTTTCGCTGGTAGCATTTTCCAGGTTCCACGTCGGTGCCGACGGCCTTCCAAACTATAACGCTCAGGTATTGGTATTCTTCATTATTACCGTCGCTGCGGCTGAAGTCGCTGTGGGACTGGCTATTATTGTGGCCCTCTACCGGGCCCGTCAGACAACACACGTAGAGGACATCCAGTCCCTGAAGTTCTAACCGGCCCAATCTTCATGGCTCACACTCTCCCTTGGCTTATTCTCCTCAGTCCGCTGGTTAGCGCACTGTTGGTTCTTCTGTTTGCGCACCGGTCCAAAGCCCTCAGTGTTGCACTTTCTCTTGCGGCAGTGTTCGTCTCCCTCGGAGGGAGCCTCTTAGCGTTCTCCAAAGCCCCCGAATCCCTATCGACACATTTCACGTGGATCGACTTGGGGCCCGCCTTCCAGCTCAACATTGGCCTTAAAATTGACGATCTGACCAAAGTTATGCTTCTCGTGGTCACGGGAATCGGCGCTTTGGTGCATATCTACTCCACGGTCTACATGGAAAAGGACGAGGGCAAATCGCGCTTCTTCGGTTCCCTGTCCCTATTCATGTTCTCCATGCTCGGAATCGTTTTGGCCGACAACCTGGCCATGATGTTCATTTTTTGGGAATTGGTGGGGGTTAGCAGTTACCTTTTGATCGGACATTGGTTTACCAAGGAATCTGCAGCGGCAGCGGCGAACAAAGCATTCCTCACCAACCGCATCGGTGACTTTGGATTTATGGCTGGGATTCTTTTGGTATGGTCGATCACCGACTCATTGGGATTTGCCGAAATCGCCGCAAACATCTCTAAACTTACCAATAACCCCACCCTGCTCACCATCTCTGGCTTGTGCCTGTTTTGCGGTGCAGTCGGCAAGTCTGCCCAGCTTCCTTTACACGTCTGGTTACCAGACGCTATGGAAGGCCCAACCCCGGTGTCTGCCCTGATCCATGCGGCTACCATGGTGGCCGCGGGTGTCTACATGCTCGCCCGCATCTTCTTCCTGCTTGAACCTTCTGCGTTAGCGCTGTCGGTGATCGCGTGGATTGGGGCGACCACAGCATTGTTCGCGGCCCTTCTGGCAACCCAGCAGAACGACATTAAAAAGATCCTCGCCTATTCCACGCTTTCCCAACTCGGACTGATGGTTGCGGGTATTGGCGTTGGCGCCTGGGGCGCTTCAATGTTTCACCTCTTCACTCACGCATTCTTCAAGGCCCTCTTGTTCCTTGGTTCTGGCGCCATCATACACGCGCTCCATCACGAACAGGACATTTGGAAAATGGGTGGCCTTAAGAAAACGATGCCGAAGACTTTCTGGACCTTCGCCATCGGAACTCTCGCTCTAACTGGGGCGCCGTTCCTTGCGGGCTTCTTTTCCAAAGACGCCATTCTGCTAGCAGCCTACGCCAAAAACCCGTTCATCTTTGGGTTTGCCCTCATCACCTCACTGCTCACGGCCTTTTATATGACCCGCTTGGTCGTGGTCGCATTCTTTGGAAAGGCTCGTTCGGACGCAGCAAAGCACGGTCACGATTGCCCGCCGGCGATGACGGTTCCCCTTTTAATTCTAGCAATTCTTTCAATCATTGCCGGGTATCCAGTGTTCGCCGAACCGATCTTCGGGCACGACAACTTCCATGCTGCGCATGCAGCCACACACAATACGCTCGTACCCCTTTTAGCCATCAGCGTCTTCGCCCTAGGCACTATTGTTGCCTATGTCCTTTACTGTGGTAAGAGCAAGGACCCCATCGTTATTCGTCCCCTAGCCAACCGCCTTTACATAGACGAGTTCTACTCGGCTCTCATCGCAGGCACTCAAGACGTACTGGCATCGCTCTCCGGATGGCTGGATCGTTACGTTCTGGACGGCGTATTGGTACGCGGTCTGAGCGCTGGCACATGGGGGGCCGGATACCTATTCCGACTCCTTCAATTCGGCAACCTTCAAGGCTACGCGTTCCTCTTTGGAGCGGGTGTCGTAGCGTTGCTTTATCTTCTCATCAAATAACCGGGATTTGCACTCGTGCTTACTATTCTGCTCCTAGTTCCAATCATAGGTGCCATCGCCCTTCTCTCGGGCAATGGTGATCGCCGTATGGCGAAACTATGCGCCGCAATTCAAGCGGCAATCACCCTTGTCCTTTGGTTCGGATACGACCGGACCAAGGCAGGATTCCAGTTTACATCTGCTTCCGATCCTCTCCTGCCTGGATTGGACCTCCGTTTCGCTCTGGGTGTTGACGGACTCAGTCTTCTTTTATTGCTGTTAACCTCAATCGTCACGCTGGCTGCATTCTGGATGGCCCCGAATGTGGAGAAGCGTCCCGGGCTTTTTGATGCGTGCGTGCTCCTCATCAGCGCGGGAATCACAGGAGCGTTTATATCCCAGGATCTTTTCTTCTTTTACGCCTTCCATGAACTCGCGCTAATCCCGACCTTCCTGATGATTGGGATATGGGGAAGCGGTGAAAGACAATCAGCGGCATGGAAAATCACCATCTACCTGGCGCTGGGAAGTATTATACTTCTGATCGGGCTCGTAGATCTGTTCCTTGCTATTCCGGAGGCCAACCGCTCCTTTGACCTTGAAAAGCTTCAGGCTCTGGCGGGACTTCATATCATTCCGGTCCAGGCACAACTCCGCCCCTGGTGTTTCCTGATGGTAGGTTTTGGAGTGCTCGTATCACTCTTCCCATTCCACTCGTGGGCGCCGTCGGGCTACGCCTCGGCCCCCACACCTGTCGCGATGTTGCACGCCGGTGTACTCAAAAAGTTTGGCCTTTATGGCATTATACGTCTGGTAGTTCCGCTTCTCCCGGATGCATCCAAACAGGTGGTTTTTGGCAGCTGGACTGCGCTGGATCTGCTGCTAATCGCTCTCCTTGGAAATATCCTTTACGTTGGCTTAGTCACACTCGCTCAACGCAAATTAGATTACATCATCGCCTATTCGAGTGTCATGCACATGGGGTACATCTTCCTTGGCATTGCTTCGCTCAATATGATTGGCCTAAGCGGCGCCTCTCTCCTGATGTTCTCCCACGGCCTTTCTGTGGCGGCTCTTTTTGCGATTTGCGGCGCTCTCCGCGATCGCGAAGGCTCTCTAAGCTTGGAGCGCCTCGGCGGTGCAGCCAAAGCCCTTCCATTTCTGGGAATTTGTTTCACGCTCGCCACATTCGCTTCGATCGGCCTGCCTGGATTCGCAAATTTCGCTAGTGAAGTAATGGTCTTTTTCGGGGCATTCCAAAATCCTGGGAACAGCTTCATTCGCTTGGCGACAATCCTCTCCCTCTGGGGGGTTGTTATCTCGGCAGTGTATATGCTCCGGGCTCATAAATCAGTGTTCCTCGGACAACCCACGGATTCCTCCACAAAATGGGTGGATCTCACTGGAACCCCGAGGATAGCGCTCGGGGCGCTGTTAACACTCCTGCTACTTGGCGGATTTTTCCCCAAGTATTTCCTCAGTTACCTGAAACCTACTTTGGAGGCGGTACTCCGCTAGTTGATCATGTTTCCGCCAATTACACTCGAAATCCTCGTTCTCTGTCTTGGACTCCTTCTACTCTTAGTCGAGTCCTTCACTAACAACCCGGACAAACGAATCCTGGCGAAGTGTGCCATTTTAGGCCTGCTTTGTCTGTTCATTGGAAGCTTCTTTGTTGAAGGCAACCCGGCCCTAGAATCAATCGCTCCCGGAAGTTTCTGGCACTTCTACAGTGCCGATTCAGCAGCCCTCTTTTTCAAACGAATCGCACTGCTTACCACCGTTGGCGTCTTGATCATGTCGATGGACTACCAGCAAGTGTTGGCCAAGTTTATCCCCTCCTCTCGGCCAGGGGCAGGATTGGGTGAGTTCTTCTGCCTGCCGCTATTCACTTGCACGGGCCTGATGTTTATGGCGTCCGCCACCGACCTGATTCTCGCCTTTGTGGCGCTGGAACTCGTCACCATCTCATTCTATGTCCTCGTCGCCTACATGCGAGGGAATGCGGCAACTCTGGAGGCCGGCGTCAAATACCTCATTCTCGGGGCACTCAGCACAGGATTTGTTGTCTATGGAATCACTTGGATTTTCGGGCTCACCGGGGAGACCAATTTAGCTAAGGTAGCAACGAAACTAGCGCTCCTCGAAGGTTCAGACACAGCGATTCTCTTCTCCCTGTTGTTGGTTCTGGTCGGCCTTGGATTCAAGGTTGCTGCGGTTCCGTTTCAAGGCTGGGTCCCCGATGTTTATCAGGGAGCACCAACGCCGGTAACGGCGTTCCTTTCTATAGGATCCAAATCCGCCGGGTTTCTCCTGCTTCTGCGAGTTCTCGAACCATTTCTGGGTGTCGCTTCCATTCAGGCCAAGGTACTTTGTATACTAACGCTCATCGCCGGAGCTACATTACTCTTTGGTAACCTGGCCGCTCTCACCCAGGATAACTTCAAGCGTCTCTTAGCTTACTCCAGTATCGGCCACGCAGGTTATTTGCTAGTTGCCGTTGCTAGTATCGGGACAAAGGCCAGCTCCTTTGGAAGCATCGGCTCAACTATCGGATTTTATTTATTTGGATACCTGCTCATGACCCTCCTGAGCTTTCTAGTTTTAAATATCGTATCCATTCACTCTCGTGGGGATGATATTATCCAGTTCAATGGCCTGGCAAAACGGTCCCCTTTCCTTGCCTACGCGCTTTTAGCTTCGATGTCTTCACTAGCCGGGATTCCGTTTACCGTAGGCTTTTACGGCAAATTCCTGGTCTTCGCCCAAGCCATCAACGCTCATCAGTACGTCCTGCTTGCGTTAGGTATCATCACTGTCGCAGCTGGCTTCTATTTCTATCTCCGAGTTGTTGCTGCCATGTGGTGGCAAGATCCGGCCATCGTTACTCCAATTCCAATCTCGCCATTGACCAAGATCGCCATCGTCCTACTCGTGGCCGGCATCTTTATATTCGGAGTTTGCCCAAAACCAATACTCACTCTTTTGAGTCCCTTGGCTGCTCTCTAGACACACTAATCAACCGTCCGAAGAATCTTCTTAAGTGCGCGTCTTACTCCGTGAGACGCGCACTTTTTTTGACCCTTGCCAGCTTCTGCCTACCAAATAGTTTCCCCCACTTCTCTCACTTTGCTCGCCCGCGACAGCCGTGACCTTCGCCAATTCCGAGGCCTGACTCCGAATCGAGACACTCGCAAAAGTTGATTCCGGTACAAACACATCCAAGATTTCCAACAAACACTTCCTCCAATGGACAGCGAGAAACTTAAAACCATCATCCGCACCGTTCCGGACTGGCCAAAGTCAGGAATCAGTTTCTTCGATATTTGCCCCATCGTTGAGCATCCCGAGGCCTTCGCCTGGACGGTCAATCGGCTTTCGTTGCTGTGCGTTGAACAGGAAATCGATGCTATTGTCTGCCCGGACGCCCGCGGATTTATCTGGGGAGCGGCGGTGGCCTACGCCTCCAAACTTCCGCTCCACCTGGCTCGGAAGCCCGGAAAGCTGCCCGGAGACACCGTCACCCAGAGCTACAATTACGAGTACGCAGCTTCTTCAATCAGCATGCAGTCGAGCTGCGATCTTTGCGGAAAGCGGGTGATGATTATTGACGATGTACTGGCAACCGGAGGCACCGCACTCGCCATCGTTTCACTTTTGAAAGACCACTTTCAGGTGCCGACCAAATCCATTCACCTAGGAGCGGTCATCAGCCTTAAATTTCTGCTCGGGGAGGAGCTCCTGCAAGACGCCAATGTGACAGTTCATTCCCTGCTCACCTATCATGAATGACCTTATCCTAATTGCTCTGAGGGGAGAGGCGCCGGAACTTGCCTCGTGGCCCAACGTTTTCCAAACGGGCGTTGGTAAAGTAAATGCCGCCCTGACGACGGCCCGTCTGATTGAGCGTTACCACCCGAAACGAGTCTGGAACTTCGGCACTGCGGGCGGAATTACCGTGGGCTCTGGGTTGCATCGATGCACTCGTTTTCTCCAACGCGACATGCTCGTCACCGCTCTTGGTTTTCTGCCGGGACAAACTCCCTACGAAAAAACTATAGCGTTGGAAACAGGCAGCGGCGGTCTGACTTGCAGCTCGGGCGACAGCTTTGTTACGGCCGGCGAATTAGAGCTACACGCCGATTTGGTGGATATGGAAGCTTACGCCGTCGCCAAAGCATGCCTGAGCACGAACACCGAGTTTCACTGTTACAAGTTCATTAGTGACCGGGCCGACGATGCCTCCCATCAGGATTGGCAGTCCAATATCAGCCTTGGTGAGTCCCTTTACCTCCAGACCCTTCAGACATTTAACCTCCTCCAACATTAATTCCATGTCCCTTCGCCTCGCCCTTTTGTTTTCGGTCGCGATCAGTTCGACAGCCTGCGCGACAACAAACATCCTCTTCCTTGCGGGTGCGCGCAGCCACGGTGCGGGGGAACATGAATTTAAGGCCGGTTGCAATCTCCTCGCCAAAGCCTTTAACGAACAAAGCGGCCTGGATGTCCAGGCCACCGTCATTCAGGGATGGCCCTCAGATGAGTCCGTCCTGGAGAACATTCAGGGGCTGGTGATTTATGCGGATGGCACGAGCGTAGTTGGAAAGGGTTGGGAAAAGGTAGATGCACTCGCAAAAAAAGGCGTGGGCATCATGTTTATGCACTACGCCGTTCATCCCTCCCCGGCGGAGGGTGAGAAATATTACCGTCCCTGGATTGGCGGCGCTTTTGAAAGCGGCTGGTCAGTAAATCCTCACTGGGTCGCCGATCTCCAGACCCTTCCCGACCATCCCATTTCGCGGGGCGTCTCAACACCCGTCCAGGCCTACGACGAGTTTTATTACAACATGCGGTTCCCTGCCGACCGTTCCAAAGTGCGCGATCTTTTGACCGCAACACCCACTCGGGAACGGATCAAAAGATACATCAATATGTGGAACGAGCATGGCGTCGCCGGGCTCGATAAACCTCAGACATTGATGTGGGGAATCGAACGGCCCACAGGCGGTCGTGGTGTTGGATTTACCGGTGGCCACTACCATCGCAACTGGTCCATCGATAGCTTTCGAACCCTGGCACTCAACGCCATTGCATGGACCTCGGGCCTCGACGTCCCCAAGGGCGGCGTGAAATCGCTTCCCCTGACTGAAGACGAACTGAACGCAAATCTGGATGATAAAGGGGCAAACAAACCCCGTCTCACTTCAATAAAACCCGACGAATTTTCTGCCCTTCCAGCCGCTCCGATCCAGACAGAACGCGAAGCGGCCTTCCCCAAATAGTCTCCTTCAGAAGCTCCTGAATCCCGAATTCCTCTCATTATGCCCATTATTTCTGTAAGCCAGCTCGCCCCCTCCTACGACGTCATCGTTGTCGGCTCCGGTGCCGGCGGCGGCCAATCCGCCTACACCCTCACGATGAACGGAGCCAAGGTGCTCATGCTTGAGGCTGGAAGGAACTACGATCCGGTCACAGAAACTCCGATGTTTCAGACCAACGCCACGGCACCTCTCCGCGGAACCAGCACTTCAGACAAACCCTTTGGTTTTCACGATTCCACAATCGACGGTGGATGGAATGTCCCGGGCGAACCCTACACCAATGCTTCGGACGATCCCAAAGAGCAGTTTACCTGGTGGCGCCCACGGATGCTCGGCGGGAGAACCAATCACTGGGGCCGAATCTCGCTGCGGAACGGACCATATGACTTCAAACCCTACTCGCGCGATGGTCTGGGATTTGACTGGCCGATCAGTTACGAAGATGTCGCCCCGTATTACGACAAAGTGGAAATGCTCGTCGGTGTCTACGGTTCGAACGAAGGCCTGGAAAATACGCCGGATTCCCCGGAAGGGATTCTATTGCCACCGCCCAAAGCGCGCGTGGGTGAATTGTTGGCCAAAAAACATGCGGCAGGAATGGGAATTCCTGTGATTCCAATTCATCGCGCAGTACTCAGCGTTCGCCAGGACGCTGAAAACATTCCCGCCAAGCTCCATCCCGGAAACACCAAAGCGCAGGCCATTCTGGCGGCCTCCATGCGCGCCCGCGCAGCCTGCTTTTGGGCGACCCCGTGCGGGCGGGGATGCTCGATCAAAGCCAATTACCAATCCACGACCGTTCATCTGCCTCCCGCCTTAGCCACCGGAAACCTCGATATCCTGCCCAACGCCATGGCGCGCGAAGTGGTGTTCGATGCCAACGGCAAAGCCACCGGGGTTTCATTCATCGACAAAGTCTCCGGAAAAGAAGTCACGGCCAAGGGGCGCGTTGTGATCCTTGCTGCAAGCTCAGCGGAATCCGCCCGCATCCTGCTCAACTCAATCTCCACGCGATTCCCCAAAGGTGTCGCCAACTCCAGTGGCCTTGTCGGCAAGTACATCATGGACACCGTGGGGGCAGGCTTGGGGGGCCATATTCCACTTCTCGAAAATCTCCCCGTACACAACGAGGAAGGGGCAGGCGGTCATGTGTATATCCCGTGGTGGCTCTACAAAGATCAACTCGCAGGGAAACTTGGCTTCGCACGCGGCTATCATATCGAGTTCGGCTCGGGACGAAACATGCCCGGCATGGGCGCCGGTGCTGGAACTCCGGGTTACGGCAAAAAATACAAAGACGAGGTGCGGCGCAACTTCGGAGCCGGCATGGGTTTCTCCGGTCGCGGCGAGATGATTCCCAACGAGGAGTCGTTTTGTGAGCTCGATCCCGAGGTCAAGGACAAGTGGGGTATTCCCGTGCTACGGTTCCACTGGAAATGGTCCGAACACGAAACCAGGCAGGCCGCGCACATGCAAAAGACCTTTGCTGAGATCATCGAGGCTATGGGCGGAAAACCGGGCAAACCGAAACCCAACGGAGCGGACGCGATCCATCAGGGTGGCAACATTATTCACGAGGTCGGCGGCACCATCATGGGGGCTCAAAGCAATAAATCCGTCTGCAATCAATGGAACCAAACTTGGGATTGCCCGAACCTGTTCGTGAATGACGGCGGCGCTTTTGCGAGTAATGCCGACAAAAACCCAACACTCACCATCATGGCGCTCGCCTGGCGCGCCAGCGACTTCATCCTCGAAGAAATGCGTAAAGGAAACCTCTAATCATGGACCCTCTCGACATGGAATCCACCCCTCTCACAGCCTCCATCGACCGCCGCAGGGCCATGCAATGGATGTTTGCCGCCGTGGCGGCATCCACCGCCCTCGGACAAGCACCAGCAGGTGCCACAATCTCACAGCACACCCCCGTTCCGAAAGGTTACGGAACCGATCCCGACCTTACTAAGCTCTATAAGCCGGGGGATCTCTGGCCTCTTTCGCTTTCAGAAACTCAACGCACAAGCGCGGCTCTCATTTGCGACATCATTTTTCCAGCCGACGAAGTCTCACCGAGTGCTTCGTCCCTGCACATTCACGACTTCATCGACGAGTGGATCAGCGCTCCCTACGCGCCCCAGATGGCCGACAGGCAGCCAGTGCTGGATTGCATCGCTTGGTTCGAAAGCGAAGCCGAAAGCCGCTTCAAAGCGCCTCTAAGCAAGCTCACCGATGACCAGAGGAACGCCATCTGCGATGACGTTGCCTTTGGCGCTAAATCCAAAGCCTTTCAAATACCCGCCCGTAACTTTGGCCGGTTCAAATTCCTCGCTGCGGGCGGATTCTACACCACTCCCGAAGGCATGAAAGACATCGGCTATGTGGGCAACACACCTACCATCAACTTTGATGGGCCTACTCCGGAGGCTCTAAAACACGTCGGCTTGGCGTAAAAACAAACCACCATCGCAGAACTCGCCGCGGTCAATGGGGCGCTATCTTGCTCCTTTGACCCTTGGCTCGAGGGGGGAATCCCATCGCCATAGGCTCACCCCGTGTCAGCAACGCAACCCACTGCACACGGGTTAGTGGCTCCCCTCCTTCGAGCAAGTGAAAATAGCCCGATTAAATCTAAGAGGTCGCGAAAACACTTGCCTCACCGCAATTCAAATCGCAATCTTCGCTCCCTCTTTTTGTCGGGCCGTAGTTCAGCTTGGTAGAACGCTTGAATGGGGTTCAAGAGGTCGCGAGTTCGAATCTCGCCGGCCCGACCAAAGAGAGTCTTCTTCGGATACTGTTTAAACACTAAACCAGATCCGTCGCTCCCAATTAGATTAAGACAATCTATTTCCCCGGAGCCTCTATCCGATAAAGAGCTGTTTTAGTTCGTAAAAACAGCGCATTTCCAGCAATCGCCGGAGACGCCATAAACCCGTCCTCAAACTTACCCTCGCCAAGTATTTTGAATTCCCGCTCTGGAGCGATAACCGCAACCTTTCCTTCTTCATTAAAGGTATAAATTCGACCATCCACATAGACCGGAGATGCTGAGAAATTCCCCCCGATACGCTGGGTCCAGATAACTTCACCAGTTTTGGCATCCACGCAGTTAGCAATGCCAGAGTCGTCTACCATAAACAGCAGGCCGTTTATCAGAAGAATACTAGGCTTGCTTGGAACACCCTTTTTAACTCGCCAGTCGATTTGCGACTCCTCGAGTACTCCCCCGCTGCCGAGGCGTACCGCTAATAATTGCGGTTTGCCAAATCCCGTCTGAATAAAGGCCACTCCATTGGAAACCAGCGGGCGGGTTGAAGCACTATGCTGGCCCCGCTCTTCCAACCGCCATAGCTCCCGGCCATTCGTGGGATCATAGGCATAGTGAGCCTTGGCCCCGCTACTAATGAGCTGAGCCTTGCCTTCCCACTCCACAATTGCCGGGGTCGCAAAAGCCTTCCGATAATCGCCCTCACCTCCCGGTTTGCCCTGTGCATCCAGATCCTGGAAATCCACGGACCGCTCGGTGCGCCACACGGTTTTCCCCGTATTTTTATCCAGCCCCACGACATACTGTGCGTCACTGCCGTCAAAATTCATGATAAACAGGTCCCCCCAAACAATTGGAGAGGAGCCAGCGCCACGGTAATGATTGCAGACGAAGTCCGTCCGTTCCCAAAGCTTCTTGCCCGTGGATTCCTCCAAACAAGCCGTCCCTGGCGATCCAAACGAGACGTAGACCTTCCCCCCGGCGATCACCGGGGTAGGCGAGGCATAACTGTTAAACTTGTGACAGAATTGTGGATTCGCGACCTGAAACAAGACTTCGTCCTGCAAAATCTTGCCGGTCTCCCGATCCACGCACACCACGGAGAGTTCGGTGCCATCCTCCTTGGAAGTGGTCAACCAGATCCGATTCCCGGAAATCACAGGTGAAGACCAGCCCTTACCATGAATGGGCGTTTTCCAACGGACATTCTCACCTTCCCCCAACTGTAATGGAATTCCCCGGGATTCAGACTGACCGTCCCCCTTGGGACCGCGAAATTGAGGCCACTCATCCGCAGCCCAACAGGCCGTCGAAGCCGGCAAAAGGAGTGAAAGACACAGTAAACGAATTACCTGACAACGACTGGGGATCATTGGCCGAATCAATAGATTCGACGGGGGGAATCCAACTTCAAAAAAAGTACAGGAAACAATTTAGACTCTAAGGATCGTTCGAAGAAGTTTAGCGCATAGAATCGAGCGAACTTTCTCCACCTGACCTATTCTTTACTAGATAGCTTACGGGTTAGAAAAACGCACCCGGAGCCGCCTGAAGGCCCGATAAGGCCCAAACGAAAAGGCCTCCCGCGCATCAGAGCCGGGAGGCCTTTTCCTAGACCGCACTTGTTCTAAATTTAGAACTTGTAAGTAAACCCACCAGTCACCATCTGATTAATCTGGGAACTGAGCTTGTATTTTTCAGACGAATAAAAAGTCGGCAGCGTATTTGTATTATCAGTAACATCAACATCCACCTTGTACACATCCTGAGACCCTACATAACGGAGCTTATAAGCCACATCAAACGTAAAGTTTGCAGCCAATCGGAACGACACATCGGTTTTGATCTGGGCCGCAAACGCTACATCCGACTTCTTGCTTCCCTTGATATTAACCGGGTCAACAATAGGATCCACCCCATTTAAATCGTAAGTATAGGAGCCCTCACGCAGGTTGCTATCCGCGAACACCACCCCAACACCCGCCCCTACAGAAACGGCAATCGGCCCGTCAAAGTCTGGGGTATAAACTACGTTAGCCAGAATCGATTTCTGGTTGAACCGGCCCAGATTTTCGCCGGAAAGATTCTTGCTCGAACCGAAGGCTGATTTCACCTGGTTCTCGGAATAATTAAATTCCGCTTCGAACCCAACCTGCCCCATTTTGTATCCCACCACGCCACCACTCACCGGGCCGGCTTCAAACTTTGCCTGATCGCCCTTAGCTCCCTGGTTCTTGAGAGCGATAGAGGTAAACTGGCCGGTTTTAATCTTGGTGCTGCTGATGAAGTTAACCCCGGAGTCGAGCTTGACGTAGAAGCCATCGGTCGACGCCTGTGACACAGCAGTTAGGGTGAAAAGAAGAGCAGTTCCTAAAAGGACTGTTTTTGGGGCGGGCGGTTTCATGTTTGGTATTCCGTCTGAAAAATTATTCGAACGCCCCACTCCGTAGCAGCATTTATGCCTAGCTGCACAGCGCCTCCACTCGGATTACAAGACATCCGGTTTCCACACGCACCATGGCGAAAATGGCCGTCCTAACGCTCTATCACCCGGCGGATCTGTCCAGCCACGCCTGGGAGTTCTCCTCCAACAAAAGGCCGTCCATGACGAGCGATCATGGAAGCCGCAACTCCCGCAGCCTCTCCTGTTGCTAAACAGGTGCCAATCACCCGCAACGCTGCCTGCGCTTCGTGGGTGCTCGACATACACCGGCCTGCCATCAACACGTTTCCGACATCGCGTGCCAGCAACGCTCGCAGCGGCACCTCACAAACCGCTCCACCCTCGGGGTACTCCAGACGGGGGCCTCTGGCCGTGGCCCGCATTTCAATCGGCCACGCCGACACACACACAGCGTCCTCAAATCTGGCGCCACATAAAATATCCGCTCCCGTAATCTGGTATTGTCCCCCCACGCGACCGCTCTCGCGAACCCCAACCCGCTCGGGCAACTCAGAAAGTTCTCCGCGCTCAAATCCAGGAATCTCACTTTTAAGAAACTCCAAAAACTCGCAAGCGAGACTACGACCGTGCTCGCGGAGGCCAAGCAAAGCCGCTTCGTCCATGGGATCGTAATAGGCTCCCCCCGCTTCCAGATCGATCGTGATACGCACCCGCCCTTTCAAGCATGTCGGCCGGAGTGCCGCGCCGGCAAGTTCCGCAGAAAGACGTCCGGCCTGAATGGCACGTGCCAAAACACGGACCGTGTGCAATCGGCGCTCGTCCTCCAGTACCGCGTCGTCCACTCCGCGAAGGGCGAAAATATACGCCGGCCGTTGAAGCTGAGGTCCAGCAACCCGCTCTATCCCACATATCGCAAGTTGCGCCATTCGTCCATCCCCACTGGCGTCCACAAACACATCTCCACTCACTGCACCACGCTCACCCACTTCCAACCACTCGAGCCGCCCCCCGTCCCCCCCGGCAGCTCGAATCTCCGAGCCCAGCAACACCGTCAGATACGGCTCGCATGCCGTGAGCTCACAACAAAGTTGCGAAAATGCGGCAGGCTCCTGCAACAGGACATCAAGACGCCCCATCCGGATCGGTCCGCTTGCTCCACCGCGCGCTAGCAACCGGCCGGCAAACTCCATGGCAAATCCGCCGTTAGCGATTTTGGGCTCCGCCCCATCGGCTATCCGATAAAGACCACATATACTGTGAACGAGCGCATTAGCCACATTCCCCCCCAGGCGCGCCGAGCGTTCGACCAACAGCGTGTGGCTGCCATTACGCGCAGAGGCAACCGCTGCGGCCACACCAGCCGATCCCCCGCCCGTAACAACGACGTCAAAATGCTTCCTCACCCCCTCAACCCCTCCATGAAGTTTCGGCCCTCGCAGTCCGATTCATCCAGAGACGCTCTGACAAAAAGGCACGTTCTATTTTCCTCACGAAAGCACATTGTGTTAGTCCACGGCCTTCTCCAAGGAAGCCGAAGCCCTAGATGGATGCCACCCGTCACCAGACTCAAGCGCGAAAGACTTCACGCCGTTCCCTCCAGCCCGGCCTTACGGTGACTCGATACTATTCCGAATGGAACCAGCCACCATCAACCTCGCCAGCGTTGTTCCCCGCCGAGGAAATCTCCCCCAGCTTGAACTAGCCATGGAACCCCCCAAGCCGTCGGCCCCGCATCACTGCGTCATCATCCCAAGCTATAACTCAGGAGCCCTGCTGCAACCCACCCTGAGAGCTGCCCTCCTGCACTGGCCCCACGTTCTGCTCGTTGTGGATGGTTCCGATGATGGCAGTGACAGCAGCGCAGAGGCTATCGCCGAGGGAGAAGCCTCGCTGCAAATTCTACGTCTCACTCAAAACCAGGGCAAAGGTGGAGCCGTCCTGGAAGGACTCCGTCTGGCTCTATCCCAAGGTTTCACACACGCCATTATTTTTGATTCTGACGGCCAGCATGAGTCAGCAGACATTCCGAAAATGATCGCTGCCTCGAACAAATATCCGGAGGCCATGATTCTTGGCGTACCCATCTTCGGAGAGGACGCTCCCACGCTCCGGGTCATAGGACGTCAGGCAGGAAATTGGTGGACTAACTTTGAAACGCTCTGGGGAGGTATCGAAGATTCCCTTTTTGGTTTTCGACTTTATCCCATCGAAGAATCCATCGCCGTACTGAGCAGCATCCGAAGCGGCAAACGATTTGATTTTGAAACCCAACTCGCCGTGCGCCTTTACTGGCGGGGCATCCCAGCCGTGAGCTTCCCCTCCCGTGTCACCTACCCTCAAAAACAAGAGGGCGGAGTCTCCCACTTCAAGTACATCAGGGACAACATGCTCCTCATCTACACACATCTTGGACTCAGCTTCAGGGCAGTCCTGATGCTTCCGTATTTGCTGCGGCTCCGAAACACCAATAAAGCCTACCGGGAATGATCGCGGTTTCCCCCCGAACCCGGCGAGCAATCAGTAACGCCACAAGTGCCACTCTCGCTCTGGC
>CAMCYN010000060.1 GCA_945883955.1 Akkermansia muciniphila
TCATGGTCCCAACGCTGTAGCTGAGCTTGACCTTCTTTTCCTTCTGAACTTCGGCCGCAACGCGGTGCACGATTTCCACCTGGAGATCCAGCTCACGCTTGAATCCAACAAGAGGAATCATCACTTCGGGCTTCACCTTGATGCCTTTCTTCTGCACGTCGGCAGCGGCTTCAAAGATGGCGCGAGCTTGCGTTTCGGTGATCTCAGGATACGCGATCCCGAGACGGCATCCGCGGTGACCGAGCATGGGGTTAAATTCATGCAGGGATTCCACCCGGGCGGCCACTTTTTCCACCGATACGCCAAGCTTCCGGGCGAGGTCAGCCTGAGCGGCGTGGTCGTGCGGCACGAACTCATGCAAGGGTGGATCAAGCAGACGAATGGTGGCAGGGTAGCCTTTAAGCGCCTTGAAGATACCGGTGAAGTCTTCCCGCTGGTATGGCAGGATCTTGGCTAGGGCAGCCCGACGGGCTTCGACGGTTTCGGCGAGAATCATCTCACGTACCGCATCGATGCGGTTTCCCTCGAAGAACATGTGTTCGGTACGTGTCAGACCAATCCCAACGGCTCCGAACGCGATTGCATTCTGAGTCTGCTCAGGGTTATCGGCGTTGGTACGTACGTCCATACGGGTCGCCTGCGCGCACCACTTCATGAGCTGCTGGAAGCTCTTGAACTTCTCCGTCTTCTGAGCGGCCTTGTTGCCGTCGATGGTGCCGGTGATGATTTCGCTCGGCGAAGTCTTGAGCTGTCCGCCGTAAACGGTCCCGCTCGTTCCATCAATGGAGAGGTAATCCCCTTCCTTGAAGGTCTGACCGGAGATGGTCACCGTCTTTTTGTTGTAATCGATGAGAACGGCTGAGGCGCCGCAGATACACACCTTGCCCATTTGACGGGCTACGAGTGCAGCGTGCGAGGACACCCCACCCTTTGCGGTGAGGATCCCTTCGGCAGCGATCATCCCGCGCAAATCTTCAGGTGAAGTTTCGTTACGAACGAGCAGCACGTGTTCGCCCTTTTCAGCGGCGGCGGCAGCGCGATCGGCGTTGAGATAGATCTTGCCCGAAGCAGCTCCAGGACCGGCAGGGAGACCCTTGGCCAGTTCCTTGGCCTTCTTGACTTCGGCGAGATCGAAGATGGGAGCCAGCAACTGGTCGAGCTGGTCGGCTGGGTTGCGCAGGACAGCGGTTTCCCAATCGATGAGCTTCTCCTTGTGCATATCCATGGAGAACTTCAGCGCGGCGGCGGCCGTCCGCTTGCCGTTGCGGGTCTGCAACATGAACAGTTTGCCTTCCTGGATAGTGAACTCGATGTCCTGAACGTCCTTGAAATGTTTTTCGAGGATCGCGCGCACCTTCATCAATTCAGCGAAGGGCTGGGGCATTTCTTTTTTGAGTTCCGCCACAGGTTCCGGAGTACGCACTCCGGCCACCACATCTTCTCCCTGAGCGTTAATGAGGAATTCACCGTAGAATTCGTTCGCGCCATTGGCTGGGTTACGCGTGAACGCCACACCTGAACCGGAGGTTGGGCCTGTGTTGCCGTAAACCATAGCCTGCACGTTGACGGCCGTTCCCCAGGCAGTGGGGATGTTGTACTTGCGGCGGTAAACGATCGCGCGATCATTCATCCAGGAGCTGAACACGGCGCCAGCGGCTCCGCGAAGCTGGTCATAAACGTCGGTTGGGAAGGTTTTCCCGGTCCGATCTTTAACGAGCTTTTTGAAACGTTTGACGAGCTCCTGCTGGTCGGCAGCAGTCAGGTCGCTGTCGACGATGTCCTTGTGGTAGACTTCGTGTTTAAATTCTTCGATGACCACTTCGAACGGCTCGTGGTCTTCATCGGGACGTTTCTGAACACCGAGGACGACGTCTCCGTACATCTGCACAAAGCGGCGGTAGCAATCCCAGGCGAAACGTTCGTTGTTGGTAGCGGCAGCGAGCGAGAGAACGGTTTCGTCGTTGAGACCGAGGTTCAGAATGGTGTCCATCATGCCAGGCATGGAGTCACGGGCACCGGAACGCACGGCCACAAGGAGCGGCATCTTTTTGGTGTCGCCGAACTTGCAGCCCATGATTTTCTCCATGTTGGCTACACCGGCTTCGATCTGAGCCTGGAGCGAGGTGGGATAGGTGCGCTTATTATCGTAGAAATAAGTGCAAACTTCCGTGCTGATGGTGAACCCGGGAGGCACAGGAAGGCCGATGCGGGTCATCTCTGCGAGGTTGGCACCCTTGCCGCCCAGAAGGGCTTTTTGGGAACCGTCCCCGTCTGCTTTACCATTGCCCCACGTGTAGACGTATTTGGGGCCCTTGCCTGCGGAGGCAGGGCTGGTGGCACGTTGGGGTGCGGCTTTGGACACTGGGGGTTTGGACGCGCCGCGCTTTGCGGACGGCTTCACGGATTTTGTGGTCTTTGGCATGTATTTGGAGATCAATGACTGGAGAGGGTCACGCCGTCGGGGAACTGGTTGCGCGATTCAATGCGCGCGCAGCACGATTTCCGGGCGGGAGGACGCTCCGTTTCAGCAACGAGGCAGGGGGTCATGCCACAAAGCGGGCACTGTGTCCATCCCTACACGGCAAAGAGTTGCCTGAAATGCCAATTTTATTCCGGGGCGCCCTCGGCAGGAACGGATTCCTGCTTTGAGGGCATCACAGCCAGAATTCGGAACGTGGTGACATTACGTTCCCCTCCTAGTCCCCAGGCTTCCTCGAGGTTTGGTTCCCAAAGTCGCTCGGCTAGGGGTTTGGGCGGGGCCGCAATTCCCAGCACGTCCACCGAGTTTTGAATGGCCCGGGCCGAATCACTGGCGACCACGAGGCGGACTCCCCGTTTATTCAAAATCGCACGCGCCTGAACCGGATCGGTTGCGAGGAAAAAGCGGGCGGTGTCGAGAATCCCCGAAATTCCCTCGTGACCGCTACCCGCCACCGCCGGTTGCCCCGACCAGTAGGCCAGCGAGGGCGACAACCACCAAGGGGCGATAAACGGTAATACTTCCGGGGCTCGCATGCGATCGGCCGCAAGCCGGGCGTTGATCCGCTCGGAACGGTCGAGGTATTTGCCTTCACTTTCCTCGACGGAAAGGTCCCAGGACTGTTGCCACTCGTTGGCGACCGGGATAAGCGCCAGTAGACCGGCCAGCGCCCCCTGCCAGGCCTGTTTGGGTACGGAGAGAATCCAGGGCGTGATTAGGGCAAAAGACAACACCGCGTAGGGACACCATCGGACCTGCCAGTACGTCAAAATCACCGTAAGGGCGGCGAGCCCGCCCGCCACCTTCAACCATCCCCTCCCCGGACCTATCTCACGGTGAAAGCATATCCACAGGGCCACGGGCGCGATCCAAATCAAGGCCCCGAGCCAGTACCCAAACGCCTCGATTCCACCCAAGCCCCGGAGTTCCCCAATAGAGGCCCCCCACCGGACAAAAGCGTCCCGAAACTGCATGTCTGGCATCGCGTACGGAATCCCCTCGACGGCGTACGCGAACACAACCACAGCGAACACGCAAACCGCCCAAACAATCCGGGCGCGATTTTTCCAGGCACCCCGCGCAAAGCCGATGCCAAGCAGGCAATTGGCTACCAGTAATATCAGGGGTTCGAACAGGGACACCCACAAGCCGAGCCCCCACATGACACCGCCGAGGATGGTCCAAAAACGGCCGGGCTGAACCAACATTCGGTGTTCAGCGGCGAGTGCAATTCCGAGGGTGAAAACAATCAACGACTGATGATCCGGCCGTCCAAACACCGTGGCATGGACCAGGGCGGGGCTGACGGCAAGGAGCAACGGAGCCATCCACCAGCAGGCAGGCCGTTTTCCGTCCGCGAGTCGCAGGGTGCGGGCCCAGAAAGCGATGATCAGACACAAGAGCGCGCCCAGCAGCGGTGAGACGAGCGCCCCCGCAACATCCAGGGTCTGCTCGGCAAGAGAGGCGAACCTTCCTTGGACTGGCCAGAGCGTACGGAGGACACGTTCCATCCCGACTATGAGATAATCGAGCGGGGCGGTGGCATGCGACACGACCCCATCGGGCCAGTTTTCAAACTGCTGGTAATGGACCACCGTTCCGGGAGCCTTCGAAACCATCTGGGCGCGGCTCATTCGCGAGTAACAGTCGGCGTCAATGAAGTAGAGGTGCCCCCCCACAAGTACCTCGGTCAGGTTATGAAACCGGATTCCCAGCGCGAGCAGGGCAATGAGCAGAATCCAGCAGCGCGAGTGCATGGAAGCTCCTAAGAGGGCAACACTCCTTAACCGCCTCGCGGCCCCGGGGCGTTGCTGGCCTTGGCTAAGGTTTAACCTCCAGATCCTGTCTCAAATACTCGAGCACGTCCTTGAACTTTGCCTCGTTCTGAGGATTGGCTTCCACGACCGCTTCGTGAGCCTCCAGCATTGTGGCCGCCTGTGTGAGTTTGTCACACGGTTCGAGATAAAGCGCCTTGGTCTCGGCGGGGGCGTCGGTGGAGACTTCACTGAGTGGCTGCAAACGCAGGAGTTGGTCCAGCCCGAGGTTGGATAAAAGCGACCGTGTGCGGTCGTTCATGTTGATAATATCCACAAACCCCTGTTCGGGGCCGTGCAACTTCAAAGCGATCCCGGCCAGCGTGCCCATGAAGGTGGAGTCCATTAAGGGGCAGCATTGCAAATCGATAACAAAACGCTTGTGCCCCCGGGCCACCATCTCGCGGGCGAAATCCTTCAGAGAAGTGCTGTTTTGGAAATTGCCTTTCCCTTCCACGCGCACCCATACCGCCCCTTGAGTAACACCTACCTGGATGGAGGTCTGAGCATTCACAAAAGAAAGTCTACCAGAGAAAGCTTTGCTGAACGCCCACTATCCTTCCGCGCTCAATTAACAGGACTCGCCAGGCCACAACCGGCCCATCCTGATAATAGTCATCTCCCAAAATTGAAAACTCCGTACTCACGGTACCGCCACTGGCTTGGTAACGTGCATCCATGGCCTGAACGTGGGATCCCAGCTTTTGCTGACGATACTCCAAACGCACCGTCAGATCCGCTGACTTTGGTGCTTTCCACTGAATAGTGTAATAATTGCCCTCACGTTGCCTGCGTTCAAAAGAATTAATGGCCCCATAATACCGACGATCAATCTCGGCCTTGAGCGCCACCAAATTGACCCTCCCATTTTTATCGGGATCTACGGTTTGAGAAAACACTTTCACCACCCGAAACGAGTCATCGAGCGCCAGAGGCAAAACCTCGGGAGAACCCACCAACTTGGGTTCTGGAGCTGCACAAGCTGCGACCGTACTGACGAGGGTCACCAGAGGGAACAAAAGGCCTCTCATTCGATAGAATCTTAGCTGCGGATGGATACTGCTGTCAACGATGCCGAGTGCGCGTTTCGATGCTGTGCTGAGCCTCTGAGCCGCACCACCAGATTATCCGTAAAATACCGTGGAAGATTGCCCAGCCTCTATCGCAGGAATCTCGTTTTCAGGCTCTTCCGGCTTCGGAAACTCAATGAGAGGAATCTCCCGGAGTCCCAAAAACCTGGCCAGCAAAATGGAGGGGAATGCTTTGCGTTGGGCGTTAAACCCCTGAGCCGCCTCATTATAAGCCTGGCGCAAAGCAGTGATGCGCTCGCCAACCAAGTCTAACTCCCTGCTAACCAATTGAATGCCACGGGACACTTTAAACTCCGGGTAGGCCTGCGAAACCAATTTAAGTCGTTCGAGCATCCGCTCCATCCCCTCCTCGGCGTGCAAATGGGCGATAACAGCCTCGATTGTCTGCGGATTTGCAATGACTTCGGTCAACGCTGCACAAGCCTGGTTTCTCGATACCAGAAGCGCCTCCAAGACAGGCCGTTCTGGTTTTAGGTACACCTTGGCCCTTTCCACCAATGTCGCAGTAAACTCATGCCGGCGAGTCAGAAAACCTTCCATCTGAGAAAACGCCAACTGCGAGGCCGTCCGTGCCGAAGCCAGTCCGTTGTAAAGGCTGAGTACGCCAATTAACGAGGCAAACCCAACAACACCAAATAGAAATATGATTAGAAGGGCGGTACCCATAAAGGATTAAGCCGAAACGTAGTCTTTTCCACGACCGTAAGACTCTAACCTCCCCTACCCTGGGCCTTGAAGCAAGGTTTGAGCGGGCTCAAGGCCGGGCATTCCGAGGAGGGTCGGTCGCTAGTTGTAGCGCCTTCTGCAACTGCCCCAATCGTTCTGAATCGCGAATCTTTTTCCCCAGTTCGTCTGTGACATAAAACGTATCCACGGCGGCGCCTTTATCGGTACTGACCCGTGAAAGGGCGATCTCCAGCCCTTCGTCTCCAAAGGCCTTCAGGAGCGCATACAAAAGTCCAAGTCGATCGGGCGTCTGGATGTCAATGAGGGTGTAATCGGGGTGGGAGCCGTTATCGATGACGATTTTAGTTGGGAAATCGAGTGCTTCACTTAAAGGAAATCCTTTCTTTCCTATCGAACGAGACAGCTTTCCTGCTAAACTAAACTCCTCGCCGTGAAGGGCCTGTTTCAATATCGTTTCCGCTACCGCCATCGTATCCCGGTCTGTCACCGCTTCAAATTCGCGAGTACACACTCGAAAGATATCCAGCACCAAACTATCGCTGCGCGTAAAGGCATCCGCTCCTAAAATATTAAAACCCGCCACCGACAAAGAGCCAGCGATACGCGAAAGCAGGGCATGACGGTCCCAACCACAGAACCAGAACTCCGTGTGTCCTTTCGCCGGGTGTGGCACCCACCGAATAGCCGGTTCAAGAGCGAGATTTGGATCCTCGTAGCGTTTTTCTAAAAAGTCGCGCAAGAGCTGGACATGCTCCGCCATACAGTTTGGCGAATAAGTCATGAAGTACCGGTCCGGCATCGCCTCAAACTGCGATGCCACTTCCTCCTCCATGGCCCCTTTAAGAACGTCCCCAACGGCCTTCTGTAAATCTTCGCGCTCGACCCGTCGCTGCCGAAAAAATTCGACATCATCCTCCAGAAAAAGCCGGGTGCTGCGATAAAGTTGCCACACCAGCGATTCCTTCCAGTCCGACCAGCGCTCATCATCCCCGACTCCCTGCCCGTCCACCAAAGTCAGGAGCATTAGGGCCTCCAGATTGGCCTGGCTCCCCACGATCCGCCCAAACTCCTTCACTGTAGCCGGATCTTCCAGATTCCGGTGCTGGGCCGTACTGGAAATCGTGGCGTGATGATCGACTAAAAAGATAAGTTTCTTGCGTTGAGCCGGCGTAAGCTGGAGACGAGCGGCTACTCGCTGAGCGGATACAGCACTCGCTTCCGCGTGATGGCGCACATTCGCGGATTTGCCTGTATCATGCAGCAATATAGCCAGATAAAGAACTTCCGGATCCTCCATCCTTTGGAAAATCTTCCGGTAACCCTGTAGTTTCGGATCGGGCGTATCGACAAGGGCATCCAGCTTTTCAATACAGACTAGGGTGTGTTCATCGGCCGTGTAGCGGTGAAAAAATTCGTGCTGCACCAGACATGTAAGCTCCCCAAATTCAGGGATATATCGCCCAAGAAAATCCACCTGATGCATCGCCCTTAAAACGGCCCCCGCTTCCCCTTTTCGCGACAAAATTGACAGAAAACTCTCCCTGTTGGATTTGGCGTACTGGAAAGTCCGGTCGACCAGATGGAGCCGCCTCCGGACGAGTTGCTGCAGCTCCGGGCTGAGCCGGTCCTGACGTTTTTGCAGGTAATGAAACAACCGCATCAACCGGGCCGGATTCTGATTAAAGACGGCTCGGGTTTCAGGATAGATTTGCCCGTCCTGACTGTAGAACCCGTCGAAATACTCGTGGCGCGGCAATTTGGCCAATCTCAGGAGCTGAAGAAGTCGGGTGCGTTTTCCGACTTTGGGAGCGATCACACACATCCTTTCGGACAGGAGTTCGGTGACGTTATAGATAGCGCGGGCATGCTGATAATAATCGCGCATAAACGCCTCAGTCCGACGTAAAATGCTCTTCTGGGCGTACTCGAGTTTATTAGCCAGTTGGAGCTGCTGACTAAGGTGAATCACGTCCGTGGGACGGTTATTCATATAGTGAAGCTCGTTGCGGATACGGAGCAGAAAGTCGTAAGCGCGATCTAGTTGCCGTCTTTCAGTCTCGTTGATGAGCTTTTTCTCGACCAGCCCCGCTGTGGAATGAATGCGTTCCTTAAAATAACTGATCCAAAGCAGGTTCTGGTAATCACGCAGCCCGCCACACCCATTTTTGATGTTCGGCTCCTGCATATAGACAGTCTTCCCGTATTTGGCATGCCGGTCGGCCTGATCTGTCACCCGCTGCCCGATATATTCGTCTCCGTGACCATCCACGCACAATTTCACAAACTCCTTCTGGAATTTCGCAAAAAGCGCAGCATCCCCAGTCACCAGCCTGGCGTCTAGGAGGGACGTCTTGGAAAGCATGTCCACGTTGGCCTGTTCTACCGCCTGCTTAATGGAGCGTGCACTGTGTCCAACCTTAAACCCCACATCCCAAAGTGTATACAAAACCTTTTCGACGATCCAGGCAAGCTCAGCTTCGGCCAGCTCTCCGGCCGAACCGTCGTGCAAGAACATCAAATCAATATCACTAAACGGGTTCAGTTCCCCACGTCCATACCCTCCAATCGCCACAAGGCACACCTTCAGTTTGGTGACCTTCCCGGCGCCTTCCAGCCGACGGGCCGTCTCCAACAGATGGCGCAAAACAATATCCACCACGGTTGCCCGCTGGTTGCATATTTCGCGCCCGCTTCCCCCACCCGTGTGGCGTAACCGGATCCGGTGGTTTTCGAGCTTTATAAACTTCTGATACAGTTTGAGCAGCTCTTCGGGCTTTAGAGCCGCTTTGGAAAGTAGCTCCTGTTCAGCATGCGCGAGTACTTTCTCTCGATGACGTAAGGTGGCTGGGGACAGGGATGCGGGACTCACAGGGTCTCAAACCTAACTCATGCTGGCAAAAGACGCCCGAAAAACCGGTCACTTCCCTCGCGCTTTGCTTCGCCCGCGCGGATTCCTCGCGGCCGGCCGGCGCCCGACTGCCGCTGGCATTGTTTAAAACCGATTAAGTGTCTTAGATAGCCCCTCGGCCTTATCTCGAATCCTAATTCAATCATGAGTCAGAATCATTTGCCGGGGCATCGACCGACTACCAAAGCCCTCGTTTTTGGATCGTTAGGGGTGGTCTTCGGTGACATTGGAACCAGTCCGCTTTATTCTCTTCGGGAATGCTTTAAGGGCCAGCATGGAGTCCCGCCCACTGCCGACAATGTACTCGGCGTCTTGTCCCTGATCGTCTGGACACTCACTTTGATCGTTTCGCTCAAGTACCTGGCGTACGTGATGCGCGCCGATCGTAATGGCGAGGGCGGCATCTTGGCACTTTTGGCTCTTGCTGTCGAAAAGCTCACCCCCGGCAAACGGCGAGCTTCGGCATTACTTTTGGGAGTGGGCGGCGCGGCGCTTCTGTTTGGGGATGGAATCATCACCCCGGCAATTTCCGTCTTGAGCGCCGTCGAAGGGCTCAATGTGCTCACGCCCGTTTTCAGGCCGTATATTGTCCCAATTACTATGGCCATTCTCGTGGGGCTGTTTGTGGTCCAAAAAGCCGGCACGGAAAAGATGGGACGCTGGTTTGGGCCGGTAACGGTCTTGTGGTTTGTGGTTCTTGCGCTCGGTGGGCTCCGGTGGATCATCGCGGACCCGGCAGTACTCACCTGCGTCAATCCCATGCACGCCGTAAACATCCTGCTCAACGGCGGCTGGAAAGCCTTCTTTGTGTTGGGGGGAGTCTTCCTGGTCGTGACCGGAGGCGAGGCACTTTACGCCGACATGGGACACTTCGGCGCCCGCCCCATCCGGATTGCCTGGTTTACAGTGGTGTTCCCTTCCCTCTTTCTCAACTACCTCGGCCAGGGAGCACTCTTGCGTCAGAACCCCTCCCTGCTCGAGGACGAACATTTCAGCCCCTTTTATCAACTCTTCCCCCAGTGGGCCCTCATACCGATGGTGCTTTTGGCCGGCGCCGCCACAGTCATTGCCAGCCAGGCCCTGATTACCGGCACGTATTCGCTCACCCTTCAGGCCATCCAGCTGGGTTACCTGCCCCGCCTCGCCATCCGGCATACTTCCGCTCACACCCGCGGCCAGATTTATATTCCCACTATCAACTGGATGCTCATGTTTGCCTGTCTGGGATTGGTCGGCTCCTTCCGCTCCTCCGAGGCGCTGGCTTCCGCCTACGGCATCGCCGTCACCCTGACCATGATCGTCACCACGATGCTGTTTTACGTGGCCGCGCGTTATCAGTGGGGATGGAGTTTCCTGGAGAGTTTACCCTTGGTGGGAGTCCTCCTCGTAGTGGAACTCGCCTTCTTTTTGGCCAATGCCACCAAAATTTTCGATGGCGGCTGGTTCCCGCTCGTGGTCGGCGCTGCGCTTTTCACCATCATGACCACCTGGCGTACCGGCCGCAGGCTCGTCGCCGAACGGCTCGAACTGGGAACCCTTCCCCAGGAAATGCTCGTGGAAAGTCTGCAGCTAAGCGAACGCACCATCCGCGTCCCAGGCACTGCCGTGTTTATGGCGAGCAACTCCGGCCGCGCCCCAAATGCCATCATGCATAACCTTAAGCACAACAAAGTGCTCCATGAGCGGGTGATCTTCCTGACCATTGTCACCGACGACCATCCCTTTGTGGCTCCCAGTAAACAGGTGGAGCTGCTGGAGCTTGCCCCCGGTTTCCTGCGTATGAGCGGCCATTACGGCTTCTTGCAGGAACCCGACGTGCCCCAGCTTTTGCGCCGGGCGCGGAATCACTTCAACTTTGAGTATAACCCCCAGGAGTTCACCTTCTTCCTCGGCCGAGAAACCATTGTGCCCTCGGATGAACCCGGCATGGCGATTTGGCGGGAGAACCTTTTTGGCTTCCTCTCTCGCATCGCAGAACCGCCCGGAAGCTTCTTCCGGTTGCCCGAAGGTCGTGTGGTAGAATTGGGAATGCGTATTAAAATTTAGGGACCCTCGGGCTTCGTGGGGCCCTGCGCGCCCGTTTGCGTTTCCCCGATCCCTGAGTCAGGTACCTCCGGCAAAGCCGTTGGCTTGAACCCCGATGGATTTTGTGGGGGGGGTTCGCTTTGCACGGCTCACGAACTCACCCCCACAGGCGACGGCACTATAAGTCAAACTCTGATAGTCTCCCCCGTAGGATCGCGGATTTACCTATTAGGTAATTTAAAACGCCTGAGCTGCACTTTTGATTCTAGGTTGTAGCGCTACTTCCGGGTCTTCCTCGAAGACCCTAAAAATAGCACCTATGCGTTCACTTCACTTTGTTTTGTCTGTGGCGGCCCCCTTCATGGTGGCCGCCTCGGCCTTGGCCCAATCCGACTCCTTCAGTTTCCAGGACACTGCGGGCGACCACCTGGACGTGCTCTTTAAGGGCAAACCCGTAGTGCGTTACCAATACGCCTTCGATGCGAGCACCCCCGAGCGGCTTCTTGAAACCTACAAACCTTACGTCCACGTCCTAGATGCCGACGGCAAGGAACTGATCACCAAAGGGCCCGGGGGAGACTTTCCACACCACCGCGGATTGGTCATCGGATGGAACAAACTGACCACCCCGGCCGGGGTGGTGGACCGCTGGCACATGAAAGGCGGAAATATCCTTCATACGAAGATTCTTTCCCAGAAAGCGGGCAAGGATTCTGCCACCTTTACGGCCCTGATCCACTGGCAGGGTGCTTCCGACGCTCCGGTTTTGGAGGAAGAACGCACCATTACCGTGTTCCCGGCCCCGGCCCCCGCTTACGCCCTCATTGAAATGCGCAGCCAACTGAAAGCCCTGGCCGGCGAAACCAAACTCGACGGCGATCCCGAACACGCCGGCATCCAGTTCCGCCCGTCCATGGCGATTGACCGTACACAAACCGCTTACTTGTACCCCAAGGCCGACGCCGAGCCCCATAAGGATCGCGATTATCCCTGGGTAGCCGAACGTATGACTGTGGCCGGGAAACGTTACACCGTCGCCTTCCTGAACCATCCGGACAATCCCAGGGACACTCCGTTTTCCGCCTACCGCGACTACGGTCGTTTTGGCGCTTTCTTCCACACGGTCATCCCGGCTGACAGCAAAACGACCCTCCAGGTCCGACTGCTCGTTTCCGAAGGCGCAGATCTTTCTCCCGAACAAATCCAGAAGGCCGCCAATGCGTTTACAGGTAAAAACGATCCGACGCCGGAAGTGACCGAAAGACCGTTTGAAAAACCGGCTGAAAAGCCCGCTCCGAAAAAACAGCCAGCCGAACCCAAAAAGTAACGGCTTCCGTCAACCGCCCGGCTCCCGGTAAATCCGCCGAGCCGTGAAGCTGGGCGGTTGAATGTTGCGACTGCCCGCCAGTCGGAGAGCGTTTTCCGGCCCGGCCCTAGGAATGAAACCCTGCGGCATCTTGGCTATTACCTTGCCGGGGTGCGTGAAGAGCGGCAAAGTTTGGGGCTCTTTTTACCCCATCATGTCGAGTCAGTTTGGCCATCTCTTTCGTATCAGCACCTGGGGAGAATCCCATGGTGGCGGTGTCGGCGTTGTGATTGACGGTTGCCCGCCCAGGCTACCGCTCAGTGAGGCCGATATTCAAAAAGATCTCGACCGGCGGCGGCCAGGTCAAAGCGAGATTGTAACACCTCGCGCCGAGGAGGATAAGTGCCAGATCCTGGCCGGTGTTTTTGAGGGCCAAACTTTGGGTACACCGATTTGTGTGTCGGTGCTCAACAAAGACGCCCGGCCCGATGCCTATCGGGAAATGGAGACCGCGTTCCGTCCGTCTCACGCCGATTACACCTACCAGGCCAAATACGGCGTCCGCAACTGGCAGGGTGGCGGCCGGTCCTCGGCCCGCGAAACCATCGGACGTGTGGCCGGAGCGGCTGTGGCCAAACAGGTACTCGCCTCCTTGTGCCCGGAGCTCGAAGTCGTCGCCTATGTGCGCTCCATCCAGCATCTCCGGGCGGAAGTGAACCCGGATACGGTTCGTTTTGAGGACGTGGAATCCAACATCGTGCGGTGTCCCGATGCGGCAATGGCGACTCAAATGATCGACTATATCAAAGCGGTTCGCTCCGAGGGAGATTCCGTCGGCGGAATCATCGAGTGTGTCGTGCGCGGCGTGCCGCCGGGATTGGGCGAACCTGTTTTTGATAAACTCGAAGCCGATCTGGCCAAGGCCATGATGAGTCTGCCGGCCACCAAAGGTTTCGAGATCGGCTCGGGATTCGAAGGCACCAACCTGCGAGGCTCCGAACATAACGACGCTTTTTATATGGAAAACGGTCGGGTTCGCACCCGCACCAATCGTTCCGGCGGAATCCAGGGCGGCATTTCCAATGGCGAACCCATCTTTTTCCGGGTGGCGTTTAAGCCTACGGCCACCATCTTCCAATCCCAGTCCACGGTGTCCCCCTCAGGCGAAGCCGCAGAACTCAAGGCTCGTGGGCGCCACGACGCCTGCGTCCTGCCGAGAGCCGTGCCGATGGTGGAGTCCATGACCCTGCTGGTTTTGACCGATCATTTGTTGCGCCAGCGCGCCCAGAGTGGCGGCTTCCCCGTCGCTTAACCCATGAACCTGCCCATTCCAGCCGACATCCCAACGTGGGTGCTTGGTTGTGTTGCTTTCTGGTTACTCGGATGCATCTGGATGGGATGGCGCCGGGGTGTTGTACGCCAGGTGGTTGCAATTCTCGCCCTGGCCGGTGCGTGTGTCGCCGCTTTTACCCTAGGACCGCTGCTGGCTCCGATGGTTCCACCGCTGGGATTTCCCGTTTTTGTGCGGCCGATTGTCGCCGGAATCCTGATCGGCGGGGCCGTCTGGTTAACCGGAATCTTTTTGGGAGCCATTGTCTTTAAGCGAACCGACGAGCAGAGCTTCGGGATTATCCGGCTGGTTTATGGGGTCCTAGGGGCCGGCTTTGGACTTGTTTTTGGTTTGTCCGTGCTGGCCCTGGCCGCTTGGGGGATTCGCCTGAGCGGCAGCTTTGCCGAGGGTGTACAACGCTCGAGCCTGACGAAAACCCGTCACGGATCCAAACCGGAACCCAGCGCGATCCTGTCCTTAAAACACGCTTTGGATCAGACTTCCGTATCCTCTCTACTGGCCAGACTGGATCCCCTGCCCAGCACCCTGTACCCAAAACTGGAAAAAGCCGGCCAACTCCTTTCCTCCTCTGAATCGTTCGAACGTCTTCTCTCCGCCCCGGACCTGGAGGTACTCACCCGGCATCCCAAAGTCATTGCCCTAAGGGGTGACCCCGAGCTTCAGGCTGCGGTGCGGGAGGGCGATCTGCTCGGCATTCTGCGTAATCCCAAGGTTCGCGCGGCGGCCAATGACACCCAGATAATGACCGCTTTAAGCCGCATCAACCTCGATCAGCAGGTCGATGCCGCTCTCTCCCCCAGGGAAAAAGAAAAGTCCCGTCCTTCCCGTTAATCCCTCTCTGGTCATTCGCTCCAGATTCCGTCAAACTCTCTCCCCGATTTTCCATGGCAACGCGTTACATCCCCACCATTGGTCTTGAAGTTCATGTGCAGCTCAAAACCCGGAGCAAAATGTTCTGCGGCTGTCCCGTCGAGTACGGGGCGGGCCCCAACGAACATACCTGCCCCGTGTGTCTGGGATACCCCGGCGCCCTGCCCGTGATGAACGAGGAGGCTCTCCGGATGACGGCTCTCACCGGCCTGATGCTCAACTGTCAGATCGCTGACGTGTGCAAGTTTGACCGGAAGAATTATTTCTATCCGGACATGCCCAAGAACTATCAGATCTCCCAGTACGACATTCCCTTGTGTCTGGGTGGTGGAGTTCCCCTGCACGATCTGGCTTATCCCAAGGATGCCCAGAAAACCATCGCCACCCCCAACAAGGTAGTGGCCCTGACCCGGATTCATCTCGAAGAAGACGTCGCCAAGAGTTTTCACCACGAAAACTCCAGTGCCATCGATTTCAACCGCGCCGGCACCCCGCTCATGGAGCTGGTTTCCGAGCCGGACATCAATTCGCCCGAGGAAGCTTTCGCTTATCTCACCGCTCTCCAACAGATTCTGGTTTATGGAGATGTGAGCGATGCCGACATGGACAAGGGCCAGATGCGCTGCGACTGCAACGTGTCAGTTCGCGCCGAAGGCACCGATCAGCTCGGCACCAAGATCGAGATCAAAAACATGAACTCCATTTCGGGAGTTCGCAAAGCGATCGCGTTTGAAATCCAGCGCCAGATCGAGATTCTGAGCGCGGGTGGTTCTCTGCCCCAGGAAACCCGTCGCTGGGACGATGCCACCGGTCAAACCAACCTGATGCGGATTAAGGAGTCGGCTCACGATTATCGTTATTTCCCCGATCCCGATCTGCTCCCTGTCGACAGCCGCGTGTTCATGGAGGAAGTGCGCAAGCGGCGTCCGGAACTTCCCGCCGAGAAACGGGAACGTTTTGTCGCCAGTTACGGTATCACCCCCTACGACGCCTCCGTACTCGCTTCCGACCGTGCTCTGGCCACCTATTTTGAGAGTGCCGCCAAGACCTCCGTCAAACCCAAGGCGCTTTCCAACTGGATCCTCAACGAGCTCCAGAGTGCGATGAGCAATTCCGGGACAAAAATCGAGGATTGCCCGATTAGCGCTTCTCAATTGGATGAACTTGTTTCCCTGGTCGAACAGGGCGCTATCAACGGCAAACAGGCCAAGGACGTTTTCGCCGAGATGTTCGCGACACGCAAATCCGCGGGAACCGTCGTGGAAGAGAAAGGGCTCAAACAGGAAAGCGACCTCGGAGCTATTGAGGCGCTTTGCCAACAGTCGATCGCAGCTAATCCTAAGGCCGTGGACGAGTACCGGGCTGGGAAAACCGGTTCGATCAACTTCCTCAAGGGCCAGGTCATGAAGCTCTCCCAGGGGAAAGCCAATCCGGCTCTGATCGGCGATATTCTCGCCCGCCTGCTCGGTTAGGTCCGAAAGCCCAAAAACTCTTGGCAAAACACCCCGAAGCTCACGCTTTCGGTGTGTTTTGTTTTTATAGGGTCTCTTGAAACGGGGCTGGGCGGGCCATTTTTAGGAATCGCTCCCGCTCTGGAATGGTCGGAACGAAAACACGTCCGATCCATCCTAAAGCTCGTCCGACGAACTCCTGCCGCCTGCGGGTTGTGCTACGAGGTCAACGTAACCCGCCCCCCAATGAAACATCTTCTTCCCCTTTTCTTCGCCACCTCGATGCTCGCGGTCGAGCCGTTCATCCCTTCGGTGCCGATAAACAACCCGAGCCGCCTTTTGCTCCGACGCCCGATTTCAAACCACGTATGTTGCTCCCAGGCTTCACCGTTCGCGAACTGCCGGTGAAGCTCACCAACATCAATAATATTGAATACACTCCCGATGGCCGCCTTTTTGCCGGCGGATACGATGGGCGCTTTCATGTCTTGCGCGACACCGATGGCGACGGCCTGGAAGATAAAGTGGATACGTTTTCGCCCGAAACGAGTGCCAACTACCCTCTGGGAATGACCGTGAAAGACGGTGATCTCTACGCCGTCCTCACAAATGAAGTGATCCGGTTCCGGGACACCAAAGGCACAGGCGTCCCGGACTTGCGCGAAACCGTAGTGAAGGATTTTGACGATCCCGAACTCGTTGCCGCTCCTTACCTGAAGCATCGCCGGGTCGATAGTTCGATGGCCCTCGCCTTCGGGCCCGACAACGCCCTGTACCTCACCATGGGCAACGCAGGACCCACCAACCCATACTGGAAAGACAAAAGCGGCGTCGCGCATTACACCCCGGACAAACGCCGGGGATGTCTCCTGAAATTCACGCCCGAAGGCAAAGTCGAACAACTGGCAAGCGGGTTGCGTTACATCATGTCGCTGCAATTTAACAAAAACGGCGACCTCTTCGGTACGGATCAGGAAGGCGCTACCTGGGTTCCAAACGGCAATCCCTTTGATGAACTCCTTCATCTCCAAACCGGCCGCCACTACGGATTCCCACCAGCCCATCCCAAGGAACTTCCTGGAGTGATCGATGAACCCAGCGTCTGGGATTTTGCACCCCAACATCAGAGCGCCTGCGGGTTTAGTTTTAATGGCCCGACACTGGGACGCGGCATTTTTGGGCCGGATTATTGGGCCAACGACGCGCTGGTGACCGGGGAAGCACGTGGGAAAATCTGGCGCACCAAGCTGGCGAAAAGCGGGGCCGGATACGTGGCCGGCACACAGTTGATTGGAAGTGTGCCGCTGCTCGCTGTGGACTGTGCCATCTCCCCCAAGGGGATCTCACTGTTTCCTTTCACAGCGGCCCGCCCGACTGGGGGCAACGGCACCAAAGGCGAAGGGCGACTTTTCAAAATCTCACTCACAGACAAGGAGGCCCCGCAACCGGTACTTGCCTGGCCAAAGAGTAAAACAGAAACGGTCATCGCTTTTGATCGTCCAATCTCTCCTGAAGTGTGGAGTGACGTGGCCAAACGCTTCAAAATAATCGCTGGAAGAAATTTTATCCGCCGAAGAACTGCGGGATCTCATGACATTTCTTCTCAACGTGCCTGGGTCGAAGCCTTGATGGGTGTGCCAAATATCGCGGAGTCGTTTGGGCTCCGGGATCGGCCGATGTCGGTGCTGGAAACAATGCCTATTCATACGGATATAAATATCC
>CAMCYN010000061.1 GCA_945883955.1 Akkermansia muciniphila
AAGGAACCACGAAGGTCGAATCGGTTCTGGAGTTTCAAAACAATGAAACCTCCCAGCTCGGTATTCCGCTGCCGGCCGGCAACATCCGGGTCTATCGCAAAGATGGCGAACAGCTGGAGTTTGTCGGCGAAGATCGCCTCGAACACACCGCCCGGAACGAGACAGTCCGGCTCAAACTAGGCACCGCGTTTGACCTCGTGGGGGAACGCAAACGCACGAATTTCAAGGTCGATTCCGCACAGCACACGATGGAGGAATCTTTCGAGATCCGGGTGCGTAACCAGAGTAAACGCGCGGTGGAAATCCGGGTCATCGAGCATCTGGCCCGGGCCACGAACTGGACGATCGCCGACAAGAACAAGGAGTTCCGCAAAGTCGACAGCGAGACGGTGCAATTTACCGTTCCCGTCGCTTCCGAGAAGGAGGAAGCCATCAAATACACCGTCCGGTACACCTGGTAGGACGAATCGTAGGGGGAAGCCCCGGTGTGCCACTGCCACCGGGCTACCCACTCCAAAAGCGGTTCAGAGCCCTGCCTATTTGGGCGGCCGTGCGACGCGCTCTCCTTCCACGTCCAGATAAGACGGGTCGCCGCCCTCGTTCGGGGATTCGGCGCGGAGTTGCTTGAGGGCGGTTGCGCCCCCGATGGTCTGAACCGAACGGACCGTGAGCCGTCTGACCAACACGCCGTGTTCGCCGTAGGCTTCACTCTTAAGAAAAGCACCGTTGGACTGGCTCACCCACAACACCACCTCTTCGTAAGCGGAAGCACTGGCTTTGGGACGTTTCACACGGATTTTCCAGCACTTCGAAAGCATCAGCCGCTCTTCGCCTTCGAGGGTGGCTCCGGGCCAAAACAAAAACCGCAGTGCCAGATCCTCATAACTGATCCCCATTCCTGCCACTTCCTCGTGAAAACGGACCGACAACAACTTCCCGGCCGCATCCCGAACCTCGAGAGTAGCATCGAAGGATCCGGAACGGATCACCACCGTTTGCGGGTCTTTGCCTTCAGCGGCAGGAAATTCAAACCGGAGCACCGGCCCGTCGATCACCATCCGGTAGGCCAGTGAGCGGCTTCCCCGACGCAATTTCCCCTGAAACGTCTCGTGCATCGAAGCTTGCGCGGCACGCACCGAGCGCAAAATGGAGGCGGCATCCGCCGGCGCCGGCGCCGCCGCTTCTTCCCCCACTAGGGGCATCATCTGCGAGGCCCCCAACGCTCCGATCAATATTCCCCGTCGCGCAATCGCGAGCAGACCAAAGGAGGGTTTTCGGTTTAAATGGAAAAATGCACTCATAGCGTGCCTCACTCTTTCACGCAGACCATGGACCAGCATCTTCTTTTTCTCCTGAACCAAAAATGGACCCACCCAGCCTTCGACCGAGTGCTGGGAACCCTGTCCTGCCTGGCTTTCTGGATTCCAATCCTCGTGCTCGTGGCCATTTGGATGATCTGCAAACGCGGCATCCGGGGACAAACCTTCGTCTTGCTGTGTGTACTGGGCGTCTCGGCCAACGAAACCATCCTTTCCCAACCCCTCAAGAAATGGACCAGCAGGCCCCGGCCCCACCAAACCCTCGCCCATGTCCGCAGAGTGGATCTGGCCGCCGCCCAACCCCGGATTCTGGCGATCGCCAAACCGATCGACATCGCCTTCTCAGGCGAACCCCAACCCAACGTTAAGAACGGCCGCTCCTTCCCCTCGGCTCACGTGCTTAATGCCGTCACTCTCGGGTTAACCGTCGCGCTGTGCTGGCGCCTTTGGTCCTGGATTCTCCTGGCACCCCTGATGGCGTGGTCGCGGGTCTACACCGGAGCCCACTGGCCCAGCGATGTTCTGGCATCTCTGGTGATGGGTCCGGCCTTCACGCTGCTTTTGTTCTGGCTCTGCGACCAGGCCTGGCGCCGATGGATCCCCGGGCTTCGACCGGCTTGGGCCCAGGAATTACCGTCACTCGTCTTCAGTCAACCGTCCGCCACTACCCGCCGGGCGGACTAGCCACCGATCGAGACTCCCCCACGCCGCAAGCGGAAGTCTTTATCCGCCCTTTCCTCTGGAGTCTCTCCGCACCTAAAGTGCCGTTTTGAACCTCGCCAGCCCGCAGAGACACCCCGGCTGCGCTCCCTCTACTCATGAACCCTAAACGCTGGCTTTTCCTCGGACTCGCCCTTCTCACCACTCTGCGCCTCTGGCTTGTCGGGAATATCGAATTATCGCCCGATGAAGCCTATTATTACCTTTGGAGCCAGCATCCGGATATTTGCTATTACAGCAAGGGACCTGGAATTTCGGCGGCCATCTGGATCAGCACCCATATCTTTGGCGGCACCGAATTCGGGATCCGTGTTTTCAGCCCCCTGCTGGCCCTGGCCACAAGCCTCCTCCTGTTTTTCTTCACCCGCCGGCTGTACGGCCAATCCGTCGCCGTTTGGGGCACCCTCGCCCTGAACTTCTTTCCCATCCTCCATGTTGGCGGGGTGCTGATGACCATCGACCCGCTCTCCATCTTTTTCTGGATGGCGGCCATCTACACCCTCTGGCTCGCTCTGGAACACCAGTCCAACGATGCCCCCGATTCCGATCCGGGCTGGAGCTTCTGGTGGCCGGCCACCGGCGCGCTCATCGGCCTCGGTTTCCTCTGCAAGTGGACCAATGCCATGCAGCTGCTTTCCGTTATCATCCTGCTGGCTTCCTCTCCCAAGATGCGCACGCATTTCCGCAAACCAGGCTTCTGGAGCATGCTCCTGGTTTTTGCGATTTTCGCTCTCCCGCCCATCCTATGGAACGCCCGCCACAACTGGATCACCTTCAGCCACGTCACCCATCGCGGCGGCCTGCACCAACCCTTCAAACTTTCCCTCGGCGAACCCTTCGTCTTTCTCGGACTCCATCTCGGTGTTTATTCCCCGATTCTCGGAGGAGCCCTGCTGGTGGCCTTGGTCAACAACCTGCGGAAATGGCGCACCCATTTTAAACCGCGGTTCCTGCTCTCTTTTACCCTCCCGCTTTTTGTCATGTACGGCTGGCTTTCTCTCAAGAAGGCCGGCGAAGCCAACTGGACGGCCCCGGCGATCATCTCGCTGGGGGTACTGGCGGCGGCTTACTGGCATGAAAGCGCCATCCACAGTCCCAGAGTACGCCGCACCTTTGGCATCGGCTTCGGACTGGCGCTGCTCTTAAGCGTCACCATCATTGATGTGGATTTGTTGCGCAAAGTCGGCATTCCCTTTCCTCGCAAAGCCGACCCGAGCGCGCGCCTGCGCGGATGGCAGACGGCGGCCGAACACATCGGCGCCTTACGCAACAAACTGGAAAAGGAATCCGGACGCCCCATCTTCCTGATCGCTTCAAGTTACGGAGCAGCCGCTTCGCTCAGCTTTTATCTCCCGGAAAAACCCCTCGAGGGAGAGGGGCATCCGCCAGTCTATATCCCCGAGTCGCAGAACATCGAAAACCAGTTTTCGTTCTGGCCGCGTTACGATGAGTTTGTCGCCTTAAAACCCGGACAAAAACCGAGGGACTCCCTTTTTACAGAGGAAGCCGGCATTAACCCGTTCCACGGACGCACCGCACTTTTTGTTACCGATAACGAAGACGAAAAGCCGCCCTCGGCGATCACCGGAGGCTTTGGCAGCACCGAACTTATTGCCTGTCTGGATATCGAAAGACGCGGCCAACGCCTCCGACAGCTGCGGATTTTCCGCTGCGATAATTATCGGAGCCTGTCCCTGTAAAAGGCTGCCTAAAAACAGCTCGCCTCGTTCTTTCCTATTAGACTTCGCCCTCCTGGAGCCTTAGGAGGTCAACCCGCCTTATCCGCCCCGTCCCCATGCTTTCAGTCGTAGTTCCGCTTTATAACGAAGAAGACAACGTAGCCCCTCTCTGTGAAGAGATCAGCGCCGCACTGGCGGGGCGTGAGTTTGAAATCGTACTCGTGGATGATAAATCCACCGACTCCACCGTCAGCCGAATCCCCAAGGCCCCCAATATCCGGGTCCTGGAATTTCTCAAAAATACAGGCCAAAGCGGAGCGATGTACGCAGGCATCCATGCCGCACATGGCGACGTCATTATCCTCATGGACGGCGATCGCCAGAACAACCCGGCCGATATTCCCCGCCTGCTGGCCGAACTCGACCGCGGCTTTGATCTGGTTTGCGGGTACCGGGCCGAACGCAAAGACACCTTCTCCAAACGGCTCACCTCCAAGTTTGCCAACGCCATCCGTTCCCGGTTCACCAAGGACGGAGTCCGCGACACCGGCTGCACGCTCAAAGCGATGCGCAGTCAGTGTAAGGAAGCCTTCATCCCGTTCTACGGCATGCACCGCTTCATCCCCGCCCTGATTAAAGGCATGGGGTATCGGATTACGGAAATTCCCGTCAACCACCGTCCCCGGGTCGCCGGAGTGAGCAAATACGGGTTCGGCAACCGGGCCATCAAAGCCACGATGGATATGTTTGCCGTACGCTGGATTTTATCCCGTCAGATCCAGATTCGCATTAAGCCCTCAGCTTAGTTCTGACTGACCATTTCCCGCCAAGCGGTGGAGAAAAAGAAGGGGATGAGCGGGGCCGCAGGGCCCCTTTTTTCTTTCCCGAGCTTTCCCTTGGCGGTTTGAGCGCTTCCCGCGAAGGTTGCCGAATTATTTCAACCCGGAAATGATTTATCTAGACGCTAACGCCACCACGCCCCTCGCTCCCGAGGCCCTCGAAGCCATGCTCCCCTTCCTGAGCCAGCATCACGGCAACCCGTCTTCAGGACACAGCGCCGGCCGCGAAACACGGGCGGCGATTGATTCCGCCCGGGACACCCTCGCCGGACTGCTCAAATGCCGCCCAAACGAGCTCATTTTCACCTCCAGCGGCACCGAGGCCGACAACCTTGCCATCCTTGGCACCGCCCGCTCAGCCAAGGGCAAACATCTGGTCACATGCACCACCGAACATCACGCGGTGTTACACGCCTTTGAACGGCTCGAGAAATCGGAAGGCTACTCGGTCACCTGGCTCCCCGTAGGATCCGACGGCCGGCTCGACCCGGACGATCTCTCCGCCGCTCTCCGCCCCGATACAGCGCTTGTCTCCATTATGAGCGCCAATAACGAAACCGGCGTGCTTCATCCCATCGCTGAAATCAGCCGGGTTTGCCGCGCTCACGGCGTCCCTTTTCACTGCGATGCGGTGCAATCCTTCGGCAAGGTACCACTCGAAGCCGCCCCTTTCGATCTGCTGACCATTGCCGCACACAAATTCTACGGCCCAAAGGGCGCGGGCCTGCTTTTTGTCCGGGGCGGCCTGCCTCTGGAAACCATTCAGTTTGGCGGGGCCCAGGAAGGTCAGCGCCGGGCCGGCACCGAAAACGCGCCTGCCATCGTCGGGATGGCAGCCGCCGCGGCGCTAGCGACCCACCGGATGCAGGACGATACCGTCCGAATGGCCGAACTCCGCGACAGCCTGGAAACGGGCCTCATGACGCGCTGCCCGGGGCTGACGGTCAATGGCAGCCGCGAACACCGGCTCGCGAACACAGCCAACGTCACCTTTCCGGGTTCGGACGCCGAAAGTCTCTTGATGTGCGTGGATTTGGAGGGCGTGTGCGCCTCCAGTGGCTCGGCCTGTATGGTGGGCTCCCTGCAGGCGTCCCATGTTCTTCTGGCTATGGGCGTCCCGCACGCCCGCGCCGGCAGTTCGCTGCGATTCTCACTATGTCGGACAACCTCCGCTGAGGACATTCACGAGACAGTACGGAAGGTT
Source organism: Akkermansia muciniphila (assembly GCA_945883955.1). Taxonomy (GTDB): domain Bacteria; phylum Verrucomicrobiota; class Verrucomicrobiia; order Chthoniobacterales; family Chthoniobacteraceae; genus Chth-196. The sequence continues at coordinate 5,762 of CAMCYN010000061.1, forward strand.
GGCCGGGTATGGGACCGACTTAGCGAATGAAACTGACTTCCTCCTTCTCCAAACGCATCAAGAGCCTGATCGCTCCGGCGTCCCTCGGAAAACAGAAGGTCTTGCCCAAAGGAGTTCCAGCCCTGGATCTGATCCGGCTGGCCACCGAAAAACTCCGCTCCCTCGGCCTGGATTCCCTGAGTACGGAGCTCCAGGTGCTCTGGAATCCGCGGATGCGCAGCACGGCCGGACTGGCCTATCCGAACATCACACATATCGTGCTCAACCCCAAGCTTCAGGCGTTTGGAACGGAAGAAATTCAACGCACACTTTTTCACGAACTGGCCCATCTTGTGGCCCAACACCGGGTAGGCCGGCGCCGTATCCTGCCCCACGGTCCCGAGTGGCAACGGGCGTGTTCGGATCTCGGCATTCAAAACGAGTCCCGGTGTCACGACCTGCCGTTACCTCGCCGAAAGCTGAGCATAAAATACGTCTATCAATGCCCCGAATGCCGCACCCAACTCGAACGAGTCCGCGCGTTTCGGCGCGCGGCAGCCTGTCTGAATTGCTGTCGGAAATTTTCCGCCGGCCGCTATGATGAGCGCTTCAAGTTTGTCCGGCTTCAAAAACAACCCACCGGATTTCAGACTACCTGTCCTTAGACTCTCTTGTCCGGTCGGCACACCGCCGAAGGACCGCGACTGACATCCAGCACTGCACGCAATCGGGCTCTGTCCTCGGCGAGAACGGGATCCTCTGCCGCGCAGGCTTTCAGACACTCGAGATGAACCTCTAGCTCCCGGGTTCTTTGAACCGGCAACTGGTACACCATCCAGTTCTGTTCACGCGTGGCCTCCACGAGGCCCCGTTCCCGAAGGTAGGAAAGGTGTTTGGAGATTTTAACCTGCGGCTCCAGCAACGCCTTTTGAAAATGACACACACACAAGGGACCGTCACACAGCAGGAGCAGAATCCTGCGCCGCGTGCTGTCACTCAGACCTTGGTAAATTTCACTCAGCTCCACGGTGTTTATTTATCAGGGAAAGGATATTACGCAACAGCGACCCCGCTCAGGCTTCAGCGTCTTTCCCGGAAGAAAGCCTGGAGCATCGCCGCACATTCCGTCTGACGCACCCCCTGGGTGACCTGACACTGATGATTCAATTTGGGATGCTGGAGCAGGTTCATGAGGCTGCCACCCGCTCCATCCTTTGGAGAAGGACACCCAAAAACCACCCGGCGCAGCCTTGCATGGACCAGGGCGCCCGCACACATCGGGCAGGGCTCTTTGGTGACAAAAAGATCACATTTGTTCAAACGCCAGTCCCCCATAGCCGCCTCGGCCTGGGTGACAGCGAGCATTTCGGCGTGTGCCGTAGCGTCCTTGAGTTGTTCGACTTGATTGAAGGCCCGTGCGATCACGCGTCCCTCGCAAACAATCACCGCCCCCACGGGCACCTCGTCCTGTTCCCAGGCGCGCCGGGCCAAGCGGAGGGCTTCTCCCATAAAATATTCGTCGCTTTGCAAATCGATGAGTTCGCTCATATCGTGAATTGTAGGAACAGAATGGGGAAATTAGGTTGCGTCAGTCGAGTGTTCGGCTATCAATTTCCCCCCTTTTTCAAACCCTCGTCGGAGGATCCGTTATGTCAGCTATTATCGCGAAGATTAATCAGGAACAGATGAAACCAGAGTCAGCCACGTTCAACGTGGGTGACGCCGTACGTGTACATACCCGTGTTGTGGAAGGCGATAAGGAGCGCGTTCAGGTCTACTCCGGGATCGTCATCGGCCGCAAAGGTACTCTTTTGAACGAATCCTTCACCGTTCGTCGTATTTCCTACGGGGAAGGGGTCGAACGTGTATTCGCTCTCCACTCGCCGCGTGTCACGAAAGTGGAAGTCGAAACCCAGGGTTCTGCTCGCCGCTCCAAGCTGACCTATCTGCGTCAGCGTAAAGGCAAGCAGGCTATGGCTGTTCGTCCTAAGAAGACTCGCTAAGTCTCTTTTCGCTTCGACATCTTAAAAGCTTATGGCGGCTCGGTGCACCCTCGACTTCGAGGACTCGCTCCGAGCCGCTGGCTTTTTAACCGTAGCGGGTGTCGATGAAGCCGGCCGCGGCCCGCTCGCGGGTCCCGTGGTCGTCGCCGCGGTGATTTTGCCGGATGGCTTTTCCCATCCCAAACTTAACGACTCCAAAAAACTCACCGAAAAGGCACGCGACCGGATTTTCGAGGAACTCTCGGCCCACTCCGACATCCTCGCCTGTGTGGTGGAAGTGGAGGCTCCGGAAATCGACCTCCTCAATATCCTCCGGGCCACTCACGAAGGCATGCGCCGGGCCGTCGCGGGTCTGCTCAAGGTTCCCGACCACGTGCTCATTGATGGATTACCCGTCCATCCCTTTCCCACGCCGCAAACCGCCCTCGTCGGAGGCGATGGCCTGAGTTTAAGTATCGCGGCGGCAAGCGTATTCGCCAAGGTCACGCGCGATAGAAGAATGCAGGCACTCGATCTGGAGTATCCGGAGTACGCCTTTGCCAGGCACAAGGGCTACGGCACGGCACTCCATCTCGAACGCCTGCGTACCTATGGACCTTGCCCGATTCACCGACGCAGCTTCGCGCCTGTTAGCCAGGCTGCGCAATTCCTTCAGGGAAACCGCCCCCCTTTCGCCTAAACAGAAAGCGGCGGCACTCGGCCGGGAAGGCGAAAGAATCGCGGAACGTTTTCTCAAGAAGGCCGGCTACAAAGTCCTCTACCGCAACTTCCACCCCTTTCGCGGCGGGGAAGTCGATCTGGTCTGCCGTGTCCGGCGCGCGCCCGAACTGATCTTTGTGGAAGTTAAAACCCGGTCCGCGGAAACCTTCGGCGCCCCACACCAAGCCGTGGATGGCGAAAAACAACGCGGCTTGGTTCAAGCCGCCCAGGAATGGCTCGAAATGCTCGATCGCAGCGACGTGATCGCCCGCTTTGATATCGTCGAAGTCCTGCCACACCCCGACCGCTGGGAGGTGCGCCACCTTCCTAATGCGTTTCTCGCCGAGGAAACACTCCATCCCGGCAGTCTGCCGGTTAACCCGGGGGCCAGGCGAGCGGGCGGCCGCCGAGAAGATGCACGTGTAAATGCGGGACAGTTTCGCCGCCGTGGACGCCATTGTTAATGACCAGCCGATAGCCGCTCTCCAACACCCCCAACTCCGAGGCCACCTTCTGCGAGGCCAGAAGCAGCCGGCCCAGCACCGCCTCATCCGTCGCAGCCGCATGAGCCACCCGGGGAATCACGCGTTTGGGCACAATCAGAACGTGTACCGGGGCCTGCGGAGAAACGTCATGGAAGGCAATCCATTCGTCGGTTTCCGCCACAATTGCGGCCGGAATCTGACGGGCAATGATCTTTTCAAAAACAGTCATATCAGTGGATGGAAAAGGCGAGGTTGGCGGCGTGTCGACTGTGCGCGAGCCGATACCGGATGAAACACACTATTTCGTCCCGCATCCGCTCACACTCCAAACACCAGTGGGGCCGATTGAGGACTTTTTTGACCGCAGGCACCATGTCCTGAAAAAGGATTTTCCCCAGCGCCTCACAAGCCAGAAGGCGTTCGAGAGCACGCTGACATTCGTGGAAAAAGCCCAGCTCAAACCCAGGGAGCACCCGTTCAGAGACATCCAGCAACGAAAACCCCAGCTCGATCCCGCCCCTTAAAAAATACGGCGCCACCTCCCCGTACCCGATCCCTTCCAAAACACCGCGCACCGTTAACGCAAAGGCCTCCAGCGAAACCGGCTGCCGGGACGCGTTGGAAAGCAGATAAGCGTTGATGGTTTGCGCCACGTGTTCCGCAGGTAACCACTGGGTGTAACCGGCCGCCGAGGCTGCCTTTTCCAGCGACTGCTCCAGCCACCGGATCTCGAGCGAGACGACGCCACTGCCCAGCTGGATCTTCGGCAACTCGTTCGCAAGGTCGATCATGGCTTAAAAAGTTCCGACTGCAGCACACTGCGTTTGGGACGCCTGCCCAGCGACTGAATCTCGTCGAGGAACTCGCCGATGTCCTGAAACTGGCGGTAAACGGAAGCATACCGCACGTAGGCCACTTCATCGAGGTTGTGGAGTTTATCCATCACCTTGGCCCCAAGCAGTTGGGCGGGCAGCTCGCGTTCGTAGCCCGCCTCCAGTTCGGCCAAGATCTCCTCGGCCGCCTTTTCCACTTCCGCACGGCTGACCGGCCGCTTTTCACACGCCTTCATCATTCCGCCGATAATCTTGTGCCGGTCCAGAGGTTCCGAACGCCCATCGCGTTTGAGCACACGCAATTCCGTGCGCTCAATTTCCTCATAGGTGGTGTACCGAAACCCGCACCCGACACATTCGCGGCGGCGGCGAATGCTCTTGCCGTCCTTGGACGGACGCGAATCGATCACCTTATCTTCAAGAACGCCACACTTGGAACAATACATCAGCTTGTGTTGAAATGAAAATCCCCCTCCACTTACCACAAGATGTTGCGTCGGTAAACCCAAACCACCCTCAGCCTCAAGCGACACAGGCTTGCCCCACCCCCTGTTCTGGGTTGAATGAGAGCCATGCAGATGCTCATCGACGTTGTCAAAGCCGGGGAGGAACTTTCCCCTGACCAGATCCGCGTCGCCGTGGCCTGGCTGGCTAACCCCGCAGTCGAATCATCCAAAAAGGGGTTGTTTCTCGAAGCGCTCCATCTCAAGGGCGAAACCTCCACGGAAATCGCCGCCTTTACCGAAGCCCTTCTTTCCCTGGCCGTGGATCCCGAACTGGACAAGGCCAGCCTGTCCGGCCCCACCCTCGACGTTTGCGGCACCGGTGGCGATAAACTCGAACTCTTTAACATCTCCACCGCCTCCATGTTCGTGCTCGCCGCAGGAGGCGTCGTGGTTCTCAAACACGGCAACCGCGCCATCACCTCCAAATGCGGCGGTGCCGACGTGCTCGAAGCGCTCGGCATCCGCATCGAACTCTCCCCGGCCGACCTCCGTGAATGCGTCAAGCGGCACGGTCTCGGCTTCCTCTTCGCCCCCGCCTACCATCCCGCTTTCCGCGTCATCGGGCCCGTTCGGCGTGGCCTGGCCGATCGCGGCATTCCCAGTGTGTTTAACCTGCTGGGCCCTCTCCTCAATCCGGCACGGCCCGAATTCCAGCTCGTGGGAGTTTATTCCAAAGAATTGCTCCGCTGTTACGGCGAAGTCCTCTTCCAGCTCGGCCGCACCCGCGCCTGGGCCGTCCACGGCTGCGGCGCCGATGAACTCACCCTCGCCGGTCCGGCAGACATCGTCTCGGTCGAAGGCAGTACCCTTTCCATCTTCAAGATCAACCCGGCCTCCCTCAAACTCCCCTACGCTCCCGTCGAGGCGCTCCGGGGCGGCGACCGGACGGAAAACGCGGCCCTACTGGAAGCGATTTTGAGCGGTCAGGAAACGGGCCCAAAATCCCAGGTGGTCGCTTTAAACGCCGCCGCCGGGTTTCTTGTCGCCGGTCGCGCCCGCAATCTCGCCGACGGCCTGGAGAAGGCAAACGAACTCCTCGCCAACGGCGAAGCGCTCGCCAAGTTAAAGGCACTCCAGTCCTTTTAGGCTCGCTCAGACTCGGAATTATTCACCGACAGCTTGCCCGCGTCCCCAATCCGCCGCAGCGTCAGAGGTCTCTCCCACTGACTATGAAACAAACTCTGTTTGCCCTGCTTTTTATTTCCGGACTGAGCCTGCCTCTGTTCGCCGAACCGGCCAGTGAAGCCTCCATCCGGGAATTCCTGAGCCTGAGCGGTCAGGCCAAAAGTCTGGATGGCATTTTCGACATGATGGACGGGGTCATCGACCGCAGTATTCCGGCCGACCTCGCCCAAAAATCCACCCCGGAACAAAAAGCCGCCATCGAACGCTTTAAAGCCCGTTCCACGGAAATCCTCAAAGAGGAGATGAGCTGGGCGAAGCTCGAGCCGATGTTTGCAGAAATTTACCAGGGCGTCTTCAGCCAGGAAGAAATGGACGGACTCATCGCCTTCCACAAATCGGCGGTCGGACAGGCCTACATCAAAAAAATGCCCGCGCTCACCAAAAAATCCCTGGAAGTGATGCAAAAGGTCATGCCGGCCATGATGCAAAAGATGCAGCAGCTCGGAAAAGAGCTGGGCGAAGAGCTCAAGCCCAAGCCCTAAGCAGATTTCAGCCAGCCAGGTGGCCCGAGTTAGCGCACCGAAAGCAACTCGACCACCTGAGCGGCTATGTCATTGGTGCGCATCAGACTTTCCCCAACCAGGATCGCGTTACAGCCGCTGTCCATCGCCCGCTGGGTGTCCTCCCGGGTCTTCAGTCCGCTTTCGCACACCAGGATCACCCCCTCGGGCACCTCCTGACTGAGTTCCTCGGTGGTGGCCAGATCGACTTCAAACGTGGTGAGGTTGCGATTGTTAATCCCAATCAGCTCGGCCCCAAGATCCAGCGCACGCTCCAGTTCCTCGGCTGTGTGGACCTCCACGAGCACATCCAGCTGCAAGGTGGTCGCCTCTTGATAAAGCGCCTCCAACCGATCCTGTTCGAGCGCCGCCACAATCAGCAGAATGGCGTCGGCTCCGGCCACGGAGGCCTCGGCGATTTGTACCTCATGGATAATGAAATCCTTGCGCAAAAGCGGCAGCCACACCTCGTCCCGGATCTGGCTCAAATAGGCCAGGCTGCCCTGGAAAAACTGTTCGTCCGTGAGAATCGAAAGCGCATGGGCTCCAGCCGCCGCATACTGACGCGCAATTTCAAGCGCATCGAAATTGGCCGAAATGACTCCGGCCGTGGGACTGGCCTTTTTCACCTCCGCAATCAACCCCAAGGCATCCGATCCGCGATCAATGGCACGGGCAAACGGCCGAAAATCATTTCGCTGAAGAGCGGCGGCACGCAAATGAGCCGCCCTGGGCAAAATGCGGGCGACCTCTTGTTTCTTCACATCGAGGATCTTCTGAAGGCGGTTAGAGGCCATAAGGCGTCCATTTTGCCTATCGGACCCGATCCGTGCAAGAACGCCGCCCGCTCTTTGCCCTTTGCAACACCAATGCCGCTCAGTGCATCATAGGCGACCGATGTCAGACCATGCCTCTTCCCAGACCGTCCCGCACTACCGCCGTGTAGTCCTTAAAATCAGCGGGGAAGCCCTTAAGGAACCCGGGAGCCTCGAATCCATTTCGCCCCAGATCGTGGCCCAGGTCGCCCAGCAGATCAAAGACGTGCACTCCATGGGCGTCGAACTGGCCATCGTTATTGGTGGAGGCAACATCTGGCGCGGCCTCACCGCCAGCCACCGCGGCATGGAACGTACCACCGCCGATTATATGGGCATGCTCGCCACCGTCATCAACGGCATGGCCCTGCAGTCTTCTCTGGAAGCCATCGGTGTCCCCACCCGCGTTCAAACCGCCATCCCCATCCAAAGTGTGGCCGAACCCTTCATCCGCCGCCGCGCCATGCGCCATCTCGAACTCGGGCGTGTAGTTATTTTTGTCGCCGGAACAGGCAACCCTTTCTTCTCCACCGATACCACCGCCGCCCTGCGCGCCAGCGAGATCGGGGCGGAAGCCATCCTCAAGGCCACCAAGGTGGACGGCATTTACACGGCCGACCCCAAAAAGGATCCCACCGCCGTCAAATACGACCGGATCACCTACAGCGAGGCCATCTCCAAACGCCTCCAGGTGATGGATTCGACCGCCTTCACCCTCTGTATGGACAACCGCGTGCCAATCCTTGTGTTCGATTTGATGACCAAGAACAACATCCGCAACGCGGTGCTCGGACACCCCATCGGCACCCTCGTCGTTTCCGAATAACCCGTTGCCCTCCTCTTTTTATGGACCCTGAAGAAACCATCCTCGAAACCGAAGCCGCCATGGAAAAGGCCTTCGATTTTGCCACCCACGAGTTTTCGTCAATTCGCACCGGCAAAGCCTCCCCGGCCCTGGTCGAAAACATTGATGTCGAAGCTTACGGCTCCCAGATGAAGCTCAAGCAACTGGCGCTCATCACCACCCCCGAGCCCCGGCTCATTGTCATTCAACCCTTCGATACAAGCACGATTAAGGACGTCGAACGCGCCATCCGTGAATCCAAGGTCGGTATCACTCCGATTTGTGACGGGAAACTCATCCGTATGCCTATTCCGCCCCTGACTGAAGAGCGGCGCCGGGATCTGGCCAAAACGGTCAAACAGATGTCCGAAGAAGCCAAAGTGCGTGTGCGTTCGGCTCGTCGGGACGGTCTGGATGACATCAAAAAAGCCGGCAAAGACGGCGGCTTTACCGAAGACGCACTCGAAGGGTTTGAGAAAGAAATCCAGAAGCTGACCGACACTTTTGTAAAAAAGATCGAAGACGCCACCCTGGTCAAAGAAGCGGACATCATGAAGGTCTAACCTTTCTTCGCAGACGCTCGACACCCCATTTATGAAAAACCTCCCACGGCTGGCCCTGATTCTCGGGCTTCTTGTCGCCACCACCGGAGCCGCCGTGGTGCGGCCCGCCCCCGACCTGTCCCTTCAGGCCGGAGGCCGGGTGCGCTCGCTCAAAAGTCTCCAGGGGCAAGCCGTGGTTCTACTTCTGGCCGATTCCCCCTCCACTCGCGCTTTCAAGCGGCAGGTGAAAGAAATCGAAGTCAGCTATGACCACTTCGCGACGAGCAAAGTCGTCTTTGTCGCCGCCTTCCGCGACGGCAGCCCCGGACCGATCGCTTCCAATATTCCTTTTGTAATCTCACCGGCCGGAAACGCCGCCTGCCAAGCCTACGCGCTGAAGGGAAAATTCGGGATCGCAATCATCGGAGCCGACGGAAATCTCGATTACCAAACCGATCAGGAACTACACGCCAACCGGATCCGCGAGGTGCTGCAAAACTCGTTCTCCGTGCAGCAATCGGCGCGACGGCGCTAGACCCCTCCCGGGTTGCACACGCCCCCGGAACGACCGACGTTTCCCCGGGCGGCCAGATTCGGCGATTAGCCCTTTAAATTGAGAGCGGCGCCGGCCATCTCATCGGCCACCCGGAGCGAAATCAGGTTGGCCTTGAACAAATAAACGGCCCCCATTCCCTCCACAATGTCTCTCACCAGGTCGTCCGAGCCGGAGACCTGCCGGGTCAAAGACGCCGCGACACCTCCGTCCGGAAGCGCTTTTTGGACCACCTGAGCCCGCTGCATTTTGTCACTCAGGGTGTTGGCGACATTGCTGCTGGCGGCGGCTTGCCGCAATGCAGCTGCATTCATTCCCGATAACCCGATGGAGGAAACGGTGTAAAACGACATAGGGGTAATATCGGCAAAACTTCCCTCCGGCTAAAGGGATTCTTGGCGGCCGGCCCGGCCCGAATCCGATTCTATTGAAAAAGACGGTTTCCGGGTAAAGTCACTGGCCGCCTCCTTCAGACCAATCCTTGCGTTATGTCCATCCGTCTCATTGTCAGCCGGCCCAGCCTCCAGAGTATGGCCGAGAAATACGAACACCACGCGGCGGAGAAAAACTTGGCCCAACGCGAGGCGAAGGTGGCCAAGGAATGGGGCGATTTGAGCGAAAACGCCGAGTACAAGGCCAGCAAAGAGAAGTTCCGGCTGGCCGGACGGCTTCAACAACGCATGGTGCGCGAATTTAAACGGCTCGAAGACTCGGGTTATGACGTGGTCGATCCGCTAGACTGGACACGGTTGCCGGAACCAATCCGGGTAGTGGAAGTGGGGGTGGTCGCCCGAGTCACCCAGGGCCGATTCACCGAGGATTACCTGCTCGCAGGAGCCAAGGACCAACATCTTCCCACCGACCAATCCCTCGTTCCCGTCCCCTACACCGCTCCGCTGGGGCAGGCGCTCATGGGCCAGTCCGCCCCGGGGGACATCCGGGCGCTGATCGCCGGAGAATTGCGGCAGATTCGCCTCGAAAGCCTCCGGGTTCCCACGGAAGCGGAAATCCTCGCCCTCTACCCGGAGCTGACACCTCCTCCGGACGCCCCCCATCCGGGTCCCATCCTTTGACGCCGGCGGCAAGGCCCCCCCGATCTCCAATCCGGGTTCACTTTACCCCACCCGGGTAATGGCCGCTTTGAGCTGCTTGAAATCGACCGGCTTGACCAAAACTTCCGAAAAACCAGCCGCCAAAATTTCAGCCCTGTCGCGCTCGGTTCCAAACCCGGTAAGGGCGATTCCCGGAAGCTTGTACTCCTGTCGGACATGCCGCATCAGCTCAATGCCGCTTTCATCCGGAAGCCCGATATCGCTCACCAACAGGTCAAACTGGTATTCGGACGCGAGGGAACGTGCCGCCGCCACGGAATTGGCCACCGAAACCTCGTAGCCCAGATTGCGTAACAACCGGGCCATGAGATGCGCCGTATCATGGTGGTCTTCGACAAGCAGAAGGTGCTGATGCTTTAAACAGACCAATCCTGCGGCTGGAGCTTCGGGTTCCTCCACCCGTTCCGGGTACGCGGGCAGACCAAGCCCCTCGACTGCAAGCGGCAACTCGACCACAAAAGTGCTCCCATGGCCCATCCCGTTACTTTCGGCCCACACGTGTCCGCCGTGTAGCTCGGTAATAGCGCGGACAATCGCCAATCCCAGACCGAGTCCCCCAAACTGACGCGTGATTTTGGTCGAGCCCTGTTCGAAGGCATTAAAAAGTAAGGGAACTTTTTCCGGTTCAATCCCGATCCCTGTGTCGGCCACCTCGATACGCATCGTACCGCCCGGTTCCTGTGTCACCCGAACGGTGATCCGCCCACCGGAAGGCGTGAATTTGATGGCGTTACTCAACAGGTTCCAAAACAGCTGCTTCAGCCTGCGCGGATCCCCCATCACTTCGCACCTTTCCACAGCCGCCACCAATTCAATCTGCACGCCCTTTCGAACCGCCAGCTCCCGCACAATTTCAATAGCCCGCCCAAGCAGATCCCGGCCGCACACCCGGCACGGGTCGATCGTAAGTTTGCCCTGAGTGACCCGCGTCAGATCCAGCAAATCGTCAATCAACCGGGACTCCAGGGTGACGTTGCGCCGGATCATGTAGAGCTGTTCGCGCACGTCCTCGGGGATATCCGCCCGTCCCTCCAAAGCGGAAACCGATAGTAGAACCGGGGTCAGTGGCATCCTCAACTCGTGGCTGAGGGTGGCCAAAAAATGGTCCTTGGCGGAATTGGCTGCCGAAATCTCCGCCAACCGCTCCCGGTTCTGGGCATCGGCCCTCTGGCGCTCAGTGATGTCTTCAAACGCCAGCAATATCTCCCGGGTCCGGCCGTTTTCCGGCATCCTGCGGGCATTAAGAAGCATCACCCGCCGCCCGATATGCGGAAAATTGTGTTCGATCTGAAACCCCACAAAGGAGGAACCCTTTTCTACGATATCGGCCAGCACTCCACGCAACACCGGGCACTTCCATTGGTCGCTCCCCAATTCAAAAAGCAACTGCCCCTGGCAGTCAGTAGCCGATACCTGAAAGGTCGATTCAAACGCCCGGTTGGTCGCAACCACCCTCAACTCGGTGTCTAAAATGAGCAGCGGCTGGGTGGTTGCATCCACAATCGCCATAGCATAATCCCGCGCCTCCCGCAGACGTTCCCTCACCGAACGAGCCTCATGAATATCCTCTAGCACCACTACCGCCCCGCCAATCCGCTGATCGGAAGTTCGATAAGGCAGGACCCGGAGAAGATACCAATGCCCCGCCTCGCTTTGCACCTCCTGCTCCCTGGTGCACTCTTCGGCGATTACCTCACCAATAAAAGACTCGATACCATAGAGAAACCGCAGAGGGATGACTTCCACGGAACGTCCAACATCGGAGGCTTTGAGCCCCAGGATTTCAGCTGCGGCGGGAGTAAAGCTGCGTACTCTCAGGTCGATCCCGAAGATGACCACGGGCAGGTTCACACTCGCCTGAAGATTC
>CAMCYN010000062.1 GCA_945883955.1 Akkermansia muciniphila
GTGGTCAAACCGGGGATTGATGAAGCCGAGAGTCGCAAAATTTTTGAAGGCGCCAAGCGGTTGGGGATAACGGTGCTGGTGGCCGAGCCCGAAGTGCACGGGAAAATGGAAGAACTCGCCCCGGTGATGGATGTGGTCGAGAAACTGGCCAAGGAGTACGGCATCAAGGTGGCTATCCATAATCATCCTGGGCCGAAGAGTTTTTACTGGAATCCCGATACCGTTCTGGCGGCAGTCAACGGCCGCAGCCCTCTGTTGGGCGCCTGTGCGGATGTGGGTCACTGGGTGCGTTCGGGCCTCGATCCGGTCGAATCGCTCCGGAAACTGGAAGGCCGTGTGATTGCCCTTCATTTCAAGGATCTCAACGAGGCGACTCTCGCCGGGCACGATGTCCCTTGGGGCAAGGGGGTAAGCAACGCCAAAGGGATGCTTGTCGAACTCAAGCGTCAGAAGTTCAACGGCGCCATTTGTGTGGAATACGAATACGCCTGGGAAAATTCGGTGCCCGAAATCGCCGAGTCCGTGGTGTGGTTTAAAACCACGTGTGCGGAATTGGTGCGCTAGAGCCGAACGGCTCGTGCGTCCCACAACGAGCCGCAGATTCGCCTCCGGGGAGCGAGGGGGAATGCGGCTGGAGGTTGGAGCGTGGACTTAAATGTCCGCGCTCCAGACCGACACTAGAGTCGCGGCGCGTTCTTCGACTAGGTCGAGCACGGTTTCAAATCCCGCGGCCTGACCGTAGTAGGGGTCGGGCAACTGTTGGTCTTCGAGAAAAAGGGCGAGTTTATAGTGGAGCTCGGCCGGACAGCGGCGGCGGAGGACGGAAAGGTTGAGGTTGTCGGCGACCAGAATCAGGTCGAAGGCGTGGAAATCGGCGTCGCTTATCTGGCTTGCCCGAAGGTTCGAGAGGTCGTACCCCCGCAGTTTTGCGTGTCGGATGGAGCGCGAATCGGGGGCGGAGCCCACGTGATAATTCTCCGTACCGGCGGATTGAACTTCGATGGAGAGGCGGGCTTTGGTGAGTTCGGCGCGGAGTACGGCTTCTGCGGTGGGCGAGCGGCAGATGTTTCCTGTACAGACGACGAGAACCCGGGTTGGGGTGGTGGAGCGGTTCATGAGTTTAAACTCATGGGGCCACGGAGACGCTTCAAGCGTAGGTTGGGAAAAGGCCTGATTCCGCAGTGTCCCCGGGTCGATCCGGTTCAACGGCCCCTCGGCTTTGAAAACAAACTTTAGGTGTGAGGCCTAACAAGGCGGACCGGGGTAGGTAGTCCCAGCGGTTCCCAATTCTATTTATGAAAATGCCCTTTATCGTTGGTTCCCTTCGCTCGCTTTTGGTCTGCTCGCTTCTTTGCTGCGCGAATTTGTCGGCGGCGGACTTGGTCATTCCCGACGGGGTGAAGTTTGAGCGAGGTATTGAGTTTGCGCAGGTCGGCGGGGAGCATCTTCAGCTCGATATGGCGCGACCGGCCGGTGAGGGGCCGTTTCCAGCGGTGATTTGTATTCACGGGGGCGGTTTCCGGGCCGGAAAACGCGAGGGGTACGATGCGCTTTGTGTAACGCTGGCACAGCAGGGGTATGTGGCGGTGACTATTTCGTATCGGCTCGCCCCGACCTTTCCGTTTCCGGCGGCGGTGCATGATTCGAAGGCCGCTGTGCGTTGGGTACGGGCCAATGCGGCTAAATACGGGATTGATCCGACCCGGATTGGGGTCACGGGAGGTTCGGCGGGCGGGCATCTTGCCCAGTTTTTGGGGGTGACAGCTGGGGTGCCTGAGTTCGAGGGCACTGGGAATCTGGAGCAATCCAGCGCGGTGACCTGTGTGGTAAACCAGTACGGACCGAGCGATCTGACGCAGTCCTATGGAAAGAGTGTGGATGCCGCCGAGGTGTTGCCGCTCTTTTTCGGCGGCAATCTGGAGCAGAAGCGGCGGGAGCACATAATGGGTAGTCCTTTGTACTGGGTGACGCCCAAGGCGGCGCCGACGCTTTGTATTCACGGGACTGACGATAAATATGTGGCTTTCGAGCAGGCGGAGTGGTTGGTGGAGCGTCTGAAGGCCAGTGCGGTTGAGGTCGAATTGCTCAAGGTCGAGGGGGCCGGCCACGGATTCAAGGGAGCGGACGCGCAGTTGGCGCAGGGGGCGCTTCTGGATTTCTTTGCGCGTCACCTCAAGCGATAAGCGCCTCCAGATTTCGGAGGGGGAAGGGACGGATTTTGGGTCGAAAGGGGTCAGGAACTTCAAAACAAAAGCCGCCGGTGCACTAGGCAACGGCGGCTGAGTTGTTTTTGGCGAGGCTCCGGGGAGCGTGGGCTATTTTGCGGCGGGCGGCTGGTTGAGCACGTCGGCCTTGGTGCTGGCGGCGATAGTCATGACCTGGTCGATGAGCTCTTTTTTCACGTTCAGTTCCTGAAGGGTTTTCTGGAGGTTTTCGGCTACGGCGTTGAAATGGGTCTCATTCAGGCCGGCGATGTTGGCGTGCGCCTTGCGCATATCCTTGCCTGTCCAGGCAATGGGGCCTCCGAAGGCAGCGGAGAGAAACTCTTTCTGTTTCCGGCGCTGCTTGTCCATGTTGACATCTGCGAAGAAGTTCTTAATCCGGTCGTCGGCCAGTACCTTTTTGTAAAAGGATTCCACGGCGGCATCGATTGCGGGCTGGCCGCCGAGTTTGTGATAAAGGCTCTGTTCGCGGGCTTCGTTGAACTTCTTGCGGCAGGCCTCTGCGGCAAAGGCGTACGTTTTGCCTTCGTAAACCACGGTGATATTGGGGTCAGCCGGTTTGCCGCTGATCGGGCAGATCGTGTTGAGCTCTTCTTTTGCGGGTTTCGCGGCTGGGTCTGCAGCAGCGGAGGGATGGACAAAAAGGGAGGTCGCGATGCCGAAGGTAGCAACGAGGGGTAGGAGGGATTTTTTCATGAGATTATTTGGGAAGACCGAGGAGGAAGCCTACCCCGGGATCCGTCATAAATCTCACCTTCCCTTGGCTAATACTGGCCCTCGGTTGCGGAGCGTGGGGAGCTGTTGGGTTAAAATACAAACGCCCCGGAAACCGTAGAGGTCTCCGGGGCGTTTGGGGGTTAGAGGGAAAGGGACGTTTAAGCAGCCTTGTGCGCTGCAGCCTTGGCGACCAGAGCCGCTTGGGCTTTGGCAACTAGGGCTTTAAACGCAGCGTCATCCTTGATTGCGATATCGGAGAGAACCTTGCGGTCCAAATCGATAGCGGCAGCCTTGAGGCCTTCAATGAAGCGGCTGTAAGTGAGTCCGTTTGCGCGTGCTGCAGCGTTGATGCGCTGCTGCCACAACATGCGGAAATTCCGCTTGCGGGTCTTGCGATCGCGAAATGCCCAGACCTGTGCTTTCATCACAGCGTTCTTGGCGTAACGGAACAATTTGGAGCGACGCCCGCGGAAGCCTTTGGCTTTCTCGAGCATTTTTTTCCGGCGACTACGACTGGCCGGACCATTCGTGGCTCTTGGCATGTTTTATCTTGGGTTTATGAGCTGCGTACAGCGGACTGTTGTTTTTCCTTAAAGGTCCGGCGCCTCATCCGCTGAGGTACCTGGTGCAGACTCACTTGGGGAGAGCCGTTAACCGGGCAGGCGCTTGGGACCGTGGATCCAGGGTAGGCCCTATCGCTTACGCGAAAGGCATACACTCTTTGATCCTTGCCACCATAGTTTCATGGACGAGCGTTGCTTTACCGAGGTTGCGTTTGCGTTTGGCATTCTTGGAAGAAGCCAAGTGACGCAAACCCGACTTACGGCGTAACAACTTGCCCGTAGCGGTGATTTTGAACCGCTTGGCCACGGCTTTTTTGGTCTTTCGACGAGCAATGGACTTAGGCATGGGGCGGTGGACTTTAGAGACCTCCAAGAAAAGGGCAACCCTGTTTTTGCCAAGTCGGCCATAGTACACTCGTTTTTATGGCTCAAAGATGCCATTGAGCTCGCTTGGAGCTAAGAATGAGCTATGGCGAGTCTCTGCTTTCGCAATACAGCGGTTCATTCCCTGTATTGCGGCGGGTTTTGGGGGCTTTTAGCCGGAGTACCGGCCTTGGTGGCCCCGGTTGCTGCCGCACCGCCGCAGCAAGAGGGCGCGGATTTTAGTTTCTTTTATCAAACCCTTGCCCCGTACGGAGACTGGATGGATGTGCCTGGATACGGAACCTGTTGGCGTCCGCAGGTCCCCCAAGAATGGGCTCCCTATACCGAAGGGTATTGGGCGTACACGGATGCGGGCTGGACTTGGGTGAGTCAGGAGCCTTTTGGCGCGGTGGTGTTTCATTACGGGCGCTGGCTGGCCAGTAGCACTGGTTGGGTGTGGGTTCCGGGGTATGAGTGGGGGCCTGCCTGGGTTTCCTGGCGTCAAAACAACGATTATCTCGGTTGGGCGCCCCTTCCGCCCGAAGTTCCGTGGTTTCCGCAGCGCGGAATCAGTGCGTGGGTCGATGTCCACACGGGTATTGGCCCCCTATACTACCGGTTTTGTCCGGCGCGTGACTTTGGATCGTCTTGTCTTCCGGATGTTTTGGTGCCGCTTTCACGCAATGTGCTCATCGTCCAGCGCACTCAAAACGTCACCAATATCACTCTTTACCAGGGCAACGTATTCTGTGGGGGGCCGCATTTTGATTGGGTGCGATCCCACAGTGCGCGATCGGTGCCAGTTTTGAGGATGGTTCGGGAGGAAAACCTCCGTCGGTATCGGAGTTTGGGAGGTGTCGTTGGTGGATCTTTGCTCGGATACGTACACGAGGGTTTGTTGGTGCTTCCGGCGCCCAGCCGAGTTCGGCCGCTCGACGGGCGGTACTTTCAGTCCCCGTTGTCGGTCTGGACGGGAACACTTTCGCGGGGTTGGTCGGATGAGGAGGCGCGTCGTAAGGAGGTGCGAATCCAATTCCAACGGCAATGGGAGGATGCACAGTTGGCTAGCGCTGGTTCGGTTGGAGTGCTCTCGGAGCAGGAAGCCAAATGGATTCCGCCGGCTGCTAGTGTCTTTGAAAGAGGAGGCGCTCTCCACGCGGATCTGAATAAAACCCCGCTGGCACATCCTTCCTCGCTTCGAGCCGCTACGTCCTCCCAGTCTGCGGATCCGCCATTTCCTTCTGAAAGAACGTCCCGTGCCGGTACGGTTCCTGCCGGCGCGTCGAATGGGCGTTCGGTTGCAGCGGTGGAACCGCCATTCATGGCGAATCCAGCGGATTCCGCGTCCGTGCAACCAGCCCCAGTGAGTACCGCGCGGGGCAATGTCGTGCTGGTGTCACCGGTAGGTTCGCTCGGCGGGGCTGACTCCAATCGATTGGGAGTGCGGGCCAGCCGTCCAGGAAGTGCACGAATACAAGCTTCCGTAAGAGAAGGAACGTCACCTGGCCGACAGGCTCCCGCAGCGTCATCATCGGGAGTTCCCCCTCGTCTCACTTCGGTGCCGTCAGCCCCGCCCGCATCGCCGGACGAGGATCCTCTGCAGAAGAAAAGCACGGGCCCAGCGGGTTCGGGCGCGACCTTAAACGTCCGGCCTTAGTTAGACTGAGCACGCCTCTTAGTCCAGGTCGCCAATTCCCGGGGCTTCCAGGGTAAATTTAGGGATCCGCGTGAACACAAGCTCTCCGGCGTCGGTAACCCCAAAAAAGGCGCCTTCGGCCACGCTGTCGCTCCCGATCACGTGGTAGCTGTTGTAAGAGAATTGGTGACCTGGCTCGATTCGCGGAAATTTTCCCACCACGCCGTCTCCCTCCACGACAATGCGTTCTCCGGAAGTATCAGTGACGACCCACTTGCGCGCCTTGATGGTTACGGGGATTTCCGATTCGTTCCGGATGGTGAGAAAATAGACGAAGGGAAAAGGACGATCCGGTGGAGCCTCCAGATTGGGCGCATAAACCACGCGATCGATGACCACTCGCAGACCTTTTAGTTCCGAAATCACGCCCTTAGCCTGCCAGACATCCGATCGGTAGGACACCGCCAATCCGCTTTTATCAAACCCACCCGCTTGCGTCCCGGGTCCTTTCCAACAGAACCTTCCGCTTATGCATACTCTTCCCGTGGTCCTGACCATCGCCGGCTCTGACAATAGTGCGGGTGCCGGCATCCAGGCCGATCTCAAGACCATGGGTGCCCTAGGCGTTTATGGAGTGACGGCGATCACCTGTGTGGTGGCTGAGGTGCCCGGCAAAGTCAGCGCCATTCATCTGGTGGATCCGGGTGTGGTCGCTGAGCAGATCCGGCTGATTTTTGAAGCATTTCCGGTGGCGGCCGTGAAGACTGGGATGCTCCATTCGCTCGAAATTATTAACATTGTCGCGGATATGCTCGAACGGACCGCAGGCACGCCGCGTCCGCCTTTGGTGGTGGATCCTGTGATGGTGGCGACTTCCGGGGCGCGTCTTTTGAAAACGGACGCCCTAACCGGCTACCGCACCCGTTTGTTCAGATCTGCGGCGTTGGTGACGCCCAATCTGGACGAAGTGGGGGTTCTTTGGGGCCGGCCGGTCCATTTGCGCGGAGAAATGGTCGAGGCGGGGCATGCCCTTGTGGCCGAGTATGGGACGGCTTTTCTCGTAAAGGGGGGGCATCTGAAGGGGAATGTCGCTGCGGATGTGCTCGTGTCGCCCGATGGATCGGAGGAGTGGTTTGAGGCCCCATTTGTCCGGGGAGTGGCCACACACGGAACCGGTTGTACGTATTCTGCCGCGATCGCCGCCGGCCTTGGCCGGGGCCTGCCGATGAGCGTCGCTGTAAGGCAGGCAAAGCGTTATCTGAGCCGCGTGGTGGCAGGGTATTTGCGCTGGGAACGCTCGGGCGCAAATACCGATGCACTTCATCATTTTGCCCAAGGGAGTGACCCCGATCAGGCGTAGAAGAGTCCGTCGACAAGTTGGTCGTGGGGCTCCAGGGGGATGAAATCCTGGAGCTGAAACGCGAAGCAGACTCCCATCACTCGGGTTGAAGGAGGTTTTGCCGATAACGCGCGGTCGTAATAGCCGCCGCCGCGCCCCAGCCGGCCGCCGGATTTCGAAAACGCGAGGCCCGGGATGAGGAGCAGGTCGATTTCGGAAAGTGCGACCGAGGGACCTGGGCTTGGTTCCAGAAGCCGGATTTTCGCGTCCGGAGCGGCCAATAAGTCTTCGATGGGGTTGGTTACTTCGATCCAGAGGAGGTCCGGCCCGGAAATTCTTGGAAAAAGCAGCCGTTTGCCTGGGGCTGGACAGAGGGAAAGGAGGTCGGGTTCACCCGGGAGCGGAGCAAAAATCGCCACCGTAGAGGCCGACTTCCAGGGGGCGTCATGACGGATGGCCTGACAGATTTGGGCCGATTTCTCGGGAGCAAGAGGGGTGTGTTCTTTTAATTGCGCTTTAAGGCGCCTTCGCAGCTCAGGCTTTTGGGGATACATAGCGATTCTTTTTAAGAAGGGAAAATATACGGCTCGAGGCCTTTTGAGCTGTTTTGCTTTTGTTCCCGCTGCGTTTCTTTTTGCGGCACCTCTACAAACGGCTTACACTATGTCCCCGTGGTGAATCCATTCCGCAGAAAACAGACGGCGGAAATCCGCAAGTCCTCGAACCCGGACGTCGAATGCCCTCAAACCGGGGCGCATCAGGTCGGGTTAAAGCCTTCTGCGGATTGGACTAAGCGGAATCCGGTGACGGAGATTTTACTTCCTTCGCTATTTGCCAAGCGCGAAGGCGGCTCGTTACAGCCTGAATGGCCGAATCTTGCGGCGAGCCAGATAGGATTAACGTGGATTGGCCACGCCTCTTTCCTTTTGCAGATGGGCGGCTTAAATGTCCTCATCGACCCGATTTGGGGGAATTGGGTTAAAGGCATCAAGCGGATGCGTCATCCAGGGGTGCCTTTACATCACCTGCCCAACATTGACTTGGTTTTAATTACTCACGCTCATTTCGATCATCTTGATCGCAAGACTTTACGGGAGGTTGCCGCAGACCAGCCGATTGTGGTGCCCTTTGAGGTGGGGAATTTGGTTCACGACCTTGGATTTCAGGTCGTTCAGGAACTGCATTATTGGGAAACCTACGAGTTTGGTCCGCTCAAAGTCACTCTGACTCCCTGTCATCACTGGGGGGCTCGTATGCTGCACGATTCCCACCGGGGATTTGGCGGGTACATTTTGGAGGTAGCCGGGCGAGTCATTTATCACTGTGGCGATACCGCCTATTTTGACGGCTTTCAGGAGATTGGCCGACGTTTTCCCATAGATGTGGCTTTGTTGCCTATTGGCGCGTACGAGCCGCCAAGCCTCCGGCCAGTTCATATGAATCCGGAGGAAGCCCTGGAGGCTTTTCTGCAGCTAGGTGCAAAAGTAATGGTTCCAATGCATTATGGCACTTTTCGGCTTTCGTACGAACCGCTGGAAGAACCTCTCCAGCGGCTGCTTTTGGCGGCGCAAGCTCGGGGGGTGCTGGATCAGATCGTGTGTATGCGCGAAGGAGATCCTGGCGTCTTCTAAAAAAGGCTCTCGGCGGTGGAAGCGCACCTCCTTATTCGTCGCGGTTCCGGCTTCCGCCCATAATTAGTGGCAAGAGGTGATACAGCAAGTAGCCGAGGGAGGTGACAAAGGCGGCCACGTAAGTCCAAGCGGCGGCATCCAGCGTTTGTTTGACTCCGTTGATTTCGGTAGGCGTGCCAATAAACCCCATGTCCGCAAGGATCACTTTGGCTCGCCGGGAGGCGTCAAACTCGACGGGTAATGTGATTAAATTAAAGGCCATGATCACCCCCCAAGCAAAAACCATAATCCACGCTCCCGTATAAGGCTTGATCAGGCCCGTGAACATGCCGATCAGCGGGAGCCACATGACGATCTGGTTGGCGAAGGTGGTGATGCCTACGGCTGCCATCCGCCAGTGCAGCGGTGCGTAGGCAATCTGGTGTTGAATGGCATGACCACATTCATGAGCGGACACACCGAGGGCCGCGAGAGACCGGCCGTAGTAATTCTGTGAAGAAAGAACCAGCCGCTTTTGAGAGGGATCATAGTGATCGCCCAGCATTTCATCGATGGCTTCGATGGTAACGTCGCGGATCCCGGCCCTATCTAGTATCGCCGCAGCCACCTCCGCCCCGGTTGCGCCAGAAGAAGCGGGAATTTCACTGAAGCGGTTATAGACGGATTTCACCCGGTACATAGCCCAGAGCGAAAGAGCCATCGTTCCTGCAAATAAAAGAAGGAGCATCATGAGAGTTAGAATGCGTTTATCTTGTTTCGTTAGCTTCGCCGGAACTAGTGGCAACTGGGGTGGGATTTTTCGAATAGCGATCCCCGGGGATATGCACCCTCCTCCGCTTTTGACTCCCTTTTTCCGGCCCAAGGTTCCGTGGGCGTGAGGCGGAGCAAAAAACCGAGGCTAGGCCCTGACGTTCTTCGTGCTTTGCAACAAGAGGAGTTCTCCCACTTTTTCCTGCGAAAAGAGCCCCCATAACCGGTTGTTTTCGTCCAGCACGGGAAGTGTTGGGGTTTCGTGTTGCTGCATTACAGCAAATGCGTGCGAAAAAAGATGAGTGGATAAAACAGACGGCAAGTCCTTCTGGGCGTATGGCAACGCGGCACCGTCGGGGCCCACTTCTTGAAGTCCCATAATCAGGGCGGTCCGGGTGAGTAACCCCAGAAACTGGCCTGCATTGTTCACAAACGGAAAGTCATGCTGGGCTGTGTGTTGAAGTAATGCGGCGGCGTCTCTTAGCCTGGCATCTCCGGGGAGGGTAGCGAACGAGGTAATCATCGCGTCGGCTACTCGCAAGCCCCGGCACGCCGAGCGAAGTTCGGCATAGGCGGCTTCACTGGCGGCTCCAAAGTAGATGAAAATAGCGATGAGGAGCAGAACCGGGGCGGACAGAATCCATGAGGCCGCCCCCAAAGCAAAAGCCAGGGTCTGGCCGATTCCGGCGGCGATCCGGGTGGCGCGCCGTCCCCCCATCCGAAACGCCAGCAGAGCGCGCAGAACCCGGCCCCCGTCCATGGGAAAGGCGGGAATCAGATTGAATAAAAGCAGCCCGAGGTTGATGGAGAACAATCGGGCGGCAAGGTCGTCCAACCCCAGCGTCTCCGCCTCCAGGGTCGGCCCCGAAAAGCCGGCGGCTATCCAAAATACGAGGGCCAGTCCTGCGCTGACCAAGGGGCCGGCGAGAGCGACAATAATCTCCTCCCGGGGATTCTCCGGAATCCTTTCCAAATGAGCCACTCCGCCAATGGGTAAAAGCGTGATGTCCTCGGTGCGGATCCCGAATTTGCGACCTGCCATGGCGTGGCCGAGTTCATGCAGTACCACGCATCCAAAAACCATGAGTACAAACACAACCCCTGCCGTTGCTGCGGACCATCCGCCCTCTAGGCCGTGAGCGCCGCCTATCCAGAGCAGTAGCAGCAAAAAGGTAACATGGATACGCAGCTCGATTCCGAACAAACGGGCAACGGGAAAGGACCAGCGCATATAGGGAAGGGCTTTTGTGAAATTCGAGGCGGGTCTCTGGAAGAGGCCCGGCGCTCTTTACTGCCAGTGAAAAAGGCAACAAGGCCCTTCCGGGGGGGCGTAAAAGGGGGCGGTCGGTCTATTTGGCAGGTGCAAAGTCGGTCGAAGCCATCGCATTCACGCGGGATAAAGTCTTTGAATAACGTTCTTCCCGTTCCCTGTGGGACCATTGCTCGGCATCGGCAAAAGCGCGCCGGACCTTGACCAAAGCCAGCTCCGCGATCCGGCGAACCCACTCGTGGCTGACGCCCATCCGGCGTCCAAGTTCGCGAAAAGAAACAGGCTCCTGCACTTTAAACCCGAACTTGTGGGAAATCACCTGCAGTTCCCTATCGTCCAGATCTGACAAGCAGGCCAATAATTCATCGTGGACCTCTTCGGCACTGAGTCTTGCTCCGGGCTCGACCATAGCCTCGTCCGGGAGCAGGTCTGCGATGCGGCGGGAGTCGTCCCCGGGAGCCCCTGGATGGGTAGGGGCGTCTATGGAGACCACTTCGATCCGGTCCCCCTGCAAATCGGCGAGTTCTTCGGAGGATAAGCCCAGACGGTCGGCGAGTTCCTCCTGACTGGCGGTGCGCCCGAGCTGGCAGGAAAGCTCTTCATGAATCCGCACCAGTTTGCGCAGCCGCTGGGAGCGCCACACGGGAATTCGCACGGCTCGGGCCTGAGAGGTGATGGCGCGGTGGATACGTTGTTTGATCCAAACCGAAGCGTAGGTCAGAAAGCGGGTGCCGAATTTTGGGTTATAGAGTTCGGCGGCCCGGATCAGCCCCAAGTTTCCCTCGGAGATAAGATCGGCCAGAGGCAGCCCGAAGCCGGCGTACTGGTGGGCGATTTTGACCACAAGGCGCAGGTGACATTTGATGAGTTGCTCCTGTGCGTCCACGTTTCCAGCACAGGCGGTTTCTCCCAAGGCGACAATTTCAGGCTCGGAAAGGTTTGGATACTGGGCCACGTCAGTTAAGTAGGCGTCCAAGGCGCTCCAATCTCCGGTGCGGGCGGTGGCTAGGCGTTTCATGAATGGAAAGGGATCAACGAGGCTTCTGACCAATACTGCGGATCGGAAGTTCAAAAGGACTGGAAAAAGATGGGGGAAATTCCCGCCGCAACCCCCTACTGAGCGAACCTGGCGGCGAATTTCGTGGCTTTACGGCGGCGATTGCCCCCAAGCCCCTGGGACGCTAAGAAGCTGGTTATGCAGATTCATATTACCCCCCGACACCTTAGTCTAACGAGTGCAATTCACCAGGCTGCGGCTTCTCAAATATCTCTGGTTGAAAACCTAGGGGCTGAAATCCTGGGAGCGCATGTGGTCCTTTTGCATGACGAAGCGGCCAAGCCTTCGGATCGTTATACCGTGAAAGTCCATCTCGCTGTGCGCGGGCCGGATATCCACGCCGAACATAATGCGGAAGATCTTTATATCGCCCTGGAGAAGGTGGTGGACAAATTGGCGCGTCAGCTTCGCAAGCGCAAAACCGCTCTCAAAGATAAGCGTCGTTCGGTCGCGCAGCGTGCCACGGAACGGGAAAAGAATGGGGAAACGGTCGTGAAAGCTCCAAAAAAAGCATCTAAATCGAAAGCTAAGTGAGTTTAGTGCAAGTGCTGCGGGGCACTCTCGGCGGTGCGGCGTTGTGGTGGCTCGCGGGGTGCGCCCCGCAGAATATGCTGCGCGATGCAAGTCAGCCCCGTCAAATGAGTGTGCGGACCACCGCTTACACTCATACCGAGGCCGGTGGCGCCAAAAACGCCATCGGAACTCGGTTGCGTTTTGGCAGTGATGTCTCTTCGGCGGCGACCGACTGGAGCTGGATTCCAGTGGGAACCCGCTTCCGGCTCAAGGAAACCGGCCGGATTTATGTCGTCGAAGATTACGGAAGCGCCTTGGTGGGTAAACAGACCATCGATTTATACCTGCCCAACGAACCGATGATGCGGGCTTGGGGGGTTCGCCAGGTCAATATCGAGATCCTCGAATGGGGCTCGATAGCCATGAGCCGGATGCTGCTTCAGCCGCGCCGTGGGACTTCGTATGTCCACCGGATGCTCCTCTCGATGGATGCGTTGGAGCGGGGGCGGCAGTCGTCTTTATAATTTAAAATGCTATTGGAGTGTCGCTTAAGATTAAAGTGGCCTCCCGCATTTGCGCTTTTTGGACTCTGCGCGACATTGGATTGTTGGTTGTGTTCAGTTGGGTTCGAGTCGCGTGGTTACAAAGCAGAAAACCCGGGTGGGTAGGGGAGTGCTTACTGGGGGCCGAGTAGCCACGCGGCTCATGTTCCGGCCGGTTTTTTCGCCCGATTCCGTCGCCCGAGGCCGCCCACGCGCCTCGGAGAAGAGCTGGAATAGGTCTCC
Source organism: Akkermansia muciniphila (assembly GCA_945883955.1). Taxonomy (GTDB): domain Bacteria; phylum Verrucomicrobiota; class Verrucomicrobiia; order Chthoniobacterales; family Chthoniobacteraceae; genus Chth-196. The sequence goes on from CAMCYN010000062.1 coordinate 12,847, forward strand.
GAAAGGTCGCTGGGCAGCAGGTTGCAGAGTTGCAGCAGGTTGCGGAGTTGGAGAGGTGGGGGGCTGGGGTGGGTGGCACTCCTTGACCGCCCTCGGTGTGTTTTCTTACTCTTGGGGACATGAAAATTCAGAGGGCTCTGATCTCCGTTTCGGACAAAACAGGTTTGGTGGAATTCGCCAGAGAATTGGTATCCATGGGGGTACAAATCCTCTCCACCGGCGGCACTTCTGCGCTCCTGACCAAAAACGGAGTTCCCACCACCGAAATCTCCGCTTTTACCGGGTCGCCGGAAATCCTCGACGGCCGGGTCAAGACCTTGCACCCGAAGGTACACGGCGGTCTGCTGTTTGTGCGCGACAATCCCGAACACCAGGCTCAGGCGCTCGAGAATGGCATTCTCCCCATCGATCTAGTGGTGGTGAACCTTTATCCCTTCGAATCCACGATCGCCAAACCCGGCGTGACTCTGGAGGAAGCGATTGAAAATATCGATATCGGTGGACCTTCCATGCTTCGTTCCGCGGCGAAGAATTACCGTTCGGTAACCGTGGTGGTTGATCCCGCCGACTATTCCGATGTTCTGGAAAATATGCGCGACAACGAAGGCGCCACGACTCTGAAGCTGCGGGAGCGGATGGGAATTAAGGTGTTTGTGACGACCTCGCGTTATGACGGCGCTATCGCCAATTATCTCAATAAGGAACAGGAAGCCACCAGTTCACTTTCCCTCTGCTTACCCTGTGAGGCGCGCTTGCGTTACGGTGAAAATCCGCATCAGACGGCGGCTTTATATGGTTCTTTCGAAGAACATTTCCAGAAACTGCATGGCAAGGATTTGTCTTATAACAATATCCTGGATATCTCGGCTGCCGCAGAACTGATCGAAGAATTCGACGAACCGACGGTAGCCATTTTAAAGCACACCAATCCTTGTGGCGTCGGATCCGACCCCGATCTGCGGGAGGCTTGGGACAAGGCTTTCGCCACGGATAAACAGGCGCCTTTTGGCGGCATCATTATCACCAACCGGACTCTGACCGAACCGCTCGCCCGTGCCATTAGCGAGATCTTTAGCGAAGTGATTATTGCCCCGGACTTCGATCCCGACGCCCGCGCTCTGCTTCAAAAGAAAAAGAATCTTCGCCTGATGCGGAAGCTCAGTTCCATCCGGCCTGCAAACGCCGAGGACGACGTGGTGATGCGTTCGGTGGTCGGCGGTGTGCTGGTACAGAGTCGGGATTATTCTCCCGAACTCGAAAAGGATCTTTTGAGCAAAGTGGTTTCCGTGCGGATCCCGACTCCGGAGGAAATGAAGGCGATGTTGTTTGCTTGGCACGTGGTTAAGCACGTGAAGAGCAATGCGATTGTTTATACTGGTGCCGACCGGACTCTGGGAGTGGGTGCTGGACAGATGTCGCGTGTGGATGCTTCACGGATCGCTATTTGGAAAGCCAAGGATGCGGGGCTTTCGCTTAAGGGAAGCGCCGTGGGAAGTGATGCGTTTTTTCCGTTCGCCGACGGCCTGATTGCGGCCGCCGAAGCAGGGGCCACCTGCGCCATTCAACCCGGCGGATCCTTGCGGGATGCGGAGGTGATTGCGGCTGCAAACGAACGGAACATGGCGATGATTTGCACTGGGGTGCGTCATTTTAAACACTAGTTCCCGGGGCGGAATCCGAAGGAAGAAGGAGGTTTTATGCTGAAGTTGGGAGTAAATATCGACCATGTCGCCACGCTTCGGCAGGCGCGGTATCCGGGAATGCTGGATACCCACAATTGCGAACCCGATATTCTGGCGGCGGCGTCGGCCTGTGAACGTGCCGGCGCACACGGAATTACTGTGCACCTGCGCGCGGACCGGCGCCACATTCAGGATGCGGATGTCTTTCGCCTGCGGGAACGGCTTCAGACCCGTCTGAATCTGGAAATGGGCAACACCCCCGCCATTCTTGCAATCGCCCTGCAGGTCAAACCTGACGAGGTCTGTCTGGTGCCGGAAAGCCGCGAGGAAATCACTACTGAGGGTGGCCTTGCGGTGGCCGGGCACGAAGCGGCGCTGCGCCCGACGGTGCAGCGGCTCCGGGAAGCCGGGATCCGGGTGAGTATGTTTATCGAACCGGATCCGGCTCAGATTGACGCTTCGGCGGCTTTGGGGGCGGAGATGGTGGAATTACATACCGGAGCGTTTGCGAACGCTCTCGGCGGCGACCGACAGCGGGAACTTCAGCGGATTGTGGCCGCGGCCCGTCACGCTCATGCCGCCGGGTTACAGGTCAATGCCGGGCACGGGATAAACTACGAAAACATCAGTCTGGTGGTACCGGTCCCGCATCTTGCGGATTTAAACATCGGGCATGCGATTGTTTGCCGTGCAGTTTTCGTCGGACTCGAAGTGGCAGTGGCGGAGATGCTACAAAGAATGGGAGTGGGGGCTTAGCCCGGAATGGAGACGCTGCGGCCAGGTGGGGCTCTGGGAGTTGGGTTGGATTTCGTGGACGTGCCGCGCCTTGCGGAGGTGATTGAGCGGCAGGGGGAAGTGTTTTTGCGGCGTGTCTTCAGTGAGGGAGAGCGCACCTACTGCGAGGCCAAACGGGAGCCTGCTATTTTCTATGCGGCCCGGTTTGCTGCCAAAGAAGCCATTTCAAAGGCGTTTGGAACCGGGATCGGCGCCGAAATCGGCTGGCTGGACATTGAAATATTCCATCTCGCGAGCGGGGCGCCGGCAGTGAGGCTTTTGGGAAAAGGGGCCGAACTGGCGCGCCAGCGGGGGGTGAGGGAATTGCTCATCAGCCTGACCCACACTAGTCTTATGGCTGGGGCGAGTGTGGTCCTGCAGTGAGTGCCGGGGCTCGTTTTTCGTAGAGGACTTTGGTTAAATAGAGCCCCTCCGCCACCGCACAGAAGGAACTCCGTTTGGCCTCCGGGGCGCGAAGCAACTCTTCGAGCCATCCGATGTGCGCTTTACCTTGTGCGACTCGGATCATGCTGCCTGTCAGGATCCGCACCATGCGGTACAGAAACCCGCTTCCTTCGAAGCGGAGCGTCAGCAGGGGGCCAGACGTCGTAACCCGAATATGGCGCAGGGTTCGGATTGTGTTGGTTTCACCGGCATGCCTTTTGGCGGAGAAGGGGGCGAAATCGTGGGTGCCTTCGAGAAGACGGGCCGTGGCGCGCAGTATCGGCCGGTCCAGGGGAATGGCCGAATGCCAAACACGGTTGATCTCGGTGGGGAGCAAAATCCGGTGGTTCCAGATCCGGTAAGTGTAAATTTTGCCAGTGGCACTGAATCTGGCGTGGAAACCCGCAGGGGCTTTTGTGGCTGCTAAAATCCGCGCGGTCGGGACAAGTCGCGCATTGATGGCTCCTCTCCACCCGTCGGGCGTCATTCGACCGGCGGGTACATCGGCATGGGCCACCTGACCGAGGGCATGGACTCCCGCATCGGTACGGCCCGATCCGTGGACAATCACGCGCCGCCCCACGATGTCTGCAAGGGCGCGTTCAAGCGCATCCTGAACGGCCCGGCCGTGGGGTTGGCTTTGCCATCCGTCGAACCCGGAGCCATCGTAGGCGACCAGCAGCCGGAGTCTGACTTCCCCGGGAGCGGCAATGTCCTCAATCTGGACGGAGGGGTTCACTGCGCCAGAAAACTTTGCGAATCCAGCCAGCCCTGGAGAATGAGTTGGGCGGCGACCTGGTCGATTACGGAGCGGCTGTTTTTGCTGTTCCTTCCGGCTTCATGTAGGGAACGCTGTGCGGCCACAGTTGTCATACGTTCGTCCCAAAGAACGACTTTTACATCGGGAACCCGACTGCGGAGGTTTGTGGCGAACGCCTCGACTTTTTGCGCTGCCGGACCGCGGGAGCCGTCCATGTTTTTTGGGAGTCCGAGAATCACGGTGTCCACGGAGCGTTCACGGATGAGCGTACAGATCCGGTCCAAGGGCGCTTTGGTGGCGGCAACCGTTTCCAGGGGATGGGCGAGCATCCGGAGGTCGTCTGAGAGGGCAAGGCCGATTCGGGCGTCGCCGTGATCAATTCCGAGTGCGGGGTTCATAAGCAAGGGGTGGGAAAAAAGGCCGCTAAACTGGCAGGTGGCGATTTCTGCCTGCCAGTCTGAGACGAGCACTCTGGCACGGGTCAACAAAACCTGCCAGCCCTCCTGCATCCGCCTTGGCGCGCCGAGTCGATTTGTCTGCCGAGTCTGACCAAGGGGTGAGTGGGGGCGACCAAGGCACCCAGTTCGAGGCGGTGTAACTCGCGTTGTGGTTGGAAGGAAGTGGCTTTCGGCTTCATCGATTTTCCAAGCTTTTGAGCGTGTGATGCCCATTCACCCAGTAAAGACGTCGCTAAGCTGCTGTCGCAAAAAAACTCCACAACAGTGCCTTGGTGTGTTGCTGAGGAGCGACTCGTTAGGCGCCGCCACGAACCCAACCTATTGCCCCAACGACTCCAGCTTGCCAAACATGATCCTGTCCGTGGAGCCTTTGTGCTCACTCTGCGTGACGCTGAACCAGATGGCGCCCTCGTGAAGGCGGAAGGTTGGATACTGAAAGGAGTCGGCGGACTCGAAGCGATATTTGCGCTCCCAGTTCCTGCCATCGCGGGAGATTTCGATGTTGAACACGCTACGGCCGCAATCCTCGACTTTGGTGTTTTCCTGCCAGCCGAGGTAATAGACGCCGTTAAATTTGTCGAAGGTCGGCTTCGAATTGGAGCCCTTCACGACAAAGTCTCGGGGTTCCCCTTTGGACCA
>CAMCYN010000063.1 GCA_945883955.1 Akkermansia muciniphila
CGGACGGGCCAAACGCCGGCGGCTTACCGGAAACGGTGTTCGGCGCCGTTACTTTGCTGATTTAGGCGATTCACGGTTTAGAGAGGCTTTGTCTCCGTCTCCCCAACGTTGTGGAACTCGAGTTGATTCAACCCGTCGAGCCCGACCTCGATGGTGTCGCCTTCCCTGAAGCGGCCTTCCAGCAGTGCCATCGAAAGCGGATCGAGAAGCTTGCGCTGGATAGTGCGTTTGAGCGGGCGCGCGCCGTAGGCCGCATCGTATCCGTCCTCGGCCAGAAGCCGTTTGGCGCCAGACGAGAGGTGCAGGGTCAATTTCTGAGCTTCCAGGCGCACCAGCAGACGCTCGAGCTGGATGTCCACGATCCGTTCCAGATCGGCCTCTTCGAGCCGGTCGAAGATGATGGTTTCATCAATCCGGTTCAAAAACTCGGGCCGGAAATGCCGTCGTAACGCCTCGGTGACCAGCGCCTCGATCTGTTCGCTGTTTTCCGATTCGAGGATGTGCTGGCTGCCGATGTTCGAGGTGAGAATCAGTACCGTGTTCTTGAAGTCGACAGTCCGGCCCTGGCCGTCCGTCACCCGGCCATCGTCCAGAATCTGTAACAGGACGTTGAACACATCCGGGTGAGCCTTTTCGATCTCGTCAAACAACACCACTGAATAGGGCCTGCGCCGCACCGCCTCGGTCAACTGACCGCCTTCCTCAAAACCCACATATCCCGGAGGTGCTCCAATGAGCCGGGCGACGCTGTGCTTTTCCATATACTCGCTCATATCGATGCGGGTCATGGCGTTGTCGTCATCAAAAAGGAACTGGGCGAGCGCCTTGGCCAATTCCGTTTTCCCGACACCGGTTGGCCCCAGGAAAATGAACGAGCCGATAGGCCGGTTGGGATCCTGGAGGCCGGCCCGGGCTCTCCGAACGGCGTTGGCCACGGCGGTGACGGCCTGCTTCTGGCCAATGACCCGCTGTGCGAGCCGGCTTTCCATCTGGACGAGTTTGGACTTTTCCCCCTCGCGCAGATTGGACACGGGCACCCCGGTCCAAACCGACACGACCTGCGCGATGTTTTCCTCGGTGACCTCCTCCTTGAGCATGGCTCGGCCATCCTGCTGGAGTTGCGCCAGGCGGGCGGCATGCTCCTGCACCAGTCGCTGGGCTTCGGGCAAGGTGCCGTACTGGATTTCGCTGGCTTTGCCGAGTTCGCCGCGCCGTTGGGCTTGTTCGAGTTCCAGGCGCAACTCTTCGACGCGTGCATTGAGGTCCCGGGTCTTCTGGATCTCGACTTTTTCGTTGTTCCACTGGGATTTGAGCCGGCTGCTTTCTTCTTTCACCCCGCCCAGTTCGCGTTCGATCCGCTCGAGTCGCTCGAGGCTGGCGGCGTCTTTTTCCTTCTGGAGCGCCTGTTTTTCCATCTCCAGCTGCATCCCCTGTCTTTCCAACTGGTCGATGTCGGCTGGCATCGATTCGAGTTCGATTTTGAGCCGGGCTGCCGCCTCATCCATCAGGTCCACGGCTTTGTCGGGCAGGAACCGGTCGGAAATGTAGCGGTTAGAAAGGGTCGAAGCAGCGACGAGGGCGGAATCCGCAATCCGGACCCCGTGATGAATCTCATACCGCTCCTTGAGTCCGCGCAAAATGGCGATGGTGTCCTCGACGCTGGGTTCGTTCACGAAGACGGGCTGAAAACGCCGTTCGAGCGCGGGATCCTTTTCAATGTGTTTGCGGTACTCGTCCAGGGTGGTTGCCCCGATGGTGCGCAGTTCACCCCGGGCCAGAGCGGGTTTGAGCATGTTGGAGGCGTCCATGGAGCCTTCGGCGGCTCCAGCACCGACGATTGTGTGCAGTTCGTCAATAAACAGGATGACCTGTCCTTCCGAATCCTGCACCTCTTTGAGAAAGGCTTTCAGGCGCTCTTCAAATTCACCCCGGAATTTGGCCCCAGCCACCATCGCCCCGATATCCAGCGCCACGAGACGTTTGTTTTTGAGCGATTCGGGCACGTCTCCGGACACAATCCGGCGCGCAAGCCCTTCGGCAATGGCGGTTTTACCCACGCCGGGTTCTCCGATGAGGACGGGGTTGTTTTTCGTCCGGCGCGAAAGGACCTGCATAACTCGCCGGATCTCGGAATCGCGGCCGATGACGGGATCGATTTTCCCCTTTTGAGCGATGGCCGTCAGATCGCGTCCGTATTTCTCGAGCGTCTGGTATTTGGCTTCGGGATTCTGGTCGGTGATGCGCTGGGAGCCGCGGACCTGTTGCAGGGCGGTCAGCACTTTGGCGCGGGTCACGCCGGCTTCGCGCAGGATCCGGGCGGCGCTTCCTTTGGCATCGGCCAAAGCCAGAAGATAATGCTCGGCACTGAGGTACTCGTCCTTCATGCGGCCCATCTCCGTATTGGCGGCCTCGAGCACGGTCAGAAGGTCGCGTCCCAGGGAGACGTTGCCGACAGCGCCCTGGATGGTGGCGCGCCGGCTGAGCTCGATTTCGAGTTGTTTGAGCAGGGGGGCGATGGCGACCTGCAAGGTTTCCAGAAGCGGCCCGGACACTCCGTCCCTCTGGCTGAGCAGGGCACTGAGGAGATGTTCGTTGTCCAGTTCGCTGTGATGGCGCTGGGCGGCATCTTCCTGGGCGGCTTGAAGGGCCTGACTGAATTTCTCGGTGAGTCGGTCGAATCTCATAAGATAAGGGAGGGTGCTCCCAAGCTTAGTGCATAAAGCCTGCCAGCCCGAGTCCTTCTGATTCCTTCAGGGGGGTGTGCCAGAATGGCTCAAGTGCGCGCCAAAAGCAGCCCCGTTTTGCGCCGGTGATTGTGTCGATTTGACTCATGTGAAAGAAGGTCTTCACATGAGACTACGGACGGGGCGGCTTCGCGGCCGGGTGAAAATGTGGGCCCCGAGTCGCCTTCTTCCCTTCAGCTACTTTAGATCGGTCGAGTATCCTGTAGGATCCCAGTTCGCGGCGGGCTTCGCGGCCGGCCACACACCAGAGCTGGTGTTGTCGAAGGAAGTGCCGGCGCTGCCGGTTCGGGACAGATCGGAGAGCAGTTGTTGCTGGCGTTCCAGGAGTACGTCGGCGCGTTCGCGCATGGCGTCGCGCTGGCGTACGGCGGCATCGCGTTCGCGCCGGAGGCGGGCGAGTTCCCGTTCTATACGTTCGCGTTGTTCGGAGTCGCCGCGGATGAGGTCGGTGCGTTCCCGTTCGAGAGCAAAGGCTTGTTCGCGGGCGGCGGCTCTTGCGGCTTCGGCGGCCGAACGGAATTCATCGCGCTGACGGATTAATCCATCCAGCTGACGGGAAAACTCTTCGGTTCGGTTGCGGAGCGTTTCACGGATTTCTTCGAGCAAGGCCAGAAGGGTGACTTTTTCGTTCAGTAACGCCTCGCGTTCGCGGGCGAGCTGGTCGGCCCGGCGGCGGGAGTCGCTTTCGGCGGCGGCAAGACGGCCGGTGAGTTCTGAGGTCTCGTTGCGCGCGGTGTCCAGGTCTTCACGCAGGCGAGCCACTTCGGCCGGGTAGCGGCGTTCGAGATCGGTGAGGGCGCCCCGCAGGCGGTCGCATTCGAGGCGATGGGTGTTGAGTTCCTCGCGCAGCCGGGCGACTTCGGCGTCCTTGTTGGAATTCAAGGTTGCGAGCACCTGACGGTGTTCGGCGGTGAGCTGGGCGGTGCGGCGGTCGCGTTCGGCGATGGCTTCGCCGAGTTGCTGATCTTTTTGGAAGAAGGAGGCGTCGCGCTCGGCGGTGAGGATGGAGATGGCCTTGGCGTGTTCGGTTTGAAGCGTTTCAAAGCGGCTCACCCATTCGGCGAGACGGCGGTCGCGGTCGGCCGTGATGTTTTGAATACGCTGGTCGCGTTCCGCCACGGCGGCATTCCGTTCGGCCAGAACATTGGCGAGCGCTTTTTCGTGCTCGGAACGATACAGGGCGAACTGGCGTTCCACCTCGGCCCGGGCATCGGCGATTTCCCGGTTTTTCTCGGCAACAAGCTGGACTTGTTCCTTTTCAAGCCTGCCGATGGAGTGTTGGGAAGCGGCTTCCAGGTCGGCGATTTCGTCGTCTTTGGCGGAGCGCAAGGCAGCGAGTTCGTCCAGATGAGTCAGTCTGGAGGTGTCGAGGGCCTGTTGCTGGTTGGCCTTGGCCAGTTCGAGATTGGCGGCGTGGGTGGCTTCGAGGGTAGCCAAAGCACGCTTGTGTTCGGATGTGCGTGATTCGAGCAGATTTCTGGCCTGGACGGCGGCATCGGCCGCATCCGCCTTGACCGATTCCAGAGCGTTGAGGGTTTCCTTCAGAACGCTGGAATGTTCCTGCTCAATTTGCTCCATCGCCAGACGATGAGACTCGTTGAGGCTTTGAATCGTTTTGGCGTGGAGTTCCTTGAGTTCGAAATGGGTTTGTCCCGCTTCGGTCTGAGCCTCCGTCAGAGCCTTGTGATGCTCTTCCCGGAGACGGAACAGGGAGTCTTCGTGTTCGCGTTTGTGCTCGAGGATGGTGATGTCCAGAGCGGCATTTGTCGAACGCAGGGCGTCCAGGTCGCTTTCGAGTCCTTTACACCGCGCATCCAGCGTCTGCCGGGAACGTTCCACGTCGGCCAGACGCGCTTCCACGCCCGCTTTGGCTTCCACCGCACTGAGACGCTGGGCCTGCAGGTCGGCGATTTGTTCCTGAATTTCCTGCTTGGTAACCTCAATGGCTTGCTCGACTGCAGCTCGTGCTGCGGACAGTTCTTCGTCGTGGCTCCGGCGTTCGGCGTCGTGCGCAAGGGCGGTTTCATCGACCTGTTTGCGCAGTTGGGCGAACTGATCCTGCAGGGTGCTGAGTTCCCCTTCCAAACCGCTGATCCGCTGGCGGAGCTGGTCGCGTTCGCCGCTGAGTTCCTCGATGCGTGCTTCGTCGGCGGATTTGATGCCCTGAAGCTCCGCTGCGCGGATTTCCGCGGTTTCAGTCCGGCTGCGCTGTACACCCGTTTCGGTTTCGTAAGTGGACCGCAGCGAATTGATTTCCTGCCGGAGTTTATCGCGCTGGGAGGTGAGCTCGTCTTTTTCCTTGGTAAGCGAAGCGACGGCCTTGGATTGGGCGTCAATCGAGCGGCGCAACCCCTGGACGGTGCGGTCGGCGACCCCGCCTGTGGCGCGTTCGGCGGCATCGAGTTCGAGTTTGCGTTGCTCGATGATTTGTTCGCGTTCGGCGCGGACTGCCTCGAGTTCGCGTAAGGTGGCCTCGTGGGTTGCCTTGAGCGTCTCGAGTTCGCCGGCAAGGGCCCGTAAATCGGGTGGAGTCACTCCGGGGGCGAGCGGGGCTTTGCCGGTGCGGACTTCTTCGAGCTGGTGCAGGGCGTCCACGCGAGCCTTCTCCAGAACGGTACGCTCCTGTTTTAACTGGTTGATCCGGTTTTGCAGTTCAACCGGATTCGCTGGAGTGCTGGAGGCGGCGTTGGGGGCGGTGACCGTGACGTTGCCGCCGGAACCCGTGCCGACCTGGGCGGCGAGCTGGGTGTTTTTCTCCTGAAGCGATTCACGCTCGCTCAACAGCGATTTGATCCGGCGCCGGTACGATTCGATATCACTTTCGAGCTGGGAAATGGCGCGTTTCTCCCAGGCGGCTGCGCTTTCCTTTCCAGCTTCTGTAATCGGGGTGGCGGACGGTGCAGGCGGCGCAGTCTGGGCGGGGACGCTCTTGGCCGTCTGCAAAGATTTTTCCAGAGAACCCACTTGGCGTTCGGCCTTGAGGCGCGCGTCGCGTTCACGGCCGAGCTCCTGGCTCTGCGCGCGTTGCATACCTTCGAGGGCCTGAATTCGGCGTTGCAGTTGTTCCACGCTCTCTTGTGCGTCGGACTCCGCCGGTTCTTCACTGGGCGAAGATGCCTCTGGCTCCGGGGCCGGTTCAGGGTGGGGGGCCGATGGCTCGGGAAGGACCTCAGGAGCTGGGGGCGGTACCTCTGCTAAAGACTGGGGGGTAATAGGGTCCGGAAGGGATGGAAGCGTTTGGACGGGTGGCTCTGCCGGCTCGGGCGTCTCGATAGCCGGCGTGATGTCTTCCGGAATCACCGGAACGGGAGCGGTGGCTTCCTCGACTGGCGCTGGGGGCGGAGTGGCGGGAGCCTCGGGTACAGCGGCTGGTTTTGGACGCGCTGGGGCTAGAGAAAGCAGTTTGACCACTTTTTGCCAGGGTAAGCGCACGGGGGCGCTGCTGGTGGCCGCATCGGCGCTTTTGAAAATGCCGGGAATCTGGCGATAAAGTTCCGAGAGAGGCAAAGTCGTCTCGCCACGGCCAATTCGGGCTTCCATTTCGTCCCGGTTAAATCCCAGCGTCTGAGTGGTGTCGTGAGGGGCGTCCTCGTTTAACATCCCTCGGGGGATGCGATGCAGAAAATCCCCCAGTTCCAACGTCAGTGTATCTGTGCTGGCCGTAGCGGGCGTTTGCTCGGGGGAAAGTTTGTCTGCGAGGCGGTCCGGAGTCATGAGCGGTGAAGATAAAAAGGAAGGCGCAGGGGTAGTGCGGACGAAGCGTGTTTTGCGCCAATCCCCTTAGCTTGTTAAAGGCAACAGGGCGGGGCTAGCCACATTTTTAGACGGAGGTTTGCTCACTGTAGGACGCGTACTCTTCGAGAAGCCTGGAGGGGATTACGGCCGTGATGTGAACTTTGTCGTCTATGTAGTGGGTTTCGAGCACCTTGGCGGCTCGGTGCAACTTGGCCAGCCGCTCCCCGTCGGCCGCAGGTAACACCAGGGTGCAGATCTTCGATCCGGTGGAAACTTGCTCGGCCATGTGCTCCAGAAGGCCCTCCATCCCTTCCCCGGTGTGGATAGAGACAAAATGTGCGTCCGGAAACTGGTGCCGGAGCGGTTCCAGGGTGGTTTTATCGGGAACGAGATCGATTTTGTTAAAAACAAGGAGCATTTCTTTGGATTCTGCTCCCAAATCCGCGAGCACCTTCATCGTGGTTTGGTAAAACTCGAGCACCTCCGGCTGCGAGGCGTCCATGACGTGAATCAGAAAATCGGACACCACCGATTCTTCCAGGGTGGCGCGAAAGGATTCCACCAAGCGGTGGGGGAGTCGGCGTACGAAACCAACCGTGTCGGTGAGTAGCAGGGGCTGGTGGTTAGGGAGGGCCACCTTGCGCGTGGTGGTGTCCAGAGTGGCGAACAGCTTGTTTTCCACCAGCACATCCGCTCCGGTCAGGCGGCGCAGCAGGGAGGATTTGCCGGCGTTGGTGTAGCCTACAATGGCCGCATTAGGAACGGGCGCCCTTTTACGGTCTTTTCGCCGGGTGGACCTGGCCGAACGAACTTCTTCGAGTTCCCGTTTGAGCCTCAGAATCCGGACGCGCACCTGGCGTTTGTCCTGCTCGAGTTGCGATTCCCCTTCGCCTTTCGCTCCAATGCCGCCGCCCTGACGCACAAGATGGCCCCAGGCCCGGGTGAGCCGGGGCAGCGCGTATTCCATCCGTGCCAGTTCGATCTGGAGGCGTGCCTCGCTGGTTTGGGCCCGTTGGGCAAAAATATCCAAAATCACCTCCTGTCGGTCGATGACGGTGACGCCGGTGAGGGTCTCCCAGTTGCGCTGCTGGCTGGGTGTCAGTTCATTATCGAAAATAAGGGCGTCCAGACCGAGTTCCCGGATGTGGGCGGCTATTTCGTCGGCTTTTCCCGCCCCGATCAGGAGCCGGGCATGGGTTTCGCGCATGTGCACCAGCATCCGGTCGACGATTGGGATCCCGAGGGTGTTTACCAATTCTTCCAGCTCAAGCAGCAGGTTCTGAGCGGTCGCTTTTTCCCCGGGCCCCAGATAAGCGCTCACCAAGAGGGCTCGCTGCACCATTTTACCGCGAATACTGATGTCAAACATACGCGGGCAAAAGGCGAAGGAATCTCATGGGATATTTACAGGGGGCGGGGAATCGGGCGGATGTTTCGGGCGTTCGTAAGGCCGGGCGCAGGACGTCTACTTTTTGTCGGTGGCGGGAGCTTTGGATGCAGGGGTCGCTTCAAAAACGGATTTCCACTTTCCGTATCCTTCCTTTTCGAGGTCGGCTACCGGGATAAAGCGTAGGGAGGCGGAATTAATACAGTAACGCATCCCCGTGGGGCGGGGACCGTCAGGGAAAAGGTGGCCGAGATGGGCGCCGCTTTTGGTGGAAACCACCTCAATACGGACCATTCCGTGGGTGCGATCTTCCTTTTCGGTGATGGTCCCTTTGGTGAGCGGTTGGAAGAAACTTGGCCAACCCGAGCCGGAATCAAACTTGTGATTGGAGGCAAAGAGCGCTTCGCCGTCGATGACATCCACGTAGATCCCTGCGGCGTGGTTGTTCCAGTAAGCGTTTTTGAAGGGCGGTTCGGTGGCGGCGTTACAGGTGACGGCGTATTGCTCGGGCGTGAGCTTGGCGCGGAGTTCTTCTTTATTCACGGTGGTGGGAGCGGGTTTTATGGAAGGGGCATCAGCGCCGAAGGAGCTTAGCGGGGCGCTTAATGAAGCGACTGCACAAAGCAGTTTGAGAGGGAGGAGTTTGAGGGGGTGCATGGTGGCGTGGGTGTTTGAACGAACCTGGTCGATGAGTTTAGTTGAGCCGTTTCATGGTCTCGATGTCTGCCGGAGGTGTCTGGCGGACACGTTGTCTGGCGGAATGGAATACTTTGTTCGTGATAACTATCACAAAAAACACCGGTGGCAGCGCCAGCAGAAGGTATTTGATGGGTAACCGAAACAGGAGTGCTCCGATAAAAAGCACTCCAGCCGCCGAGAAGAGTCCAATTCGGCTTAACAGCGCGCGCTCGCCCTGGGTTCGCGCGCGTTTCCAGACCTTTATCGCGCTGAAAAGCCCCGATAAAATAGCAAACGTTAATAGCAGAACAACAAGCGGCATGGGGGATTTTTAGAGAGAATAATGAACCGTGATTCCCCAAGCGTCGAGACCCTTACTGGGGCTGCTTGCCAGTAGGGGGATTTTGGGGTAACGTAAGGGTTTTATTCCTTCCTCCCTTATGAGTACTCCGTCCGCCTCAAAGTCGAAAAAAACTGCTGATTCCGCCTCCTTAAACCGCCGTTGGTCTTCGGAGGTTGTGGATGGCGCGGAAAGAGCCGCTAGCCGGGCTATGCTACACGCAGTGGGCTTTACGCGGGATGACTTTAAGAAAAACCAGATCGGGATCGCCTCGACCTGGAGCATGGTTACCCCCTGCAACATGCACATCGACGGTCTGGCCCGCCAGTCCGAGGCCGGAGTGAACACCGCCGGTGGAAAGGGCCTCATCTTCAATACCATCACCATTTCCGATGGGATTTCCATGGGAACCGAAGGCATGAAATACTCGCTGGTTTCCAGAGAGATCATCGCCGACTCGATTGAAGCGGTGGTCGGTTGCCAGGGTTTTGACGGAGTGGTGGCCATAGGCGGCTGTGATAAAAACATGCCGGGTTGCCTCATCGCTCTTGCCCGTTTGAATCGTCCCTCCGTCTTTGTTTACGGCGGAACGATCCTTCCCGGATGTATCAATGGGGTGCTGGCCGCAAAACGTCTCCGCAAAGAGCGCGCAGATGCCATTGCCGGCCGTAAACTGGATATCGTGAGCTGTTTTGAAGCGGTCGGCGCTCACGCCAACGGTCTGGTGGACGAAAAAGAACTTTCGCTGATTGAGGAAGAATCCATCCCCGGGGCCGGTTCCTGCGGCGGGATGTACACGGCCAATACGATGGCTTCGGCCATTGAGGCGCTCGGCATGAGCCTTCCCAATTCGAGCGCCCAGAACGCTATGTCCGCCGCCAAACTTCAGGATGCACGCGCTGCCGGTCTGGCGGTGGTCGAACTGATTAAACGCGGCATCCGTCCCAGCGACATTCTGAGCCGCCAGTCTTTCGAAAACGCCATCACCCTGGTGATCGCCCTGGGCGGGTCGACCAACGCCGTGTTGCACTTAATCGCCATGGCGCATTCCGCCGGCGTGAAGCTGGATTTGGAAGACTTTAACAAAATCGGCAAACGCGTTCCTGTGCTCGCCGATCTGAAGCCAAGCGGCCGGTTCATGATGAGCGAACTCATCGAAGTCGGGGGACAGGCGCCCCTCATGAAGATGCTTCTGGAGGAAAAACTCCTGCACGGCGACTGCCTCACCGTCACTGGAAAAACCCTCGCCGAGAATCTCAAGAAGGTAAAAGCCTACCCGCGTAATCAGGAGATCATTCGTCCCTTCTCCAACCCGATTAAGGCCGAAAGCCACCTTGTGGTGCTTCATGGAAATCTGGCGCCCGAAGGAGCTGTGGCCAAGATCTCCGGAAAAGAGGGTCTCACCTTTAAGGGCAAAGCCTTGGTGTTCGAAAACGAACAGGACGCGCTTAAGGCCATCCTCGACGGCACAGTTAAGAAGGGACACGTCATCGTGATCCGGCACGAGGGACCTGTGGGCGGGCCGGGCATGCGCGAAATGCTTTCACCCACCAGTGCCGTTATGGGCAAAGGTCTGGGCAAAGATGTCGCCTTGATCACCGACGGCCGTTTCTCCGGTGGATCGCACGGATTTGTGGTGGGTCACATCACGCCGGAAGCTGCGTTGGGCGGGCCTCTGGCGTTGGTGAAAAACGGGGATGTCATCACCATTGATGCCGTTTCCCGCCAGCTCACCCTGGATGTCTCCGCCGAAGACCTCGCCAAGCGGAAGGCCAAGTGGAAGGCACCCAAGCCCAATTATACACGCGGAGTGTTGGCCAAATATGCCCGCACCGTCACGACTGCTTCTCTCGGTGCGGTGACCGATCTGTAGGCCACTCTGCGACTGTTCTAGCTAAGCCCGGGGTGCCGTTTGTGTGCCCCGGGCTTTTTGTTGTCCGCCCCCGAGCGCTGGGGCCGGTAACGCTCACTTCCGTATTGTTCCTACTTCCGCAGGAAAAGTTCGCTCTGCACGATCTCGTGAATCAGCGAACGAATCCCATAGCCGCTGTCTTTAGTGCGCTGGACAATCTGTGCAATGGCGCGGCGGTCGGAGTAGTGGGGCTCCGTCCCGGTCGAATACATTAAAAACTGACGGACCATGTTGGTCGCGAGCACCTCGGGATTCTTGAGTAACAAGGAGCGAAATCCGCCAATATCTGCGAAGGATTCTCCGCCAGAAAGTTGCCCTGCACTGTCCACGGGTTTGGCCAGTTTGTAGTGGGGCTTCCAGCCGGCTGCGAACGTCACGTTGTTTGGGTCTCCCTTCCCCAGGGAACGATACCGCTCCCGGAAGCCGCCAATGACATCGAAGCTTTCGAGCGCAAATCCCGGCGGATCGATCTTGGCGTGGCAAGCGGCGCAGTTGGCGTCGGAGCGGTGTTTGTCGAGTTGTTCACGGATGGTGGTTGTCCCGCGCGTGTCCGGCTCGACGGCCGCAACTCCGGGGGGCGGTGGCGGAATTGGGTTGCCCAAAATCCGTTCATTAATCCACACACCCCGCGTGACGGGCGAGGTTGTGGTGCCGTTGGCCGTGACCTTTAATACGCTCGCTTGGGTGATGAATCCGCCGCGTTTACTTTCGGGCGCCAGGGCCACCCGGCGGATTGCGCTGCCGACGACGTCCGGAATTCCATAAAGCTCGGCGAGGCTTTGGTTGACCATCGCGAAGTCCGACGAAACGAGGTGGGAGACGCCAAGGTCCTTTGCCAGCAGCTCGCGAAAAAAGGCGCGTGATTCGGCGGGCATACTTTCGCGAAGCGGCGCTCGGAATTCGGGGTAGGTGCGGTGATCCGGTTTGGAGGCGTCGAGTTTTCGCAGGTCCAGCCATTGGTCGAGAAAGTCCGCGATGAAACGCTCGGACTTTGGATCATCGAGGAGACGTTCGACCTGATCAAACAAGGTGGCCGGCAGATGAAGTGTTCCATTCTCCGCCAGCGACCGCAGCTTTTCGTCCGGCAGCGTGTTCCAGAACCACAGCGAGAGACGCTCTGCGAGTGCACGATCCGGAAGCTGGATCGATTTGTTCTTAGGATTTGCGCTGTTTGATTCGCCCACGAACAGGAAGTCCGTAGAGCACAAAGCGGTTTTGTACGCTTCGCGCATGGCGTCTTCGAAGGTGTCTCGGGCGTCGAGTTTCTGTTTGGCAATCATCACATAGTGCAAGATTTCGTCCTTGCTGACATGCCGTCGAAAGGCGCGTGGCAGAAAGGCACCCAGAAGAGACATGGCATCTTCCAGGGGGCGGTCTGTCGCTACGGTGGCCAGCGGAGGGGCCGTGTCCTCCTTGGAAAGTTCGCCATTGGTGGGGCGCGCGTTGACCGCGATCTGCTTAACGACAGGGCGGCTAGGGGGCCGCTGGCCCGTGGCGGGATCAAACGGTTTGATGGGTAAATCGCCAAACAGCGCCCGATGACTTGGCGGTGGCCATTGTTCAAAAAGGGGACCTTCCACCTCGTACCAGTCGAGGGCTATTCCCGGCCCGCTGTAGGTCGCGGCCGACCCCGGTTCTGAGGATGGGAAGCGTCCGGTTTTCTTTTCGTAACCAGTCGGGGTGCCTATTTCAAAAAGCAGTTCCTCGTCCGCATCCAGCCAGTGGACGCCTTCATGAACTTGCGACTCCAACGAGGTCAGATCAAACATACCAAGCCGCCGCGAGGCCGAATGGTCAAACCGGGGTCCCGGTTCCGGAAGCCAGACCGAGAGCATAAACGATTCGGTGCGAGGGGGCGCGCTGACTCGTCCTGTATCCCACCAAAAGCTCCACGCCGACGTCCGGATGCGGTAGCGGCCCGCATGGACGGGCGCAAACTGCAGGCTGCGCCGGAAATCCTTGTCGACTGGCCCGGTGAAAAAGCCGACGGCTCCTTCGTGCTGGCGCAGGCCGAGTCCGTCCACCAGCTTCATGCGTTCCTTCTGATAGGCCAGATCGATGGCATTATTATCCTGAACCCGTTTGGTGGGGTCCGGCAACGGGCACAGCGGGTCGAACTGTTTATCCCGTAAAAGGACGGCATCGCCTCTGCCCAGGGGCAGCCACGTTTCAGTTCCCGAGGTCGGATAAAAGCGTTTGCGATACACCGGAGGCGGGTCCTTCCGGGTGGCAATGGCCGCGGTGAGCGCTCCGTCCATCGCATCCATAATCTTGGACAGGTGGATGTTGGAGAGATCGAGTGCCTCACTGATTTTATTGTAGCCGTGCCGTCTTTCGTCTTCCGGAAGAGCCTCCTTGAGACGCAGAGCGGGAAGAGAAAGCAGGTCGCGCAGCGCATACTCGATCTCCTGCGCCGTCAGTCGGCGAACCAGAGTGCGTCCCTGAATGGCCCGGGCTTGTGAATCCGCGGTGTGCAGTTTTTCGTCTAAAACCTTCAGAAGTTTTTCGCGATCGGCCGCCGGTGGTTGGTCGCGCTTTTTGGGCGGCATTTCGCCGCTCTCAATGCGGTCATGAACGCGCACCCACGTTTCAAACTGCCCGCGTTCCTCGGGATTGAACGACATTGAGGCCAGGTCGAGGCCGCCCTTTTTGGTCGAAGTATCGTGGCAATCGAAGCAGTGCTCTTCGAGAAAGGGGCGGAGCTCGTTTGCGCGACTGGTGCCGGGGCACAAAACCAGCGCGACGCACCACGTCAGCCACAGGGCGGGGGAGGGACGTTTGGTCATACGAGATCGAGGCCGGAGAGGGTTCCCGTGCTGGAGGCAAATTTGTCGGTTTCGAGGCCGAGCCTCTGGAGCATACTTACGTAGAGGTTGCAGAGAGGGGTGTTGTTTTTGAGGTCGAACTGTAAATGTTGTCCGTGTCGGAAGCCCCCTCCCGCGAGTAGGATGGGGAGATTCGTGTTCGAGTGGGAGTTGCCACTGGCCATGTTGGATCCAAACAGCACCATGGTCTGGTCGAGCAGGGTTTTGTCGCCTTCTCGCACTCCGGATAAACCGCTTAAAAAACGGCCCAGATTGCGGATGCCAGCCTCTTCAATTTTGGCGAGTTGTTCGAGTTTCTCGGGCTCGTTTCCGTGATGGGTGAGCGAATGGGTTCGGTCGTGAACTCCGGGGAGCTTGAGGGTTACCTCCAGAGGATTGAGGTAGAGGGTGATCAGCCGTGTGCTGTCGCTTTCAAGCGCAAGTCGGGCCATGTCGTACATGAGGGCTGCGCGATCCGGATCCTGGCTCGTGTCGGAGATATCCTTTGGCGCATCGGCGGTGGTGTGTGGCTTTTGACGCTGCTGCCAGTCTTCGGCCTGTTTGAGGCGTTGTTCGAGCTCGCGCACTGAAGTGAAGTATTGGTCGAGGCGATCCCGGTCCGCAGCGCCTAAGGAGCGTTCAAGGCGTTTGGCCTTTTCGTTCACGAAATCCAGAATGCTGGTTCGATTTCGGATTTCCCGGAGCCGGCTCTGGTTTTCCTCAGGAGTGTCGGGACTAAAAAGACGGTGATAAAGTTTGGACGGACTGAACTCCGGGGGAAGAAAGACGCCGTTTCGAGTGACCGACAGCAGGCCGTCGTGTTTCTCATTTACGCCAAGCGAAAGGAACGGGAATCGTGTCAGATGGCCGATGGATTCGGCCGCCAATTGATCCAGCGAGATGCTGTTTTTAAAAGTGGGCGAGGCTGGAAATCGTGCTCCGGTGAGAAAGCTCTTTTCCACCATGTGCCCGCCCGAATTGTCCGGATGCGACACGCCACCAATCAAGGTCATCTGCTGCCGATGCTCGGTGAGATGCGCCATGTAACGGGTGACTTCGTAGTCCGGCCCAGCCTGCGTCGGGAAGAAGTTGGCCGGAATGAGCCCCGTATTGGTCATGATACAAACCATGCGTCGCGGGGGAGTGATGGGATCACTGGCACGCGCCGCTCTGGGGGCGAGGGCTTCCAGAAAAGGCAGCGCGAGGGTGGCACCGGTGGCGCGCAGGAAGGTGCGCCGCGTGAGGGGCTGGGAGGTTTGGGATTGGGGGGACATAGAGCTTCAGCGTGAACCGGGTTTGAGGACGTCCAGACGAACGTCGTCCAGGTAATGAGCTCGGAAACTGGCAGTTCCCGAGGTGCGGTTGGGGAGTTTTTCAACCATCGCGAGGTGGATGAGGAGAAAGCGGGCCTGGGGTGGCACGATCAGTTCCTGGCTGAGGACCTGCCAGCTGCCCGTGCGCTTCAGAGGCATGTGCCTTGAGCCTGTGGCAATGCTACTATCGCGGATTGAGACGAGAGCGAGGGGGGCGGAGCTGGATGCCGGATCGTTCTCCAGGGCGTACAACCCGACGTTACAGGCGTATTCTTCGCCGTCGGGAAAGGGGGCTGCTGCAAAACTTGCGGAGAGGCGAACGGTGGTTTGTTCTCCGATTGCGCCGCCAAGTTCACTCACCTCTACGAGACGGTAAATGTCGCTCCAGGAACTCCTCGGGGCGTTTTCCCCGGGATAAGTTGCGCGTTCAAACCGGAGCATCTTTTGCCCCTGTCTGGGAGTGATACGATTCTCGGGGCCAACTATATGTGCTTCATCTCCCGACCAGGATCCGGGCCTGGAGGGAATGCCTGCCAGGGTGGTCGTTGCCGATCCTTCAAAGCCCTCGAGCCAGATCCGGCGTTCGGCCACCAGGGCCGAGGTTGCCGGGGAGAAGAGCAGGCCGACCAGAACTCCGATGGAGGCTGCTGCTGTGAGGGGTCGCCATTGCCGCCAGATCGTCTGCGGCGGCGTGCGGGAGGTTTCGATGGGGCTGTTTTGTTCCACAAAAGCGGCTCCTGCCTGTTGCTCGGCCCGGGCGTGGACTGTTTGGCGGATCTCCTGATCGAGCATCAGAAGCTCTGTAAATTTGCGCAGTTCCCCCGGGGTGCTTTTGAGGCACTCATTGAGGGCGGCGCCTTCTTCGGCAGTAAGGCTTCCGTCAAGATACTTGGAAATGAGTGAGTCCACGGAATTCATACAGGTCTGCCCTCCGGCTTGAGTTGTTGGGTCACGCAGTCGTGCAACTGTGTGCGGATGCGCTGGAGCGCTACGCGAATTGCGGATCCCTGCGCTTTGAGTTGGTGGGCGATTTCCTCGGCGTTGAGATTCTCAAAGTATCGAAGCGTCACAATCTGTCTGGCGCGAGCGGCGAGGCGTTCCATGCACACTTCCAGAACGGCCGTGCGTTCATTGGTTTTTGGGGCGAGTTGCACCCAGTGTCGGGTGAGTCCGTCGAGCACCTCTTCATCAAAAATGACCGGACACCGGCCCTGATCCCTATGAAAACCGAGGGCCTGAAAGCGTGCGAAGCCAAGCGCCCAGGCAACGAAGGGACGGGTGTTGTCGTATTCGGGGAAGCGACGGAAAAGAACGAGGGCTGTTTCCTGCAGGATGTCTTTGGCGTCGGAGTGGTTTCGGACCAGGGCGTGGATGTAGTTTGCCACGGCGGGTTGTGCTGAGGTCCATAGGCGCATAAAGCGCTCCTGATCGTGCTCGTCTAACATGGGGGATGTGGGGTGTTTCCGGGAAAGGGTTCCAACGTAACAAAAATGAACGTGGGCTTTCGTAATAAAGCCAACTTCGCGGAATGATTGACCGAACGGGAAGCCGAAGTCCGATCCGGCACCCTAAATCGGCGCGACAAAAGAGGGGGAAGGGGGGGCGCGCTATTTACTGGTCTACCTGTACGACATCCTACAAGATGGCTCGCACCTTTCCGGCTCCTGGTTTTCGCCTTTTATCCCTTCCTATGTGCCCTTCTGATCACTCGCTGCTCACCCTCAAACGGAAGGCCGGGAATCTTTCCAGCGGTCTGGTCGAGCACTTCGAGCGGTTGATTAAAAACGGCACGATGGCGGTGCAGCAGAAGTTGCCATCGGAAATGGAAATCATGCAGGAGTATGGAGTTAGCCGGACTGTGGTGCGGGAGGCGCTTTCCAGACTGCAAGCTCTTGGTTTGGTGCAAACCCGCCAGGGAGTGGGCACCTTTGTGTTGCCTGTGGAGGCCGTCGGCGGGAGTGCCTTGCCGTCTGCTGAGAGTCGTCAGGATGTCCTTGCGGTGATGGAGGTGCGGGTCAGTCTGGAAACGGAAGGCGCCGCGTTTGCCGCCCAGCGTCGCACCCCGGCCCAGCTTGCGGAAATGCGGGTTCTGATGGATTCGCTGGTTTTGAGTACGGCCCGGGGAGAGCCTTCCCAGGAGTTGGACCAGCGTCTGCATCTGCTCATTGTGCAGGCGACTGGAAACCGTTACATGATCGATATTATGGGGTGCTTTACCGGGGGGCTTGTGCCGCGTATGCGCCTAAACGCGAGTTACCTAGAAAGCGGGAGATCTGCTCACTTTTTGCAGCGCAGGGATGCAGAGCATGAGGAGATTGTGGCGGCTATCGCGAGGCAGGACCCGAGTGCGGCGGGGGCGGCCATGAGGTTGCATCTCATCAATAGCCGCGAACGCCTCATGGAAATCTTTGGTGCTGTTCCCGCCTGATCTCGCCTCTTTATTCAAAAAAAGACAAGCCGCTGACTTGTATGATGACCTACGGGCTGTTAATCCCCTCCCTGTTCTTTTCCTTACCCGATTCCAACCATGACTCCGCAAGAACT
>CAMCYN010000064.1 GCA_945883955.1 Akkermansia muciniphila
ACATTGCTGCCATCGCCATAGATCGGCAGAGGCTTGCCCCCCAGAGCGTTGAGGATGACGAGAGGGATTAACTTCTCGGGAAAATGAAATGGCCCGTAGTTATTCGAACAATTCGTAGTCAGCACCGGCAACCCGTAGGTGTGGTGATAGGCCCGGACGAGATGGTCGCTAGCCGCCTTTGAAGCGGAGTAGGGACTATTGGGCTGGTAAGGATGGGTTTCAGTAAACGCCGCGTCCTGTGCCCCAAGGGAGCCGTACACTTCGTCCGTGGAAACATGCAGGAAGCGGAATTCCTTTCTGGGAACCTCCGACAGAGCGCTCCAATAAGCGCGTACCGCCTCCAAGAGCTCGAACGTTCCGACCACATTGGTCTGGATAAATTCCCCGGGCCCGTGGATGGACCGGTCGACGTGACTCTCGGCCGCAAAATTAAGCACGGCGCGGATTCCGCGTTCGGTGAGAAGTTGAGAAACTAGCGTGCGATCGGCAATATCTCCATGAACGAAGGAGAAACGCGGATCCCCGTGAGCACCGTTGAGGTTGGCCGGATTACCGGCATAAGTCAGTTTATCGAGCACAACAATTGGCTCGGACGAAACCGCGAGCCAGCTGTGCGCAAAATTCGAGCCGATAAAGCCGGCACCACCAGTGACGAGAATTGCCATAGATAAAATACAGAGTCGTGTTTGGGGACGCTCTCAGACGTCTTTTTAGAGGGCCTCTTTCAAGATCGAAAACACGACCGTGTTTTCTTGAAATCCATTCAACCGCTCGGCTCCGGGGCCGCGCCCAACACCAAGCATGTCTTCAGCGGAACTCAGCGCGGAGGGAAGTCCGACTGCCGCAGGCTCGTTTCGAACAGTGGCAACGCCGGGCTGTGGCCCGTTGGGGCCGGTGGCCCAGCTCAAATACGGATACCCTTCCGGCGAAAGTCCCAGGAAGTCAGAGCGCTTTTGATCACGAAGTGGGTAACCGCTCAGAGTAAGCCCTCCGGTGCCGTGGCGGCCGACAGCGAGGATTAGCGCCTTATCTCCCGCTTCCTTCCGCGCTACGGCTACCGCTTCGTCGAGCGCCAGCACCTCCCGAAGGGCGCGCTCCGCCTGATTGGCCTCGCAAGCCGTGGTGAACAGAGCCGCATCTACCACCAACACGTATCCACCGCGCTGACCGCGTAACAATGAAATGGCCCGCCGCGTCATATCAGCCAACGAGGGCTGTTGACTGCCGGACTCCATCTGATTGGAAAATGCCAAAGGCCCCGGACTGAATAACCCCACCACACGCCCGGATTCTCCGCCACCGGTCCCTTCCAACTCCGCCTTGCTTCGGACAACCTGAACGCCTTTGGCCTGCCATTCGCCGACCAAATCGCGCCCATCCTTTCTACGGCCACCCGCACCTTCGGGTTGGAAATCGGTGGCGCCCCCTCCGAGCGCCACCTTTACCCAATCACGCTCAAAAAGTTGAAGCGCGAGTCCCTCGGTTTCATTAGGGCGAGTCGTGTGAGCATAAAAAGCAGCCGCAGACGGCGCAGTTAAGGTCGAGTTGGTGATCAGGCCAATGGCGCGGCCCGTTTTGGAGGCGCGTTCCAAAATAGTGTCCAGGGCGCGGCCGGTCCCGGTGGTGGCCACGGAACGATGCCGGGTGCGTTTTCCGGTGGAAATCGCCGTAGCAGCCGACGCGGTATCGGGAATGGAAAATTCCTCGCTTGGATTCCGAAGAAGCGCGGTGTGAGGAAAACTTTCCAGATCGAGACGGTAACCGGCCCCGCCGGCGTAGAGTCGGGCGGCGGCCAGCGGACGGGTCGCCAGGGCATCGCTCACAAACAAAATGATTTGGCGCGGTTTTTGGACCACCCACATCCGCACGTAAAGCACTCCCAAAGCTGCAAATGCAAGGAGACACGCGAGAGCGATGATTTGATTACGAAGCTTCATGGGACAAATGGTGCGGCTAAAACTGATTCAACGCGAAAGAGTGCACAGAAGGCAACCGTCCCGATCAATTGGGGTCATCGGCCTTGGGGAGAACCGTGCGTGTAGGTTCTGCTGGCGCAACGAGAAGAGATCACCCGAAACCTTTTCGTTTGACGCATCGAGAATCCTCTGGGAATGTGGAAGAGTCTGTTCGGGTTCCTGAGGTGGAATTCTCTCCGAATAGATTCTCCTCAACGCTGGGGGTACAATGGCGCTC
The DNA here is from genome assembly GCA_945883955.1 of Akkermansia muciniphila. GTDB lineage: Bacteria > Verrucomicrobiota > Verrucomicrobiia > Chthoniobacterales > Chthoniobacteraceae > Chth-196. The sequence continues at coordinate 2,194 of CAMCYN010000064.1, forward strand.
AAAGCGCAACCTAAGCGATCGAGGTTTAGTTATCTCCTCAATCCGTTTGTCCTGACAATGGGCCGCCGTGAGTGGTCTCGGGTCGTTCCCCGAAAAGCGCATTTCCAGCGTGCCACTCCTCCGCCCCTGCGCAGCTCTTCGGAATAGACCCGAACCTCACCCAACGCCTTCCCCCTGAAATTTTTGCGCCCCATGCAGCATGGAGCCCCCCTCACAGTTTTGATCCCAATTTCGCTATGACCGAGTCCGCTACAGAGAACTCCAACCACGAGACGGCTTCACCGCGGCCTCCTGAAAAGAAGCCCACGAGAAAACGCGCTCTAAAGGCTGCGTCCGCTCCGGTTACCGCAGACTCAGGAAGCATCACGCCCCCCCTTTCCCCGGTTCTTACAGTCGTAAAAGCACCCCGCAAATCCTCCCGAACAACCAAACCGGCAGCTTCAGAGGGCAAAAGCCCCTCACAAGAGGAAGTTCCCAGCTCGGTCAAACCGGCCCGCCGTCGCGCCTCGGCCAAATCTTTGGCAGGCGACGTCGAAAAGCAGCCGCTTCTTCCCCTTTCCGAACCCTCAGGCCCAACCACCCCAACAGCAGCTCCTCAACCTACAGCGCAAAGAGATAACCTGCAGCCGTTTACGGAAGGAAATCAACCCAAGCCATCCACGGAAGACACTTGGTCACCCTCCCAACCGAACGTTGCCCCACGCTCCTCAGTCAGCCAGGATGGTCTCCCCCCGGTTCCGGCGCGGCCAGTCGGCCCCCCAAGCGAATCCCATCGCAGACCTTACCCAGTGTACGTCCCCCTCCATGTTGCAAAACAAATGGAGCAGGAAGGTAAAACAGCCCCTATTGGTATTGCGGCTAACGACCAGCGCGGCGCGGATACTCGTCCCGTTTCAGTTGTGCCACAACCCATCGCTTCCGCGCCTATGACCGCCCAAGCGGCAATGTCTGCCGCCCAGGAGTCTTTGGCATCGCCGCGGTTGGAAAACCGGCAGCATGATCACCGCCATGACAACCGGCCAGAGAATCGTCGGGACCGGAATGATCGAAAAGATCGGAATGACAGGCACCAAGGCGGGCGACGCGGCGGACGCCCGGAGCGGGGTGGACGTGGCGGGCGACAAGACGATTTGGACCGGGCACCGATTGAAGCCGCCCACGATCTACCCCCACCGCGCGAAGATGAACTGTTTGTAGGCGAGGGAATTATCGAAATTTCAGGCAAGGGCTTCGGGTTTCTCAGAGACGCTCGCAGGGGCTTCACCCAGAGCCCCGCTGATATCTTTGTTTCTCCTGAAATGGTCCGGCGCTTCAACCTGCGCGACGGTCAGTGGGTCAAAGGCGATGTCCGCAAGGGCGGCAGGGGCCAGCAGATGCACAAGATCCTCACAGTCAACGACGACGATCCCGAAAAGTCGCGCCTCTGTCCGACTTTTGAAGAACTTACCGTCATTAATCCGCAGGAACCACTCCGGATGGAAACCAAACCGGAACGTTATACCACCCGAGTGATCGATCTGGTGACTCCGATTGGAAAAGGTCAGCGAGGACTCATCGTGGCGCCTCCCCGCACTGGTAAAACCACGCTGCTGCAGCACATTGCCGACGCAATGGTGCTAAATCATCCCGACGTCAAACTCATCATCCTCTTGGTGGACGAACGGCCTGAAGAGGTCACCGAAATTAAACACACCGTGCCGTCTGCAGAGATCATGGCGAGCTCCAACGATATGGACGTTCGCAGCCATACCCGGATAGCCGAGCTTGCCATCGAACGGGCCAAACGCTTGGTGGAATCTGGCCGCGACGTTTTTATCCTCCTAGATTCGATCACCCGGTTAGGACGCGCCTTCAACAACGCAACCACCGGAGGTCGGACCATGTCAGGCGGCATTGACGCCCGGGCCTTGGAGATTCCCCGAAAATTATTCGCGGCAGCCCGGAATACGGAAGAAGCAGGCTCTCTGACCATCATCGCTACGGCCCTAATTGAAACGGGAAGCCGCATGGATGAGCTTATCTTCCAGGAGTTTAAAGGTACTGGAAACATGGAACTGGTATTGGATCGCAAGATTTCCGAGCAACGTATCTATCCTGCAGCCGACATCTTCCAGTCCGGCACCCGGCGCGAAGAGTTACTGGTTCCCGCTGACGCTTTGCAGAAAATCCACCTGATCCGCCGCGGGCTCGCGGGTTGCCGGCCAATGGATGCTATTGACCGCCTGTTATTTTATCTAAAAAAGTTTCCAACCAACGAACAGATGTTGCGGGAAATCCGCGGATAAACTTCTTTTCCAGATCGCTTTTATCAGCCGCTCCTTCTCAGAGGCGCGGTTGATTGCGTTTTAGGAAGGTGCGTATCCAGCCGGGTCAATTTCCACTTTCGAATAACCAACCGCAAGCAGTCCTGCCTCCAACTCCACGTGAACAGAGGTGATACGGGACATCTCGGCGGGCGCAATTTGCACTTTGGCCATGGCCTCCCCTTCGGCAGGAAGGATATGTCGGACGCGGAACACCGAAAATCCAAGACTCCGTACCCACTCCTCCCCGGCCTCGACCATCGCAAGTGCGGAAGTCGTTACGGCGGTGCCATGCGGTATCCGGGAAGAAAGACAAGGTTGAGCGGGCGCATCCGCTGTAGGAAGGCCCATCTGACGAGACAAACTCCGGATCTCTTGTTTGGTCAGTCCTGCATCACGCAGCGGGCCGAGAATGGAAAACTCCGCCGCCGCCTGACGCCCGGGCCGAACCTGCCGCATATCGTCGGCATTTTCACCGTAAGCCAAGCCGCGGAAATTTCGTTCAGCGGCAAGCCGTTCTAACTGCTGAAACAACTCCGCTTTGCAAAAATAACACCGGTTCAATGGGTTTTGCGCATAATCCGGATTAGATAATTCACGCGTCAGAACCACCTCAACCGGGGCATCCAAATCCTTCGCCAGGGCCAAAGCCTCGGACAAAGCCCGCCGGGGAAGACTTGCGCTATCCGCAATAATACCCAGCATCTTTTCCCGACCGAGCGTGCGTCGCGCTTCCGCGAGGAGATATGCGCTGTCGACCCCTCCGGAATACGCGATGAGTAGCGGGGAATAATCTCGCAGGATTTGCCGGAGGGCTTCCTGCTTTTGAATTAATGGATCCATACGCGATCTCACGCCCCACGACTCTGAGCCTCCACTCAGAGCATCAAACGACGGAAGAGCTCGTCCAACGGTAAAGTCAGGCCAATATAAAAGTCGCCAAACTCAGCATAGTTCACCGTTACCGGATCGAAGCGCATCTTATAAACGATATCTTTGATGTAATATGTATCGTGCGCAAAGAGAGTTACACCCCATTCCGCATCATCCAGACCCGTGCTTCCCGTGATAAGCTGAAGAATTTTTCCGTGATATTGGCGTCCCACGCGACCGTGTCCCGCCATCAAATTTTTACGTTCTTCGTGGGAGAGAGCATACCAGTTCTGTCCTGGAGCCCTGCGCTTGCTCATTGGGTAAAAGCAAAGCACCTCCCATACAGGTAGATTTGGATACAACTTGTCCTTCCCGTATTTGGCCATTCGCGCCTGGAATTCGCTCAAGGCTTTCTGAAACTCGGGAGTTTCAGGCTGGAGTCCCTGTTCCTTCTCGAGTGTGAGGGCATACTCTTCAGCCGTAGTGACATATTCACTCTCCTCGGTGAGCGAAAAGAAACTGTAGACCGGGGTAAGCACATCGGGACCAAGACCGAGCGAGATCCGCTTCTCGAACCCGTTGGCAGTTTGCAGATCCGGAGTCAGGAGCATAAAGCCAATGTCCGCCTTCGGAGATACGACACTAAACACAAGAAACTGAGTACTTTCAGTCGCCCGAATATCCTGGATAAGCTGAGCCAGCTGCGTCTTGGCAGCAATCTGTTCCTCCGAGGTCAGTAGTGACCATTGACCGTGTTCAATACGGTAGAAGAGATGGAGAACGTGCCAGCCCTGTTCGGGCACTACCGGGGAAACAGAAGATTGCGACATACCGCATAGATCATGCGTGCAGTCGCACTATCGTCAAGGAAGCCCGCTGCCACCGAAAAAAATCCCGACATTGACTGAGGTACCCCGCAAAAACTCAGCCACCCGCATACGGCGTTTTCCTTCTAGTTGCACCTCCGTTAGCCACACAGAACGTTCCCCTGCTGCAACGAGAATTCCCCTTCGTTCCACCTGCAGAACCGTACCTGAAACCGCACCTTCAGATAAATTCCGGCTCTGGATGACTGAAAACACCTTTAGCTTCCTTCGCCCTCCCCCCACTGGGAGCCAGGTGTAAGCGCCAGGCCATGGATTCATGGCACGGACCCGCCGATCAACCGCAATAGGCGAGCTCCAGGAAATCTCGCCATCTTCCCTCGAAAGCTTGCCGGCATAGGTGGCCCGGGCATTCTCCTGAGGCGTCCGGGGGGCCACGCCGTGTTCGAGCAACTCCAGCGCTTCCTCTAAAGCCGGAGGCGCCGCTTGCGCCAGCCGGTCATGAAGACTACCGCCGGTCTCGCGACGTCCTAGGCGAAGGGTCTGCTGAAGGAGTACGTCACCCGTATCCAGACCCTCAGCCATATACATCACGGCTATACCTGATTCAGCGTCGCCCGCCTCAATAGCCGCCTGAATCGGGGCGGCACCACGATGAAGTGGCAGCAACGACGCGTGCAGATTTAAACAGGCCACAGACGGAATATCCAAAACGCTCCGGGGCAAAATCTGTCCATATGCAATAACAACAAGAACCTCTGGATCAAGTTCGCGGAGTGACTTCTGGACCTCGGCCTCCCGGATTTTCACTGGTTGAAAAATAGGCACCCCCTCGCGTTGGGCGATCTGCTTGATCCCTGAAAGTTGAAGCTCTTGATGGCGACCCACGGGTTTGTCAGGTTGGGTTACAACCCCAATCAACGTATGGCGGGATTTCCGCAGCCATTCCAGAGTGGGAATGCCGATATCCCCAGTACCTACAAACAGAATGCGCATTCGAGAGGACGTTAACCCTGCGGATCCGAAATGATCGCGGATAGGATGTCGTGCGCCACTTTGACGGGAACTTGAGTGGCATCCACATTAACCACTAGTCTGGGTCCGTAGAACTCCAAGACCGGCTCGGATTCTTCTTCGTAAGTGACCAGCCGCCGCCGGATGGTTTCCTCATTCGCATCGTCAAAGCGATTCTCTTTCAGAGCCCGTTTCTTAAGACGGGAAATCAAGGCTTCTCGGTCTGGACAGGAAAGGTGAAACACTCGACGGACGTCCAAGATGTCCTGCATGATTCTAGCCTGGTCGATGTTCCGGGGAATCCCATCGAGGACAAGGGAATCGATGTCCGGCTTAAACTTGTGCATTCCGACCGTGTCGCCAATTACAGCCATCCACAGCTTGACGGTGATGGCATCCGGAACCAGCTGACCACGGCTGGAATATTCCAAAAAGGTCTGCCCCAAAGGCGTACGTGTATCCAGAGAACGAAACACGTCACCACAGGCACAGTGAAAAAAGCGCGGGATGGTTCCGAGAATTTTCCCCTGGGTGCCCTTGCCTGCACCAGGAGCTCCAAAAATCAGGTACGTACGGTACTTCATAAGAATTCTGAGCAAACGGACTTACTAGCATCAAAGTACCTTCAGGACAAAGCCCGGCAGCAGCCAAAAACCACCCCTCCCCACCGCCCAACAATTAATTACCATTCATCATCATCATCCCGCCCAGAGGCCCACGGCCCTCCCAAGTAGCAGGGCGATTCCACGGAATCGTGCTGACACTGTCTGAATCCTTCTCTGCACTCCGAGTCGAAGCGCAGCCGGAGAATCCTCCAGCGAAGACCACCAAAACAACCAAGTTCCGGAGCGTAATCATTAGAAAAAGCGCAAACTAGCTGGCAGCCAATTAGGGAATCCGAGCCGTATCCAAAGAGGCGCCCCCAAAAGAGGAGCTTGCCGAAGGCGCAAATATCACTGTGTCTCCTGGCTGGAATTTCACCCCTTTGGAAGAAACCCCAGCAGTAGCCTGAGTCGGTTGCACCTGAGTGACCCGAAGCTTGGCAATAGCCTTCCCGTCCCTCAGCACCTCAAGCTGACTGTCTGGAGTCACCCCGTGCTTATCGCCAATGCTCACTACGACAAAATTCCAGCCCTCATTGTATGCCACGATTTGACCGACGGTTTTGCGGATTGCCTCTTTTTTGGCTACAATGGCCCTTTGGGAATCCACTTCCTTCTTTTTCGAGGCTTCTTCCATCTTCTTGGCCAGATCCTCCGCACGTTTCTCGTTCTCTCGAGCCGCCTGTTGCGCTTTATCCAATTGAGTTTTCAGATCCACGACTTTCGCCTCCGCATCAGCGGCAGCGGCCTTGGCCACGTCAGCTCGAGGCATTGCCGCGATATCTTCCTTAAGCTTAGCCGCCTCCATTTCCTTTTCCTTCATCGCAGCCGCCAGTTTAGCTGTCTCTGCCTGGACTTTGGCCAACTCTTCCTTGGTTCTCTCGGCCAGATCTTTGTGCTCGCCACCCTCTTTCTCCAACTTTTTAGCCTTGGCCTCTATCTCCTTCTTCTCGTTCTTTTCCTTCACCAAACGCGCCTCAGTCGACTGAACCTTCTTTTCGGCGCTTTCACGCTGCACGTTTGATTCCATCCCACGACCACGAGTCTTGTAGGCAAAAAAGGCAGAAAGCGTTGACAATGCGATTGTTACGATCAGCAGCAAACGGATCATGGAAAGGTATAGTTAAGGGGGGAGGGACTCGAAAGGCTCATCGAAAGGCACCCGCCAACCGACGCACAGGTCCTTATCATTCCCTCCTAGTAAATGGATGCAAGAGGGATGTCGGTAAAATTCCTTCCCGAGACGGTTGAGTTTCGCCAAATACCCCCCATACTCGCTCCGCCGTCAGGGGGTGTGGATTTAGGGCGGGCAAACCCCGCCAGGGCCGGAAGGCAGCAACGGTAGTCTGACCCTGCTTGTCGCACTCTCCTGACGGTATCTTCGTTGCCTTTATTGGGTCCTCCCAAACCTTTCATGTCTGCCTTTCGCCTTACCAACCTTACTCGCCAAATCGAAATTGGTGCTAACTGCTATCTCCTAGAAACTGCCGGTCGCCGGATCATACTGGACTGTGGAGGCCACCCGAAACTCGAGGGCCGGGATGCTCTCCCCCGTCTGGATCTCCTGAAGGATCAACCGCTTGACGCGATTATTCTCACTCACGCCCATCAGGATCATCTGGGCTCGATGCCCGTACTGATGCGCAGTTTCCCAAATACCCCCGTGTATTTGACGGAAGCCACCCTGCAGTTGGCTGACGTGATGTTGCACAATTCCGTCAACGTCATGATGAAACGAAAGGAGGCAGGACAATCGGACTACCCGCTGTTCACCCACCGAGATGCAACGGTTTGCACCAAACGGTTCCTCCCCATTCCGCTCAAACAGAAGTTTACACCTGAAGGCGAAAGAGTTGCCCCGGGAGAAACGGTGGATGTGGCCATCCAGTTTCTGGATGCGGGCCACATCCTTGGCTCCGTTTCGGTGCTGATTGAAGCGGCAGGGGAACGTTTCCTCTATACGGGTGACGTAAATTTTAAAAATCAGTCCCTCATGCTCGGAGCCCAGCTTCCGGAGGGAAAAATTGACACAGTCCTGATTGAAAGCACACGCGGAGCCACCCCAGAACCCGTTGGATTTTCACGCGATGAAGAGGAACTCCGCTTCATTACGGCGATTCAAGACGTTTTCGCTCAGGGGGGCAGCGTTTTGATTCCCGTGTTTGCTCTTGGGAAGACTCAAGAGTTCCTGACAATGATCCATAAATTCCGGCGCAAAGGGCTGTTTCCCGAATGCCCGATTTACATCGGCGGACTCAGCACCAAGCTCACCGAAATTCATGACCGTCTGGCCTCCTCATCCACCCGCCAGCATCCCGGCTTAGACCTTCTGGAAAGCGTTGCCCCATTTACAATTAGCGGCCGAGAGCTGAACCAATTCGCTATTAAACCGGGCCGAATCTATGCGCTCTCCAGCGGCATGATGACCGAAAACACTCTCTCGAACGTGATTGGCAACCAATTTATCCCCAATCCCGCACACGGGATCTTCTTTGTCGGATACGCCGATCCCCAGTCCCCTGCGGGCAGGCTGCGGGCCGCAAAACAAGGCGACTCCATAATGCTTGCCGCGGCGTCGGAGCCGGAAACCCTGCGCTGCCGGGTCGAAGTATTTGGCTTCAGCGCTCACGGTTCGCGGGAAAGTTTCGTGGAATATCTGCACAAAACGGCACCGTCAAAAATCGTCTTTGTGCACGGCGATCTTCCTGCCGTAGAATGGCTTACTGACACCATGCGATCCCTCTTGCCACAAACAGAACTCTTTTGTGCGGAATCGGGCATCCCGCTGGATCTTTAAAAGAAAGCGGAGGCGCACACTTTTCGCGCAACTCCTCGGTATGTGCGGTGTTGAAGCACACGGGACCAAGACTCCCCAATTTAACACTATATGAAATATCTCCCCGCAATTGCCGCCTTCCTCGCCCTAACCGCTCCGCTGAGCATGGCCAAGGACAAGGAAGAAAAGAAAAAAGCCACGCCAGAAGAGGCATTCAAGAAGCGCGACACAAACGGTGACGGAAAACTTTCGGTGGAAGAATTCACCGGAAAACACGACGCCGACAAAGCTAAAACAGCTTTCGGTAAGCTGGACAAAGACAGTGATGGATTCCTGACTCTCGAAGAGTCTTCTGCCAAAGTAGAAGGTGGAAAGAAAAAGAAGAAAGAGTAACCCGCCTACCCCCATTTAAGGGCTCCCGGCGCGTCAAACGCGACGCGTTGGGAGTCGGATCGGGACTCGAACCGCAGCCCGGTGGAAAAGAAATTCCTCGCCTAGTTTCGAATACTAAGGCGGCTGGTTAACTGGTCACGCTGCGGCGAGGGTATTGGCACGGCGGCAAGCGCTCCGGTCACCGGATCTACATTGGCGCAAACCGAAACCATTTCGCCCCTTGCGACCTCCTCCTGGTCAATCACCCGACGGAAAACAAACCCGTAACAGACAGAGCGGTTCCGCACCTCGGCCACAGTCAGGTCAATATCCACAAGCTCCTCAAATCGGAGCGGTTTAACATATTCACAGGAGGCTTTTACTCGAGGCCACCCGAATGAACCGTCCCGTCCCGCTGAATGAACGGAAAAACCAAGGGAGCGCAAAAATGCGTGTTCGGTGGCTTCCATCATTCGAAAAAAATTCGAGAAGTGGACAATCCCAGCCATATCGGTTTCGGAAAATTCGATCCGTCGCTGGAAGGTGAACGTAAAGGACATGGAGTGCGTCGTTGGTTGAAAGTGGATCGAAGAATTTAGCCTCCGGCCTCAGAAACGACGCCTGCGGCCAATTCCAAAAAGCGGGAGGCCATTTGTTCCACAGAAAACTTTTGTAGAACTGCCGTCCTGCCAGCCTCGGCAAGCCGACGGTGACGAACTGAATCCAAAAGTAGCTCCTCCCACGCAAGCGCAAGTGCTAACGGAGATGGGTCCCCCACAAGAGTCCCGCCACCGGTCGCTTCGACCACTTCGGTAAATGCAGCAGTGCGCGGTTGAACCACCGGGACTCCGCACGCCATTGCTTCGATCAAATACAACCCAAAGGCCTCTCCATAAGAAGCTGGGACGGACAATAGCGAGAACCCCTGCAGAAACGATATCTTCTCTTCCCTTGTCACATTGGCGAAGAACTCCGCTTCGGCCTCCAATCCCGCTTGGCGAAGCTTCTGCTTCTGTTCCTCCACATACGGCACGTCGCTCGGAATGCTCGTTCCAACACACCGCAACCGTACTCCAGGCACACGCCCGCGTTTTCGCAATTCCACAAACGCCTCCACTACCGTCCCCAGGCCCTTGCCCGCACTGAGCCGCGCAAGATACCCGACTACAGGAAAAGGAGGGCGCACAGGAGCTACCGCGTACCCTTCCAGGGATATACCGTTCGAAATCACCCGAACCGTCCCTCGGGCCAACCCCAGGCGGCCTTCCATCAGATCAGCGAAAAATCGGCTCGGCGCCACCAATGCGGAAAGTTCCAAACAACGGCGACCAGCTTCTTCCCAACAGTAAGTCCGCCACGGTTCCGGCAGGCCATCCAGAAAACTATCCTCTCCCTGAAGGGAACAGAGTACGGGAACTCCTAACTCCTCCCGAATCCGGCGCGCCACTCCCACTAAAAGCCCAGTCGAAAGCCAGACCGCATCCGGTCTCTCCCCAGTTGCCAGCCAGTCGACAAGCTTATCCACCTCACGCCGCTGGCCACCTTCCTCCCCTTGTAACATTGAAAGGGTCAGGGCGCCAATTTCGGGCCCTTGGGTCATGCCCGAGAAACGTCCCAACAAACCAAGCAAGCGCGGATGATCGATCCATCGATCCAACCATGCAGGTGCGGTGCGGAACCACGCGAATTTCTGCTGAAGATAGACGTTTAAGCCGCCGAAAAAAACTGGTGCGTTCGGCGAAGCCGACTCCTCTTCCAGTGTCAGCGGCAAATAAAGAGGCAGCAACACCGCATCATGCCCCATCAGACGCAGTTGTCTTACGAGCGCGTTGTCGCGCATACAGACTCCACAATAGTAACTGCCCGTCCCGGGTGTGAGGAAAAGGAGCCTCATATACGGCTAACAAGAATCAAATAAAGTGCGGAAACTAAAGCTGTTCTCGAGCGCGGCGTTTTACTTCCTCCCAAAGAAGATCCAGAAACTCCAGAGACTCCTCTTTCATGGTGATTCCGCGCTCCGCAGCCAAAGCTTCCACCGACTGAAAACGGCGGGAAAACTTCTGCGTGGCACCATGCAGCGCCACCTCTGCATCAATCTCGAGCTTCCGAGTCAGGTTCACCACGGAAAACATCAGGTCGCCCAACTCTTCTTCGAGGGTAGCCCCCCCCTCCTTCAAACTTTCCTCCACCTCGACTAACTCTTCCCGAACCTTCTCAAGCACAGGGATAACGGCATCCCAGTCAAAGCCGGATTGCGCTGCCCTCTTCTGGATTTTCGCCGCATACTGCAACGAAGGCAGCCCCGGTGAAACACCGTCCAAAGCAGAGACCTGCGCCTTCCCGCCTTTTTCAGCCTTTTTGATTTCCTCCCACCGTACGAGTACCTCAGCCGAATCCAGCGCGGTTTCCTCCTCAAAGACATGCGGGTGCCGGCGTACCAATTTTTCCACTATCCCCGCGGCCACCGCCTCCAGATCAAATCGTCCCTCTTCCTGAGCGATCTGGCTGTGGAAAACCACCTGCAGGAGCAGGTCCCCCAACTCCTCCTTTAAATTGAGATCGTCCTTGGCATCAATAGCGGCCACCACCTCATAGGCTTCCTCTAACAACCCGGCGCGTAGGCTCGTATGCGTTTGCTCTTTGTCCCAAGGACAACCGTCTGGTGCGCGCAACTGGGCTACAACCAGCTTGAGCTGCTCGATCGCCGGCAGGGAAACATCAGGGGGTGTAGGACGAGTCATAAAACAAGAAAAAAGCCGGAACCCAAAACAGCCAAGGGACAAAATTGCATGCCGGTTAACCCATCGGGCTCAAATCTTCCAAAGAGCCCGATGCTCCGGTCCGAATTCACTGAATTCCCCCGGAGACTTCCGTGCGATGTAGAAGGTAGTAAAAATCACAAATAGAAAGCTCACCGAAACCACCCCTGCCACAATCCACGGAGGCACACCGTGGCCACCTCCAAGCGCCTGATAAAAATCCGCCCAGTTCCGAATCTGCACGGGAGCGTGAAGAAAAATTTTTGTGATCCAGGCAGTTAGTATAATTATAAAAAGATAGACATAATTGCGCTTCAACCTCCGCCCTAGGGCCTCAAAGCGGCTGATTTTGAAGTGAGGAATAAACAAATCCTCACACATCAGTCGCTGCCAGTCCCCTTGCAGGAACCGGTTATTCTGCAAAACCATCGGCGCGATGAAATGCGCCTCAAGCATCCGCACCCGGGCTCGAAATGCGTCATAAAAGCGATATCGCCGCGCCTCGATCCACAGAAGCATCCAGACGACTCCGATATTAAAAAAGAAAATGACATGTGGCACATCCCGGATAGAGAACGCCACCGTAAAGACGGTCGAGGTCACCGTGATGGCCCAGTTGGTGGTAGCATCCAGCCGGGAACGCCACGCCATAATTCGCCCTAGTTCTCCGCGGTAAAAATGCGACATCGCCGTCACATACCCGGGATCAAACTTGGGAGGAACGTCCGTAATACCGGAAGGGAGGCCATCTTGGGTGGGCGAGGATGAAGCCTGGGGCATAAACTAAAACCAACTGAATGAGATCCTTTCAAAAAGCCCCAGCATAACCGGATCAAGCCGACTTTTGAAACGACTCAGGGTGTTTTCAAAACGATTCCCAGTCAGTGGCGGGAACTCTCCCGACGTAGAAGGGCTTCACGGGCTAGTTGCAGTTGTTTGCGCTCCCCGCTCGTCAGACTCGCCAGGCCCGAACGCGCTATCTTCTCCAGAAGCGGATCGATGGCCTCCACAGCGTCACCATCCTCCCGATCTCCGGTAGATTGATCCGCATTTCGACCCGAAGCGGGACGCGGCACGCGTTCCAAGACGCGAAACCGTGGTTTGCGAACCGGACTTAATATCTGCAAAATCGGCGGCACCACCCAGCGCCCTTGCTGGAAGCGCACGTACCCGAACGCAAACCCAGCTCCAGCCACCGTCACCACCATTTCCCCCCAATGATGGCCGGTGAGATAGGATAACACCTGAAGCCCGAGAAAAACAACCGCCGTCCACATCGCCGACACACCAAACAATAGCGGCGCCCCCGGCAGCAATGTGGCGTAGGCCACAAACAGAGAAAAATTACCGGGCATTCCCACCCAGAACAACGGTGTGACCCACCCGACAATGAGCCCTGTGAGCGACGGCACCAAAATCAAACCGGCACACAACTTCAGAAAGATACGCCGCCCAAAAAAACTCTCCAATTCGCGCCCGAACCACCACAGCATCAACATGTCTATGGCAAACCACAGAGTAGGCGGATTCCACAAAACATAAGTAAACAGCCGCCAAACCTCCAGCCTGCCCAAAATCCCTTCCGAGGAAAAAGCCACCAACTTCAGCAGACCGCCATCATTCAAAGACATCGCGGCTGTCGTCACCAGCATCGACACAATAAACCCACCCACCAGCAATGCCGGTGCGTGGATTGAATGGCCCGCCACTGTAAACCACGGGCCACGGTCATCAGATGAATGTATCCCAGTCATTGGAACCAGTTCGTCTAAGATGCACCGCAAAGGAGGTTTCCGCAACTGTAGAGAACGCTCGCCCGTAGTTTTGCTCCATTTTTCACCCCCTCCCCCCTCAGTCCATCCCCATCTAAACAAAAACCCAGTGCCGGAGTCGCCTCCCACACTGGGTTTTCCTGCCTCAGTCAACTACTGGAGTGCGTCTGAAAACACCCCATCTCAGCCTTAAACGGCCTTCTCTCCAGTCTCTTCGGTCCGAATCCGGACGGCCTCCTGCACCGGCGAGACGAATACTTTCCCGTCTCCAATCTTTCCAGTTTTGGCTGCCTTGACGATCGCCGCCACGGCCGTTTCTACCACTCCATCGGCTATAACCACCTCGATCTTGATCTTTGGAAGAAAATCCACCGTGTACTCGCTTCCCCGATAAATCTCCGTGTGGCCTTTCTGGCGTCCAAATCCTTTCACTTCCGTCACCGTCATCCCCTCCACTCCGATCTCGGCAAGGGCGTCTTTAACTTCCTCCAATTTGAAGGGCTTGATGATTGCTTCGATTTTTTTCATAACGATTTTTTCTTAAGAAGTCCCCCCGGCCACCAAGCTCTTCTAGGAGCTCTCAGACCGGGGATTTTTTAGATTAACCCCCGAACGCCTTAGAGAAGGTAACCCTCTTCTCCATGTTCGCTGATGTCCAGACCGGCATCCTCCACTTCAGGTGTCGGACGCAATCCGATAACCGCCTTCAGCACGAAAGCAATCACCACGGTGGCAACAATCGAAATCACCAGTGTCAGAATCACTGCTTTGAGCTGCACTCCCACCAAACCGCCTTCGGTGACTAGACTTACCAAACCGTTACCGGGTTCCTTGGCCGTCTTGGCCGCCGTCACCGCAGTGTCCAGATTGGCATTCACCGCCTTGTCCGCGAGGAATCCAGTCAGGATGGCTCCGAGCGTTCCACCTACCGCGTGGACACCGAAGGTATCCAACGCGTCATCATAACCAAACGCGGCCTTGAGGTTCATCACGAAGATGTAAGGAACAACCCCAGCAAGAACACCGATCAACATTGCGCCGGTGGTCCCCACAAACCCGCAAGCAGGCGTAATCACCACCAATCCAGCCACAGCCCCCGAGCAGAAGCCCAAGATCGAAGCGTGTCCGCGAAGCAGACGCTCCAGAAGAGCCCAAGTGAAAGAAGCCGTAGCAGCAGCCAGCGTGGTGGTCGTGAAGGCGTTTGCCGCGATCCCGTCGGCAGCCAGCGCCGATCCGGCGTTAAATCCATACCATCCCACCCACAGCATTCCCGTTCCCACCATACAAAGCACCATTGAGTGCGGAGCCATCTTCTCCTTGCCGAAGCCGAGACGTTTTCCAAGAATCAAGCAGAGCACCAGCGCGCTCCATCCAGAGGTCATGTGCACCACCGTGCCACCTGCAAAGTCAATCGCGGGAATCGCCGCATCCTTGTTCCATACTCCGTTCATCAGACCAGTGACGCCCCAGACCATGTGGGCCATCTGGAAATACACGATAAACATCCACGCTCCGATGAATGTCATGATGGCCGCAAACTTCATACGCTCGGCAATTGCACCCACGATCAGTGCAGGCGTGATGATCGCAAACATCAACTGGTACATGGAGAACACATTGTGAGACACCCAGAAGGAATAGTCAGTGTTGGGGGCGGAATCGACGCCCTTCATGAAGAAAAACTCTGAACCACCTAGGTAGGGGCTGTTGAAGCTCTTCCCGAACACAAGGCTATAACCGAAGGCCCACCACAACACGGTGACCAAACCGGCGCAACCAAGACACTGGGCAAGAACACTGAGTACGTTTTTCTTACGCACCAGACC
>CAMCYN010000065.1 GCA_945883955.1 Akkermansia muciniphila
AGCACAGCGTCTCCAAGAAATTCAAGACGTTGATTATCAAAATGATGCCTTTGTGTTTCGTAACCCAGACTCGGATGTGTCAGAGCCTCTGCGAGGAGCAGGGAATTTCTGAACTTATAACTGAGTCTGGATTCTAAAGGATTCATTACGAAAGAACTAAATCAGTCTAGCTCCCAAGAAGCTGGCGAAGCTGGGTCAGGGCGGCTTCCATCTTGGTTAAGTCTTTTCCCGCACCCCGGGCACTATCCGGGCGGCCGCCGCCTTTTCCACCGAGGGTTCCGGCCACGCCCTGGACGAGTTTTCCAGCCTGGAATCGGCCCACAAAGTTGGGGCTGACGCTGGAAACAAGGGCGACCTGATCTGGTAACGTTCCAAACAGGAACAGCACGCCGTCAAACCGGCCCTTGAGGGCGTCAGCGATTCCTTGAAGATCTTCCCCGGAGGCTCCAGGCACGACCTGGAGGATGGCTGGTGTGCCCTGGACGGTTTCGACTGCCCCCAATAGACCCGCTGCTTTCTGGGCCGCTTCGCGCTGAAGGACCGACTTGAGTGTCTTTTCAAGTTCCCGTTGTTGGCCGAGTAGCGCATCTACCTTGCGTTCGAGTTCGCCTAGAGGTGTTCCGAGTTTTGCCGCTAATGATTTGAGACGTTCCGCTTCAGCCGTGGCTGCCGCATACGCATTTAATCCTGCAACGGCTTCGATACGGCGTACCCCAGCTGCAATGGCACTTTCCGCCACGATCCGGAACAGGCCAATTTCGCCCGTAGCTCGTGTGTGAGTGCCGCCACAAAGCTCCATCGAATACCCGTTGAGCGCTCCGGATGTGCCCCCGATCTGTACCACACGGACTGTGTCTCCGTATTTGTCGCCGAAAAACTGCAGGATATCGGCACGCGGTTTGATGTCGGCATAGGAAACTTCGGTCCAGTTCACACTGCCGTTTTCCACGATGCGTTCGTTAACAAGTCTCTCGACGTCATGGACCTGTTGAGAGGTCAGCGCGGCACTGGAGAAGTCGAAGGTCAATTTGTCGGCCCCGACAAAAGAACCTTTCTGTGTGGTTTCCTTGGAAACGACCTCGTGTAAGGCCCAGTGGAGCAGATGCGTTACGGTATGATGGCGCTCTATGGCCCGGCGGCGTTCGAGATCCACAGCTACGGAAACCCGCTGGCCCACCTGAGGCGTTTCTTCGCCCTCCACAAAATGTAGCCAAACGTTGCCGCTTTTCTGGGTGTTCTGGATGCGCCACAAATCTGCGCCGGCACAAATCTCGCCAGTGTCCCCGATTTGTCCGCCCAACTCGGCATAGGCCACCGTGTGGTCGAGGACCACGGCGGTGCGATCCTTGAGGGTCACGACTTCGAGGACCTCGGCTTCGGTAGCCAGAATGTCGTAGCCTGTGAATATGGTCGGAGCTTGGGTTTCGATCTGGGAAAGCTCGATGATTTCCTTTTTCTGAGCGGCACGTGCCCGGGTGCGCTGTTCTTCCATCAGGGTTTCGAATCCAGAGGTGTCGACTGTCAGGGCGCGCTCACGAGCCATCAGTTCGGTGAGATCGAGCGGGAACCCGGAGGTATCGTACAACTGGAAGGCGAACGTACCGGAGATCTGTGATTCACCCCGAGCCGAAAGGCGGGCCACTTCGTCGGTGAACAGGTTAATTCCACGATCGAGGGTTTTGTTAAAAGCGACCTCTTCCCGGCGCAGCACATCCTGGACAAACGTCTGGCGTGAGCGGATTTCGGGGAAGATATCACCCATTGTCCGGGCCAGCACATCGACGAGCTTGTAGAAGAAGGGTTCCCGCAGCCCGAGCAGGCGTCCGTAACGAACAGCCCGGCGCAGGATTCGGCGCAGCACGTAGTTCCGGTCTGTATTGCCGGGCTGAATGCTGTCGGCCACCGCGAAGGACAGGGTACGGATATGGTCTGCGATGACGCGGAAAGCGACGTCGAGTTGTTCCTGTTCGGTAATGGCCACGAGCTGGCCGGCTGCATTGGTTTGAGGAAGGGTGCTGGCGTAGTGTTTGCCGCTGAGTCGTTCGAGCTCGTCAAAGATGGGTCGGAACACATCCGTCTCGTAGTTGGAGATGCGGGCGTTTCCGAATTCGGTGAAGTCTTTGGTTCCCTGAATAATGGAGCAGACCCGCTCAAAACCCATGCCGGTATCCACGTGCTGGGCCGGAAGGGGCGAGAAAGTGCCGTCGGGATTTGCGTTAAACTGGATGAAAACCAGGTTCCAGATTTCGATACATTCGCCGGAGCCCATGTTGACCAGGCGTCCGCCGGTATCGCCGGCTGGGGTGAGATCGACGTGGAGTTCGGAGCAGGGGCCGCAGGGACCCGTATCGCCCATCATCCAGAAGTTGTCCTTCTTGTTCCCGTTGACGATGTGGACGTTAGGATCGAGGCCAGCACTACGGAACAGAGCGGCCCAGAGTTCCCAGGCTTCCTGATCTCTTTCGGCGGGATCACCCAGAGTGGCGTCGGGCTGATAAATGGTGGCGTAAAGACGTTGGGGCGGAAATTTCCAGCGCCCGACAATGAGTTCCCAGGCCCACTCGATAGCTTCCTTTTTGAAGTAATCGCCAAAGGACCAGTTCCCCAACATCTCGAAAAAGGTGTGGTGATAGGTATCGAGACCGACGTCTTCGAGGTCGTTATGTTTTCCACCGGCGCGGATACACTTTTGGGTATCGGCGGCGCGGGTGTTGAGAGCAGGCACCGCACCGGCCCATTTGGAAACGTCTGGTGCCTTGCGGCCGAGGAAGATAGGGACGAACTGGTTCATCCCTGCGTTGGTAAAGAGCAGGTTGGGCGAATCAGGCAACAGGCTGGAAGAGGGTACGAGCGAGTGCTGTTTCTCCTGGAAAAAATCGAGGAACGATTGACGGATCTGAACGCTAGTCATCATGGCCGGGGCAAAAGCCTTG
Organism: Akkermansia muciniphila; assembly: GCA_945883955.1. Classification (GTDB taxonomy): domain Bacteria; phylum Verrucomicrobiota; class Verrucomicrobiia; order Chthoniobacterales; family Chthoniobacteraceae; genus Chth-196. The sequence continues at coordinate 2,934 of CAMCYN010000065.1, forward strand.
GAGACTAAAGTGACCTTTAAGCGACGCAAAGGCACAAAAAGCCCGCAGCGCTTGCCTGTAGGAAAAAGCTTAGTTTTCCAGAGCCTGACGTGCTCGCTCGGCCGCTTCTTCCGCCCGGCGCGAGATCTCCTCCGGGGAGGGGAGTGAGGCGAGGACTTCGGGCGGAATATCGGCCGCGAGGCTCGCCAGCTTCGTGAGGCACCGTTGTCTTTCGGCCAGCGCCTTGTCCGAATCGCGTTCCTTGGAAAAGCGGGACTGGGCCTTGACGGAGCGTTCCCGCAACAGGGCGTACACGTCGCCGCCGAGCAGGGCCGAGATGTCCACCTTCATCTTTTCGCGTTGCAGGTCGGCGTCACTGACGATGTCGCCATTGATGGGACCGGCCTTGTATTTGGGAAACATGATGGCCGCTTCGGGACAGACACGGGAGCAGGCCGGACAGTTGGTTTTGCAATTGTCCTGGTTTTGAACCTGAAGTTTGCGTTCGGAGTCCACGCCGTAAACCCCGAATAGACAGAAGGATAGACACTGCATGCAGTTGGTGCAGCGGTCGTAGTCAATGACCGGGAACCAGGGCTTCCACTGGCCTGTGGGAGCGGCACTTTGTTGGGTGCGTGTCTGATCAATGCCAGCTGGCAGGGTGTCGGCGGCGCGCGAAAGCCGTGTTTCAGCGCCGTCGGGCTGGGGCGTTTGGAAATCACCCACCCACACCGAAATATCTCCAGGCTGGGCCGCACGGCGCACGGAGATGCCCTGAGCGAGCAACTGTTTTACCGAATCAAAACGTTCCGCACCGGTGAGAGGGCGGGCGCCTTCTCCTTCGTAAAGAGCAACGCGAAGAGTCGGTTGAGTCAGAGCCATAGCTAAGGGGTGGGTTTGCCGGAAGGCAGGTTTGGTTGAAGTTCCGGCCGAAGGAGCGCGGCGGCTGCAATGTCGGCCGTTTCCACCCGGAGATTACAAACCTCGGTGGATGCGGGATCCAGCGGGGTGCCTGCGGCGTTAAACAACCATTTCACAGCGCGTGGATAACAGGCGGCGATCTTGAGGGCGCCTCCCGAGGCGAGGTCCTTCAAAAGTGGATCGCGCCGGGCCGACAATTCGCAGAGATCGGCGACGGCTTCAAATTCAACACCCGCTTCACAGAGCTTTTGTAATACGGCTTCTTTCACCTCGCGTGGAAGGACTTGTGCGTACTGGCAGTGACAGTAAAGAAGCCGGGGGGCGGACATAAGCGAGGGGGAAAAAGGAGAGCCAAACCCGGCGGTCGGTGGCCTGACGGAAACGGGAAAGTGTTCCCGCCAGGCTCTAACCGTTCAGAGGTTGGTTCTCGGAGGAACCAGCGAGAAATCAAGCGCGGCCTACGCCGTGGTAGGCGAAGCCCATCTCGCGCATTGTTTTTGGATTAAACAGGTTACGTCCATCAAACACCTGCGGGGTGTGCATCACCGCCTTCACCTTGGCGAAGTCCTGGCTCGCAAACTCTTTCCATTCGGTGGCCAGGATGAGCGCCTCGGCGCCTTCGGCCGCTTCGACGGCTGTAGCGGCAAGTTTTACGCTCGTGGGGATGAGGCTGTATTCGCGGGCCTTTTCCATGCCCTTTGGATCATAGGCGGTGACGTGGGCACCTTCGGCGACGAGTTTGTTGATCAGGTCGATGGCTACCGAGTTACGCACGTCGTCCGTGTCGGGCTTGAAGGTGAGACCCCAGACGGTGATGCGTTTTTCACGGAGCACCCACAAAGCTTCGCGCACCTTTTTGAGGAAGCGGTCGAGTTGTCCGGCGTTGATGCGTTCGACTTCTTTCAGCAACTGGAAAGGCGCGCCAAGTTCGTCGGCAATTGCGATGAAGGCTTTTACATCCTTTGGAAAACAGGAGCCGCCGTATCCGAGGCCGGCGTTGAGGAAGTTGCGCCCGATGCGGCGGTCCATCCCGATCCCGTCGGCCACCATTTCCACGTCGGCGCCACTGGCTTCACAGATGGCCGAGACGGCGTTGATGTAGGAGATTTTGAGCGAAAGGAAGGAGTTGGCGGCGTGTTTGATCAACTCGGCAGAGTTTACGTCGGTGACCAGAATCGGCACCTGGAAGGGTTCGTACACCCGCTTCATGAGATCGGTGGCGCGCTGGGAAGAGGAGCCGATGACGATACGGTCGGGGCGCATCAAATCGGGAATGGCGCAGCCTTCACGCAGGAACTCGGGGTTGGAAATCACGTCGAGCTCGGCGTTCTGGTTGTAACGCTGGATGGTGGCCTGGACTTTTTCGCCCGTTTTCACGGGAACAGTGGATTTGTCCACGATGACGCGGTACTGACCGGGCTTGAGGACACCGGCGATTTCGCGGGCAACACGTTCAATATAAGTCAGGTCGACGCTTCCATCCACCTGGGGAGGAGTGGGGACGGCGATGAAAACAATCTGGCTGTTGTCCACGCCGTCTTCGATGGAGTTGGTGAAACGAAGGCGTTTGGCGGCGACGTTGCGCTGGACGAGATCTTCGAGGCCCGGCTCGAAGATCGGGATTTCGCCGCGTTGAAGCATGTCGACTTTACGCTGGTCGTTGTCGACGCAGATGACGTGGTGGCCGACTTCAGCGAAGCAAGCTCCAGTGACAAGTCCTACGTAGCCGGAGCCGATGATACAGAGTTCCATAGTGAATAATAAAGATGACGGGGGGGTGCTGTTTCCCGAATCGCACTTGAGTGTCCCTTTCGGGCTTCAAGTCGCTTCAGAAGGGGTGAAAAAGTTATGAAAGGTGTCTTGGGTGGGGCAAGCAGGGAAGGCCGCTCAGCGGTTCTTCCCCGTGCCGGCTCCGCCAATCGCGGCGGTATCGTATTTGAGGGGGAGGGAAACACGCGGGACGTCCTTAAGCGAAAGACTGAGCAGGATAGCGACGTCGCTTTTGGATTGCTGTTCGCGTACCACAAACAGCAGCGAAGCCATCCAGGAACGCAGATCCCGGTCGATGCTGTATTGTTGGGACTGGGACACTTTGGTGGCGAAATCGTAACTGTTCTGGAAACCGATCGCCCAGTTGTCATTCATGCGGACCCGCGCTCCGCCGGAGACGAGGTTGGAGTTGGCAAAGGTACGGTTGCCGGAGATGTAACGGTTGGAAAGCTGCACGGTGACGTCCCGATTGACCTGGAAGGAAGTGCTCGAATCCAGTTCGGCAAAGCCCTGATCCAGCAGCGGTAACTGGCTGTCGACAGTCATGTTTAGCCAGGGAAGGGGATTCCAGCGCAACCGGTTGAACACGTTGGAGAACGTTCCGCCATCGGCAACAGGCTGATTGGAGAAAACGGGGCGCTGGAAGTTGGTGTCTACAAACGACTCCAGTTCTAGCCAGTTGAGGGTTTGGTCGTCGCGCCGGGTCTGGAGACGGTTGCGCACCCCCAGGCGCAACACCTGCCAGTCGGTAATGGAATCGATGGAGTTAAACAGGGGAAAATCGATGGCGGGCAGCTTGGAGGTCGGCGTGAAGTGATCGAAGGGCAGGATTCGGGGGGCATCCTGGTTTGTCGTCACGAGGGACAGGTCCGTAAACGGTTGAACCACGTGGCGCAGACCGTCCAGACCCCAGGCGCGGTTTTCCACCGATTCAAAGGAGCGCGACATTTTGAAGGACGCCTCGAGGCCGGTGTTGGCGGCGAAACGGGTTAGGGCGCCGCCCTTGGCGAAAAGCGGGTCACCCTCCTTGAGGCGAGTGTCAAAAACACTTTGGCTGTAATGGGTTGCGCGTATGCCGACCCGGGGAACTACACTCAGCCAGCCGCCCAATGTCTTCGGATAACTCCACTGGTGGAAGGTGTCTTTGCGGACGGTATCGAAATTGACCAGACCGGCAGGTTGGCCGAAGCGGCGGGTGTATTTGCCGGCGCTGGTTTCGCCTTCGTAAAAGAAGCCGCTATCGAGAAACGGCTGGCGTTTGAGATCGAGGGCGAGTTCGGGCAGGCGACCCGTGCCGTCGAAGTCGCGGTTGAGCTGGGAGCGGACCTGCAGGGTGAGGGTATAATCCTCATGCCATTTGGTCATTGCGGCCAGGCTGTCGGCGTTCGGGTCGAGCCGCATCTCATCTGGCGAAAAATCCCGGAGGAAATTGATGTCGCTGAGCTTGTTGACGTTTACGGTCGTGTAGACGGTGTCGGTCAGAAAAGAGCGGTCCTGCACCGAGAGCCGGTAGCGGGAGGACGAAATGGGCTGCGGAGTGGGACTGATGGGATTGGTACCCGGCTCAGAGTCGTTGAGGTAATACGAGCGAAACCGGCCCCAGGAGGAGCGGTCGTTCGGCTTGTTCCATTTGGCATCCACGCCGACGCCGACGCCGCGTTTGGAGAGGTAATCAAGCCGAAGATCTCCGAGGACCCCCTCGGCTATGGGAAACGAAAAGCGGGTCAGTAAGAACGGGCCCCAGATGGTCCGGCTTCCCGGGGTAAGCGAGAAGCTCTGCGCCTGCTCGGCAGGTTGGTAGAGGTACGGCAGCCAAAGAACCGGGATGCGGCCGAGATAAACGGTGACGTTTTCGTACTCGGTATAATCGTCCCGGAAGAAGCGCACCTTTTTGGCACGCAGGCTGAAGCTGGGATCGGCGACGTTATCGGTGGTGAAAAAGCCTTTTGAGGCTTCGTAGACGCCCGTCTCGGTGGAGCTCAGCGCGTGCGCTTCGGCCATAAACGGGCCGGAGGCGGTCCGGAATTCAGCGCCGGTGAAACTTTTGGAATCCAGGTTGTAAATGGCCCGGTCCCCCGTGAAGACGGTGCCGTTCCGGTAAATACGTACATTTCCCGAGACAAGCACGTTTCGGGTATCGTTGTCGTACTGGGCGTAGTCGCAGTAAATCGTGTTTTCAGCGACGGCGATAACCACGTCGCCCTGGGCGATGGCCAGGTTGCCTTCCCGGCGGGTGTCCTGGGACGTGATCTGGATCGGGGCGTTGGAAGGTTCCGCCCGGCTGGGGACCGCAGTTGCGGAGGCCATGGCCAGGGCCAGAGCAAGGGCAGCGGAAGATGGGCGGAGAGTCATGGGTGGAAAACAAAGGCTAACGTACTGTTGAAGCACTGCCAAAACCATTCCACACCGTTACGGACTTCGAGGAAAGTCAGAGCTGCGTTTTGACCCAGGCGGCCGCTGCTGCTGGATCGCCGGCGGGCACGGTTTGGGCCGGGGTGCCGCGTTGGAAAATCACGCCCCGCTGCCAGACCCAAGCTTTGGGATCGTAGGGGCCGACTCGTTGGGGGTCGCTCCACGTGTGAAGTGAGAGCAGGCGCGGGCTGAGGGCGGCGGCAATATGCATCGGGCCGCTGTCGACACTGATCACCCAAGAGGCGGCTCGCATAATGGCGATGAGTTCGCCGAGGCTGGTGCGGTTTAACCAGTTGTCCACGTGCCGGAGAGTCGGCACGGCTTCCTGCGACCGTCCCAACACCACCACCCGCCACGGAGCCAGTTCGCGGCAGAGGGTGTCTATTTCGGGCGCGGTCATCGATTTGCCGCGCCCCCGGGAAAACGGATGCAGCACAATAAAAGGTTCGGTGATCGAAAACCCGGCCGGCAGAGGGGCTTCAGGAAGCGGCCAGACCAACGGAGAGGTAACTGGCGACCCCACGGCTTTGGCCAGAGTCAGGTAACGGTCGACGGCGTGCTGGCCCGAATGGACGGGGGCAGTGTCGTCGTAAAAGAAGCGGGCGCCTTCGCGGGCATCCGAAAGGCCGAAGAACGCCTTTTTGCGGCAACATTTCCCGATCCATGCGCTTCGTAACAAGCACTGGAAGTCCAGGACGAGGTCGGCCGACGCGTGCCGGCCGAAGTCTCGGGCCCACGAAACCAGTTTCAACGGTCCGAGAGGCCCGCGAAAAGAGGCTCGCGGAAAAAGCAGTATTTCTTCCAGACAGGGGTTGCCTTCCAGAAGCGGAGCCCATTCGGGGTTGACCAGCCAGCGGAAACGGGTTTCGGGCCAATGCCGCTTGAGGGCGGCCACCGCAGGCAGGGTGTGAACGACGTCGCCGAGGGAGCTGGGTTTGAGAATTAAAACCGACTCCGGTGCGGTTTGCGGACGGTAAAAACAGGGAGTCCCGTCCGCCGGGACAGAGACGGGATCCGGCATAAACCCGCGTTAGAAACCTTCAGCAAGCCGGAGGGCGAGGCGTTCGGGAAGCTCGGCCTGACGGATTTTACGTTGGGTGGTCTCGATGTCGTACTCGAGCCGGCGCCATTCGAGGGTCTGGGTGCCTGGAGTGTAGAGCAAATACGAGGCGCGCCAGTCGCCGTCCCTGGGCTGGCCGACGGAGCCGGGGTTGGCGAAATATTTCTTCCCGGGCTCGAGCGTCAGGATGCTGGGTTCGTATTCGGTGACCCGGGTATCGCGCACAAAAGCGCGTGGAACATGGGTGTGACCGAAGAAGCAAAGCTGGGTGTGCTGATAGCTAAAGCTCGCGCTGGCATCGAGATCGGTGAGGATGTAACCCCAGCTTCCCGGAGAATCGAGCGTGGCGTGTACAATCGTGAAGTTACGCACGAGCCGGAACAGCTTCAGGTTGCGCAGCCAGTCTTTTTGGGCGGCGTCCAAGTGGTCGCGGGTCCACTGGATGGCATGAGCGGCCAGGGGATTGAAATAAGCCAGATTGCCGTCCTCACAGGCTTGTTCGTCATGGTTGCCCTTCACTACGGGGCATTCCAGATCCTGAACGATCTTCATGCAGGCAGCGGGATCAGCGTTATAACCGACTACATCCCCGAGACATACGTGGTGAGTGACTCCCTGGGCACTGGCATCGGCGAGCACGGCCTGGAAGGCTTCCAGGTTGGCATGAATATCGCCGAAAATTGCGTAGCGCATGGAGGTGGGAGGAACGGAGACCTAGCCAACTAGCGGAACAAGCCTTCAGCGTGCAAGCGTTGGTTGGGCAGGAGGGGTACTTGGGGGAGTGTAAACACGCTCTGCAGCGGGGATAGCCAATTTTTCGGCCAGTGAGTGGAGCAGGTTTAGCAAGGTGGGCAGGCGCTGCTGTTCGCCTTCCTGATAAAGCTCGAGCAGTCGGGCATAAGCCTCCTTTTCGTATCCAGACGCCTGGGCCAGTTGATACGCCGCAAACCGTCGGATATACCCCATGGCACCGGGTTTTTGGGCGCAATCCGTATACGCCTGCGCGGCCCGGGCGTGGTCGTGGAATTTCTTGTCGTAAAGTGCGCCGAGCCGCTCATGGAGCCGCGCGCTGTTGGGGTTGTGCGTGATGCCATCCAGAAGGAATTGTTCCCCGATGCGGTGATACTCACGTTCAGCTTTCCGGCGGAGCGCGTCGCTGGGCTGGGCGGTGACATTTTCCCTGGCGGAAATGGCGGCGTCATAAGCCATGTGAAAATGGGCCATCTCCCAAAACAGGATCGCCTTGGGTTGCAACTGCGTGGCCGACTCCAGCAACAGCTTCATCCGGCCCCATTCGGTGCGTTCAAAAGCACTGCCCGACCGGATCCAGAGCAGGTCGGCCATAATCGCCCGAAACCCGCTCAGGGCGGCCATAAAGCCCATTTGCCCAAGCTGACTGCGCAGCTGCATATTGAGTTGGGCGGCCTGGAACCCGCTGGCTCGTTCCTGAACGAGCAGGTGGGATTCGAGGGGCGCTTTGAGGGCGCCAAACGCCAGAATCAGACCGAGAGGCAGGAGCAACCGCTTCATGAACGGGGAGGGGTCTACAGTTCTCTGGTGGAAAAAACGACCTGCGCCACGAGCATATACACCAGTGTGTAAAGCACACCGAAGCCCGTGATTTTCCAAAACAGCAGCATCGGAACAACCGTGCCGACGGCGATCTCATCGACGATGTTAAACAGCTGTAGATCCGGGAAGATCAACGCCACCAGGGCCACCAGCACTTTAATCAGCGGTGAGGCGTCCCCCCCGCCCAGCCAGTATTCCCGGGCGATGCCTTGCACGTGTCCGACCAGATAGACCACCACCGAAACCAGCACGGTGAAAACCGAGGATGACGCGAAGGTGGAGATGAGCAGCGTGAAGGTCGCGCACAAGACGGCCTTGAGGTAGATGAGGGCGATTCCCGGGAGCAGGTTCCATTGAAACGCCGAGGCGCGTATGGAGGCGAGAGCCTGGGCCAAGTCGGCGGGGGGAGTTGACCGGGCGGTTTCCGCGAGGACCTGTTGTTCGCGCAGGCCGAGTACGCCGGCAAACACGAGGCTCATGAGGGCGACGGCGATGCCGATGAGGAGAAAGACTCCGAGGAGTTTGCCCAGAAGGTATTCAAAACGCGGAACGGGCTTGGCTAGGATCGTGTACAGGGTGCGATCCTCCAAGTCTTTGGGCAAAAGGAGGGCGGTGCAGAGGAGCCCCAGCAACCAGCTAAAGATGCTGATCGCCCCCAGACCCACGTCTTTGAGCACCTGGAACTGTTCCTGGAAGCTGAAGTTCACCGTGAAAAGCGAGCTCCCGATGACCATCAGCGCGAACAGCAGGATGAAATAAAACACCCGCATCCGGACCAGCTCGAGCAGGGTGTTGTGGGCGAGAGCGGCGATGCGCCTGGTGGAAAACAGGCTGTGGACCGGTGAAGAGGGGTTCATGGGCCGTTAAGAATTGAACTGGGTTACTCGGAGGAAAAACTGTTCGAGATCGGCCTTCGGCCGCCCTTCGCCGATGACCGTGGCGCCGCCTTCCCGGGCCCTCTTCTCGAGCTCTGCGAGCAGGGCCGGAGACGCGTTTTCGAGCACCAGCTGGGTCTGGTTTTCCAGGGTGATGAGATCCTCGATACGCCCCTCCTTGATCAGCGAGCCGTGATGGAGAATGCCTATCCGGTCGCAAACCTCCTGCACCTGACCTAGCAAATGCGAACACAACAATACGGTGATCCCCTGAGACTTGAACTGCAGGATCAGATCCCGGATTTCCCGGGACCCGGCGGGGTCGACTCCGGCGGTCGGTTCGTCCAGCACCAGAAGCCGCGGGTTCTGGATCAGCGCCTGGGCCATGCCGATCCGCTGGAGCATTCCTTTGGAAAAACCACCCAGACGACGGTCGGCAGCGTTTTCGAGGCCGACGGTTTTTAAGAGCGAATAGGCGTGGTCTTTGAGGGCGGAGCCGCGCAGGTCGCAGAGTTTGCCGAAAAACAGGAGCGTCTCCAGAGCGGTCAGGAATTTGTAAAAGTAAGGGTTTTCAGGAAGAAACCCGACTTGTTCGCGGCTTTCCACCCGGCGCGAATCACAGCCGAAGATGGCGGTAGTCCCCTCGGTGGGTGTCACCAGGCCGAGCACGATTTTCATCGCGGTACTTTTCCCCGAGCCGTTGGGACCCAGCAGTCCGTAGACTTCGCCCTCGGGCACTTCGAGGGAAAGATTCCGAACCGCCACCAGACGTTCCTTCTTAAAGGGGATGGCGAATTCTTTAGTGAGATTCCGGATGGAGATAGCTGGGGTGCTCACAACAGAGGTGGGTGGAGGATTAGGGCCAACGGCAGACGTTCGCAATTCTCGGGCTCTTTTGGGGAAGGACGAATCTAAAAACCGGATAGCGGGCGCGGCGTGTGAGTGAAAGGCAGCGGAGGCGAGGTGTCGGTTTGCCAAGGCAGGCGCTTTGGGACTGTCTTCTTATAAGACACACCTCTTTTCGATCCGTTCACGACCTGCACTGTGGCATGGGTAGGGGCGTTATGAAGCTGCTTTCCTGGAATGTGAACGGTCTGCGTGCCGTTCTTCGCAAAAATTTCCTCACCTTTCTGGAGACGGAGGCTCCCGATATTCTCGCCTTGCAGGAAACCAAATGTGCTCCGTCCGATGTCGAGCCGGTCTGGCCCGGATACCAGGCTTTCTGGAATAGCGCAGAGAAGAAGGGTTACTCGGGCACGGTGATTTTGAGCAAGGTTGCGCCCATTCAGGTGACTCAGGGTATGGGGGTGCCCGAACATGACCGGGAAGGCCGGATTGTGACGGCGGAGTTCGCGGATTTCTTTCTGGTGAATGTGTACGTCCCCAATTCCAAACGGGAACTTCTGCGGCTGCCGTACCGTCAGGAGTGGGACCGGGATCTTCTGGTGTACCTCAAAGGGTTGGAGGCATCCAAACCCGTGATTTTTTGTGGCGATCTGAACGTCGCACACCGGGAAGTGGATCTGGCCCGTCCGAAAGACAATGTGCGCACCCACGGTTTTACGGTGGAAGAGCGTGCGGGGTTTGAGGCGTTTGTGGCGGCGGGTTTTGTGGACACGTTCCGGGAGTTTGAAACTGCGGGCGGCCATTACACGTGGTGGAGCCAGATGAACCGGGCGCGTGAACGGAATGTGGGCTGGCGGATTGACTACTTTTTGACCAGTGCGGCGTTGCGTCCCCGGGTGAAGCGGGCGTGGATTCACCCCGAGATTTTGGGGAGCGACCACTGTCCGGTGGGTCTGGAACTGGCATAGGCAGCAGAGGGAAGGGTCGGGCGGGAAGCCGGCGAAGGTTTTCTACTGTCTGCCCTCACCGTCTCTTCAGGGTTGGGCCTGACCCCTGCCCTCGGCCCGGCCCCCGAAGTTAGAGTATGGCCAGGTTCGGCGAGTGGTTGAAACGGTTCGAGCGGCTCGGAGGGTTCTGGCTTGGAGGGTTCTGGCTTGGAGGGTTCGATACGCTCGGGGAGGTGCTGGGACGGGTGTTGTATCCGCCGCATTGCACGTTGTGTCTGGTGGGGACCCGGGTGGGTTGCCACCTGTGCACGGGGTGTGAGGGGCGGGTGCAGTTGGTGGTCGGTGCGCGGTGTCGGCAGTGTTCTCGACCCTTTGCTGGGGCGGAGCCGCTGCCGGAAAGGTGTGCGGACTGTGTGAGTCGACAACCGGCTTATGAGTGCGCGGTGGCGGCGTATAACGCGACGGGGGTGGTCAGGGAGGTGGTTCACCAATTCAAATACAATGGAAAACGTTATCTGGCAGGTACCTTGGCGGATTGGATGGCGTTGGGCCTGGGGGATTCGCGGCTGGTTTCGCCAGCGGTGGACATGCTGATTCCGGTGCCGTTATATCCGGGCAAACTACGCCAGCGCGGGTTTAACCAGGCGCTGTTGCTGGCGGAGGAAGTACACCGACGAAGTCGCCTGCCGGTGGTGGAGGTGTTGGCGCGGGTACGGGACACGGGGACGCAGACCCGGTTGCAACGGGAGGCGCGGCTGGGGAATTTGCGGGGCGCTTTTGGGGTTCGCCCCGGTCGGGGGGTAGAGAACCGCCACGTGTTGCTCATTGATGATGTGCTCACCACGGGGGCGACCCTGGAGGCGTGTGCGAGTGTGCTAAAGAAGGCCGGGGCGGCCTCGGTGCGTGCACTTACAGTGGCGCGGGGTTGAGAATTGGTTCATCCTTCGCTACATCTTTCCATCCCATGGGTATTTTTAGCCGTCCTTCCTTTTACTCAGACAAGAAGCGCGATTTGCCTACAGGGCTTTGGCAAAAGTGCCCGGCCTGTTCGGAGCTCATCCATAATTTGGAGCTCCAGCAAAACCACCGGGTCTGTCCGCGCTGCGATCATCACATGACGCAGACGGCTTATGAACGGCTCGAGATGCTTCTGGATGCGGAAAGTTTTGTGGAACACGACGCGCACATGATCTCGGTCGATACGCTCAAATTCACCGGGCAAGCCAGTTACACCGAACGGCTCAAGACGTATCAGAAGAAAACCGGCCTGAAGGACGCTGTGATTACGGGGGTCGGCACTATTGAAGGCCTGAAGCTTGGCGTGGCGGTGATGGATTTTAACTTCATAGCCGCGACCATGGGTTCGGTGGTGGGGGAAAAACTCGCCCGGATCATTGAGCATTCCACCGCCGCGAAACTACCCGTGGTGATCTTTTCAGCCTCCGGCGGTGCCCGAATGTATGAGGGCGCTATTTCGCTTATGCAAATGGCCAAGACTTGCGGTGCTCTGGCCCGGCATGCCGCCGCCCGTTTGCCTTACCTTTCCGTCATGACTCATCCGACCACCGGGGGAGTCAGCGCAAGCTTTGCCACGGTTGGGGATATTAACATAGCGGAACCGCGCGCCATGGTTGGGTTTGCCGGCCCCCGGGTGATTCGTGAGACGACCCATCAGGATTTGCCTGCCGGGTTCCAGACTTCCGAGTTTCTTCAGGAACACGGGTTGGTGGATCTCATCGTACATCGCAAACAGATGCGCCAGACGCTCCACCAACTGCTCTCGCATCTGGGTTCGCAGCAGTGAAGTCCTTTGGAGAAGCCTTACGCTGGCTTTACGGCACTCAGCTCTTCGGGGTGAACCTGGGGTTGCAGTCCATGGAACGGCTCCTGGCGGAACTCGGCCTCTCTACCGGGCAAAATACCGGCAAAGACCAGGCCAGCGAAAACCGGACGGTGGAAGCCCACTCCGAATCCGGTCCGCGGTTCATCCACGTCGCCGGCACCAATGGCAAAGGGTCTACCTGTGCGATGCTCTCTGCGCTTTGTCAGGAAGCGGGCCTCAAGACGGGCCTGTATACCTCACCCCACCTGATTTCTTTCCGGGAACGGATCCGGTTGAATGGAACCGACATTCCGGAGGCAGCTGCTCTCGAGGGGCTCCAGCGGATCCGGACGGTGATAGAAGACTGGCCGGTGCATCCGACCTTTTTTGAAATAGTCACCGCCCTGGCTCTGGACTGGTTTCAGCGGCAGGGGGCGGATGTGGTGGTGCTAGAAACCGGACTGGGCGGACGGTTGGATGCCACAAACGTTGTCGTGCCGTTGGTCAGTGTGCTCACGCCGATAGGCTTGGATCATCAGGGGATTCTTGGGGAAACACTGGGCGCAATCGCCACCGAAAAAGCCGGGATTCTCAAACCGGGAGTGCCGGCCGTCACCGCCCGTCAGGATCCGGCCGTGATGCAGGTATTGGAACAGACTGCTGGCCGGCTCGGCTGCGGGCTTCACGTGGTCTCGCAACCGTGGGACGGCGGCTCTTTGGGATTGGCGGGCCAGGTGCAGCGTTGGAATGCAGCTCTCGCGTTGTTGGCCTTGGACGCGGCTGGGATCGCCGTGCCACCGGAGCGGATCCCAAACGTGCTCGCCGGAGTGCAATGGCCGGGCCGTTTTCAGCGCGTCGGCGAGTCGCTCGTTTTGGACGGCGCCCACAATGCTCCGGCGGCCGAGGCGCTGGTGGCCACCTGGCGGGAAGTGTTCCCAGGTGAAAAGGCGTCGCTAGTTTTTGGGGCGTTGATGGACAAGGACGTCCGGGCCGTATTGCAGATCCTCGAACCGATTGCCGGCGAGCTGGTACTGGTGCCTGTGCGGAGTCCCAGGGCGTTGACTGTCCCACAAATTGCCGCGCTGGTTGCGGAAGTGCTTCCGATGGTTCCCTGTCGCCAGGCGTCTTCGTTGAAGGAAGCTCTGGCGGAGGTGAGTCCCCGGCGGCGTCTGGTGAGCGGGTCGCTGTACCTTGTGGGGGAAGCACTGGGGTTGCTCCAGGGAGTGTCTCCGGAATGGAGCGCGCAGTAACCGGCGCCCGGGATGGGGGCGGCTGTGCTTTTTAGAAAGGAACACCGCTCCCTTGGTTGCGTTCCGGCCTAGGTTTGAGCGAATATAAGCAGACCGATATCCGCATGAGACGTATCTTTTCCAACGCTTTCCTCCCGTTTCTCACAGCGCAGGCTCTCGTCGCCCAGACACCAGCCGAGCCACCTCAGGCCGCCCCCGCACCGATCCTGGCCGAGGCCCCCGCCCATATCGGGGATCTTACCGCCGCACCGGCTCCCGGTACGGCGCCTGCCAAAATCACCTTTTCCTCCTGCTCCGTCGACGGGCCCTACATTGCGATGACGTTTGATGATGGTCCGCATGCGCAAAACACTCCACGCCTCCTGGATATGCTCAAGCAGCGCGGCATCCGGGCGACCTTCTTCGTCGTGGGTCAAAATGCAGCCGAATATCCCGAAATTTTGAAGCGCATCGCGGCCGAAGGACACGAGCTCGCCAATCATTCTTATACTCACCCCATCTTAGCTTCTATGGGCGAAGCCGGATTACGGGATCAGATGGATAAAACCCATCAGGCCGTGCTCAAGGCCACCGGGATGAACATGAAGGTCATGCGGCCCCCGTATGGCGCTCTCAGCGAACCGCAACGCCGCTGGGTCCGTTCGAATTTCGGCTACAGCGTCATTCTGTGGGATGTGGATCC
>CAMCYN010000066.1 GCA_945883955.1 Akkermansia muciniphila
AACCAAACTCTCAAAGATCGCTTGCGACTTGCGTCGCTCCCCACTGTTTCGCAGCGGGCTGAGAAACGTAACCGAACTTTTCAGTCGGTCAACCAGTTTTTTGAAACTTTCTTACCGCTTTACAGCGACTTTCTTGTCTCAAACGACCGATTTCTCACCCCCCGGGACTGTCCGAAGACCGTCTCGAAGGGGGAGTGAAACTACACTCACTCGAAATACAGTCAAGCTACTCATCTCATCTGAGGCGGATTTTATTTATAATCCCTTGGTGATTAGCAGAAATTTCGTTTGTGAATTTGTTGATCCAGTTCGACTTCGAGGCTCACGCGGAGCTTCTCGGATCCATCCAGAGGGGCACGTTGCAGCGAAACCGCCAAACATAGTCCCACCATCGCGCATACATCCGAAACTGAGACATACTCCGCAGCGATATCATCCGCCGGCCCGCAGTTATGATAGTTTCCGAGTGCCACGCAAACCCCGGCTACACGATGCCCATAGAGACGGTAAGCCGTAGCTTCACAGGTACCACCGCTCATCAGACACCTCTGATGAGAAATTCGGTTATCGGATGCAATTTGAACAAGTTCTGAAACGAGGACTGAGTCGAAGACACTACTGCGATCTCCTGTTCGGACTATGACACCCTCATGCATTTTCGCAGGCGGTCGCTCCGAGCTGGTCTCCAGAGAGAGGATCCCAAGTTCTTTGGAAAAGCACGCTGAGCGAGCGAGATAGACTGCACCGAGCAATCCCACTTCCTCCGCGCAAGTGAACGCTGCGAAAACAGACGCATCCGCTTCCATGTGCTCCAGCTCTGAAAATACCGCAATCATCGCCGCACACCCGATCAGGTCGTCACAGGCTCTTGAGTAGATACATCCGTCTCGAACTTCAAATGCCGGCAAGTCCCACATATCGAAGGCACCAAAGCTTCGGCGTGGGGGATTCTTTTGAAGATAGCGCTCCGGCACTCCTCCAAGGAATTCATCCTGCACAAACCCAGGATGATCCATGTGTGCACTTAAGATCCAGCGCGGCGCCACATCCCCGCGTTGATAGTGCGCGATGACATTCCCGAATGGGTCGATTTTGACGCTGACATGAGGGAACTGGGCCAAATGTTGGAGAATCTCCGCCCGGACAGCATCTTCGCAGAACGGCGCAGTGGGCTGGGCCATCAGAGACTGAACTATGTGGAGTATTTGATCCGTGTTCATGAGGGTCAATCTTACACGTTTGCAGCTACGGGTCTAATGAGGCATTTAGACGTCCTGTGAGCAGTTCATGGAAAACATTTCGTTATAAGCTGGAAGCCTTGGGATGCCGAACTCTGGAGCGCGCTATCCCACTTCTGTCGAGGCGGGGATGTATTGGATTCGCTCAACTCCTGGGCGCTTTGGTTTACCGCGTCGATGGACACGGCCGCTCTGTGACCTTGGCGAATCTGGAGGCGGTTTTTGGTAAACGACTTACCCAAAAACAACGCGAGGATGTCGCTCGGAAATCCTATCAGAATTTTGCCCGCACAATGCTGGATCTCTTCTGGTCACAGAAGGTCAGCGCGCACAATTTCGAAGACTACACCGAAACGTCTGGATTTGAGCCGATTATCGACAGAGCGAAGCACGAAGGCAGAGGCATCGTGTTTGTATGCGCCCACCAGGGCAACTGGGAATGGGCAGCCCTTGCGTTTGCCCACCTCGGCGGACGCGCAACCATTGTCGCGCAAGATTTCAGGAATCCGACACTCACGACGTTATTTGCAAAGCTCCGCAGCCATGGGAAGCACACTCTGATTCCGCAAGATCGCGCCATGCTTCGACTCCTGAAGTGTGTCATGCGAGGAGAAAACACAGCCCTTTTGGCCGATTTGAACCTGCTCCCACATCAAGGGCCTGTTGTCATCGAGGCGTTTGGGCCGGACCCACTCGAAATTTGCGCGACCCGGCTTCATGTGATTTTGGCCCAGCGAGGGAACGCCCTTCTGGTTCCCGTCCTTACCCGACCTCTCCCGAACGGAAAAATCCGAGTCTGGGCTGAACCTCCTATCGAGACGACAGCACAGATGTGCCCGCGGAAAATTGCACAGGAAACTTGGGGGGTTTTTGAGCGGCTGATTCGCGAAAACCCTGAGCTCTGGTTGTGGTCGTACAAACACTTCAGATTTCGCCCCAGCGACGCTACAAGAGAGTACCCGTTTTACGCGTCCGTCTCCGACGGCTTCGATTCAGTAAGAAAAGAAGCGCGGGAATAAGGAGTGCGAGAACACATAATTGACGGACTTTAGCAGCGATCGACTTACCCTTACGATGAAAACACCATTTAGTCCTCTTAGCATCGCAGCGGCAGCGCTTGCCGTTTGTTTCGCGTCCTGCGCAGGCCCAGGACGCCATACCCCATACCACGTCAAAGCTTTACGCCCAAACAACCCAGACGCAGTCAGGGTCAAAATCTCCCTCTCCAAGCAGAACATTTACGTTCTCGAAGGAGACCGCCTACTGATGGCTGCCGCCACCTGCATTGGCACCCCACAAAAGCCGACCCCTAAGGGTAATTTCCGGATCAATAAAAAGATCGAGCAAAAGCGCTCCTACTCCTACGGCTTTTTCGTTAACGGAGATGATATCACCCCCGGTGAAGCCTCCAAGCCACAGCCGGGCCGCTTTGTAGGGTACCCCATGGGATACTGGTGTGAGTTCGCTCCCGCTTACGGCATCCACACAGGCTATGTCCATCCAGTTCCCAGAACCCACGGCTGCTTGCGTTTACATAAAGTCGCAGCACCAAAATTCTTCGCCCTGGTAAAGGAGGGCACTCCAGTCTCCATTGCCGACGAACAACCCGAAGATGCCAAGTATGCCAACTCCGTGGCACGGCCTACAGATTACATGGATCCGGACCCCGCCGCCTCGTTCATGATTTCGTCGAAGGTTTTTGAAAAACCCGTGGGCGCTCTCCTCTCCGAATAATCCTCTTCCATTCAACCCATGCAGGCCTTCCGGATTCATGAGCTTCCGGGGGCCTGCTTTTTTGCCACAAAACTCACTTATGAGCACCTCCGTTCCGCCTCTTCCACAGCGTGTAAACCTGCGCACTCCCGACGTGATGGCTGCGGTTCAGGCCCAGGTAGAAAACCACTATCGGAGTGAAATTGTGGATAATCTCCGGCGCAGAGGCGGGGAAATGTCGGTTGGAGGCGTGACCGTACGACTGGCAAAGCAGTTCGGGTTTTGCTACGGGGTGGAGAGGGCAATCGACTTGGCGTACGCCGCACGGAAAGTATTCATTGACAGAAACCTATACATTCTCGGTGAGATCATCCACAACCCCGAGGTAAACCGCCAGATCGGGGAACTGGGCATTCAAAACCTTTTATCCAAAGACTCGGCAGCCTCCATTGAGACGCTTCAGCCCGAAGATGTGGTGCTTGTTCCCGCCTTTGGAACCGACGTCACCACCCTGAGTAAAATCAAGGAGCGTGGCTGCCAGATTGTCGACACCACATGCGGCGACGTCATGAGTGTCTGGAAACGTGTCCGCCAATACGCCTCCGAGGAAATGACCTCTATTATTCACGGGAAAGCCTCTCATGAAGAGACCAAGGCGACGGCTTCACGCGCAACATCTGGAGGGCAAGGACACTACCTCATAGTCCTAACACTCCAAGAGACGGATTTTGTATGCGAATACATCCTCCATGGCGGGGATAAAGCGGCATTTCTCAAGCGATTTGAAGGGGCTCACAGCGAGGGATTTGATCCTGATATGCATTTGAAACGCGTGGGAGTCGCAAACCAGACCACGATGCTCCGGGGCGAAACCGAAGAAGTGCAACGCCGCATCGCAGCCGCAATCGAACAGCGCGACGGCAAATCCCAACCCACGAGTAACTTTCGCTTCTTTGACACCATTTGCGGAGCAACCCAGGAACGTCAGGACGCCCTCAGGGAGATGTTAAATCAGCCAATGGATTTGCTTCTGGTTGTTGGTGGATACAACTCCTCCAACACCTCGCACCTGGCCGAGATGGGAACCGAAAAGCTGCCGACCTTTTTTATCCGCAACGCCGAACGCCTGGAATCCAAAGACCGGATCACCCATTACGACCTCCACCGGAAGGATGAGGTCACCCTTGATGGATGGATTAGACCCACCCCAGTGGTCGTAGGTATCACCGCCGGAGCCAGTTGTCCGAATAACCTCATCGAGGAGACGATCGTGCGACTTTACAGCCTGTTTGGCGTCATTCATCCCGAAGTTCTGGCTGCTGCCAAAGGGTAGAATTGTAAAATTGCCGTGCCACCCCTGCTCCACACGTGCAAACCGACCAAGGCTTCTTACACTCCGTCGCCCACTCTTCTTAGTTCCAAGTCTTCCATGAATACACCCTGGGATATCCCCTCTGCCATCGCCCTCTACAACATCGACCGTTGGGGTGCCGGTTACTTTACCATCAACGACAAAGGCCACATCTCGGTACTCCCCACCCAGGATCCCGCGACGCCCATCGACCTGGTCGAACTGCTGGACGAAGCACGAGAGCGAGGCCTGACCTTTCCCATGGTGGTCCGTTTTCAGGATTTGCTGCGTCACCGCGTCGAACGCATCAACCACGCCTTCGCCGATGCCATCAAGGAAATGGCATACAAGTCTCTCTACCGTGGAGTTTTCCCGATTAAGGTGAACCAGCTTCGAGAGGTCGTTGAGGAGATCATGGAAGCCGGAAAACCATTCCATTTTGGAATTGAGGCCGGCTCCAAACCCGAACTTCTCGCCGCCCTAGCCATCCATAGTGACCCCGAGAGCCTCATTATTTGCAATGGATACAAGGATGCCCTGTTTATTCAGAACGCCCTGCTCGGGACAAAACTGGGCAAAAAAGTCATCATGGTTGTGGAAAAGATCGAAGAACTTTTCCAAATCATCCAGGTCTCCCAAGAGGTTGGAGTGGAACCACATATTGGCGTTCGTGTACGTCTGGCAACAAAAGGTGCCGGCAAATGGGCGACCAGCGGCGGAGAGAATGCCAAGTTCGGATTGAGCACCGCCGATCTTGTAGCCGCATCCGACGCCCTCAAGAAGGCCGGCTTGGCCCATTGCCTCAAACTGGTTCATTTCCACGTTGGCTCCCAAGTGCCCGATATTGGAACCATCAAGAGAGCGGTCCGTGAAGCCGCACGTTTTTACGCAAAACTCGTAAAAATGGGCCACGACATGGGCTATATCGACGTAGGCGGCGGACTGGGAGTGGATTACGACGGCTCAAAAACAGCCTTCGAGAGCTCCATGAACTACAGTCTCGCCGAATACGCACGCGACATCGTCTGGAACATCATGGAAGTGTGCGACTCAGAAGGGGTCGCTCATCCCATCATCGCCTCCGAGAGCGGCAGGGCCATCGTGGCCCACCACTCAATCCTTGTGGTCGAAGCGTTTGGATCGATCGAGAAGGACAAGGCGCGTCTGACGGCGGAAGCCGCACCTCAAGATCCCAAGCAGGTCAGCGACATCATCGAACTCCAGAAGGCGCTCACCCTCCAGAACTGGGCAGAGACCCTGCACGACGCGCAGCAACTCAAGGAGGAGTCGCAGTCGATGTTCAACCTGGGGCTGCTCGAACTGGAGAGCAAAGCCAAGATCGAGCAGGTTTACTGGCAGATCGCCCATCAGATCGTCAACTTCTGCAAGGGGATGCGTTATATTCCCGACGAAGTTAAGGATCTTGAAACCAGTCTGGGCGACCAGTACGTCTGCAACTTTTCCGTGTTTCAGTCCCTGCTGGATCACTGGGCTCTTGGCCAACTCTTCCCGGTCATGCCCGTAGATCGCCTCGATCAATTCCCCGAGCGAAACGCCACCCTCGTCGATATCACCTGCGACTCGGATGGAAAGATTTCCAAGTTCGTGGATCTGCAGGACGTCAAAGAGACCCTGCCTCTGCATGCATTAAAAGCCGGCGAACCCTATCACATCGCCTTCTTTCTAATGGGTGCCTATCAGGATATTATGGGCGACCTGCACAACCTTTTCGGACGGGTTAACGAAGCCCATGTATTTTTAGATAACGACGAGGAAAGCGGCTGGTACATCGAGGAAACCCTCGAAGGATCCACCATTGGCGAGGTGCTCAAGCTCGTCCAGTGGGACCAAGTAGAGCTCATGCGACGCGTGAAAGCCCAGGTCGATGCAGCAATCAAGAGCGATAGACTTAAGCCAAACGAAGCCATGCGATTGCTGACAAGCTACGAAAAGGCGCTCAAGGGTTACACCTACCTGGAGTTCGCCCCGACAAACACCAAAGGCTAGCACTCTGAGTCTGGAGCGCCGGAGGCAGCCGGCGCTCCGTTCCGCAGCGAAATCAAAAACCTTCTGCCATCGAAGCGAGGTCCACCGCATTTTTGGCACTCCGAACGACCTTTTGGGGCGGAGTGAACTATTGGGAGATTTGAGGCTGGGCCGTGACACTATCCAAAAAGTGGTCCACCGCTCGTGTGCTCAACTGTCCGCCCGGCCCGTGTGGATTGTAATCAAAGGCGTGAGTGGCCCAATCCAGAGCGATCAGGCTGTTTGGAACCCCGGCGGCGGTAAGCTTCGCAGCTAGGCGTTCACTTTGTCGAAACCAGACGAGTTCATCCCGGCGACCATGCAGTAACAAAGTGGGCGGGCAGGCAGAGTTGACCAACCCAATGCCTGAAGCGGTGCGGTAAACTTCCGCACGCTCCGCCGGATCCCCGCCGAGGTAATCGCGTAGAAGCCTGAGCGAGTTCAGAATATCGTCTGACCGCGCATACTCGAACGCCAGGTACATATCGGCCGGAGCATAAAATGCGATCACCCCACGCAGGCCCGGGAATTCGGATCCGTACCCGACCGCTTCGACAATCTGACCACCAGCGGAACGTCCCAGCAGAACAAACCGGGTTGGATCCACACCTAACTCCGCCGCGCGTTCGCGCAAAACCCGCACAGCATCCAGAACATCATCGCGTTGAGCCGGCCACTGCCAGCGCGGAGCCAACCGGTAATCGAGGACTGCGACCGCATACCCGCGACGAGCAAGGTGCGAGTTGAACTCCTGAAATTCGTCCCAACTTCCCCCATTCCAGCCTCCGGTGTGGAGGACAATAACACACGGAGCCGCCGATTGTGCGACCGCGCGATAAAAATGGAAAGACAGCCGTACCCCATCATGTTCGGCGAACGGAACGGCTTCGGAAGACACAGCAGGCGCTCGCTTTCCAAACCAAAGGTCAGGGATGCGGAGCCAGGACCGGGAAGGGGTGCCCGAGTCCTTCCCCGACACGGGAAAGACGCGGCAAACTTCCGCCTGAAGTCGGGCGCTTTTCGCCCAACCTCGAGCCAGAGGTGAAAGAAAAAGGCCACAGGCTATCAGCGAGACCCAAACAACCAGTAGCGAGTAGGATACACGTCGGAGGCTTCGCAAAAGAAGAAGGGCCGGAGCGAGAACAAACCAGTGACCATATTCGGTTGCGCCAATCGCCAGGATCCAGAAAAGGGTGGTGGGAGCCGGAAAAACGGCGAGAAGGGACAGCCCGAGAAAACAAAGGGCCAGCCCCAGCCGCAGCAGAGGCCCAAGCGAGCCCCAACGCGTCGAGTTTGGCGGGGTCACTGGACCGCGCTGCTGCGGCGAGACAGGAAGTTGAGGCCCGGCACTCATGAACGCGAACGCCCTGCCAGGCGGAAAAGCGGAAAAACGTTCGAGAAAGCCATAGAGCTGGAGAGATATGGACGCCCGGCGGCGAGATTGAAGCGGGATTAGGGACGTAGGACACGCCATCCCCACCAGAGCGCAAAAAAGGCCGCACTCCAAGTTACCAAAGTGATCCCCCACCAGACACCTTTCATACCCATACCAAGGGTGAACGCTAACGTGTGAAACACCACAACAGGCGCAGCGATCTGACGGTAAAGCCCGATCCACAACCCGTAGGCCGGACGCTTTAAGCCCTGCATCATAAAGACGGTTACAAACAGAATGGGGTACGCAGCCAGCGTCCACGCGGCGTATCCCAGATGCTGCACTCCGTATGCAATCACCGCGGTATCCTGGGTAAAAAGTCGCATCGCCGGTTCTCTCAGCGCGGCCACAATCCCACCACCGAGCGCCATGAGGCCCACGCCCCATTTCAGATTGGTGAGCCAGGCTTCCCGAACCCGATCCATCAGCCCGGCGCCATAATTCTGCCCGACAATACTCAGGACCGCCGAGTTGAGGCCGATGGCCGGCAACAACACGACCTGTTCGACGCGGGTGGCGATTCCGGAAGCGGCGATCGCCTCTTTGCCAAAGTGTTTCACAAACCAGGTGATTACAAAAACTCCGGCGGCAATAGTGAGCATATTGAGCATGGCCGGAACTGCCTGCCCCAGAAGGAGCTGGAGCGCCGCAGGATTGGGTTTAAAAAGCGCCAGAGGCATCCCGCCGCAGAGTTCGGAGCGGCGGACGTGTCGGGCCAAATAGAGGCACCCTCCGATTTGAATCAAAACGGTGGCGAGCGCTATTCCGGCCACTCCCATCGCCGGCAAACCGAACCAGCCCCACATCAGGACCGGATTCAGCAGGCCGTTGAGCAGACAGCCTATGACAAGAAAATTGCGGTAAACGCGGGTCTCGCCCTGAGCGGACAAAGTTGCGTTGAGTGCCATTGGCAGCAGGAAAAACACACCCCCAACCATCACGATATTCATATACCGCAGAGCCGTTTGCAGGTACTCTCCGTCCGCCCCCAGCTGTAGGAATAACCAGGGCGCGGCCATCCAGCCGCCCAACGAAAGGCCCAGACCTCCAAACACTGCCGCCACCAGGGATTGCCCGAAAACGACCCGAGCCCCAGCGCGATCTCCAGCTCCCAAAGCGTTTGCCATCAGAGCCGTTGTGCCCTGGCTGAGCCCGCTGCCCACAGCCACAATGACGAAAAAGACCGGGAAGGACAGGGAGAGAGCCGCCAGCGAGTCCGTACTCAAAAGACCCGCACAGTAGGTGTCCACGAAGTTGAACATCGTGTTGAAGAACAACCCGACACCGGCCGGGAGCGCGATTCGCCAGGTCAGCCGCGAAATGGGATCTGTCGTGAGAGAAAGAGCCGGTCTCATCTCGACACCTTCAGGCCTTGTTCCCACTTTGTCCTTCCAGAATACGCTCGATCTGTACCCGGTGAATCCGCATGTGGCGCCCCGACAGAATGTGCCAGGCCGAGGCATCCATTGGACCGAACCAAGGATGCGCAAACTTCACCTCTGTCCGCCATTGGGGAGCCGCCGTAACTGCCGACAGGAGAGCATCGCAAGACGACTCGTACTCCGCGAGAATGCGACCATCGACTTCAGCCAGGGGTTTCACCTCCGCCGTACTCGCCCTGCCCTCGGGCACCACTCCGGCCGAAAGCGAGGTAATGCACCGAGCAAACACATGATTCACGATCCGAAGATGATCCAGAGTCATCCACACCGACCAGAATCGGCTGCTATCCTCCAGACCGCGAGGCCGGCTAATAAGGGCTCTGCGCGAGCCTATCTCCTCGTTACAAGTCTCTACAAGAGGCCGGATGGCGAGGCGCTCTTTCTCGAAATACGCGGTGGCGGCTTCACGCGTAGTGGTCAGGCGGGAGAGGGCCAGCAGACATCTTGCGACCAGCAGCTCGGGCAGTGGCAGGCCGGCTCCGGGGGGAGCGAGACGAGGTGGATTGTTTTTGTTCACGAAAGGGAGAATCCAAACAATACTTGTTTTATGCAAGCATAATTACTTGTGGAATGCAAGTGATCGACGTATTATCCTAGATTATGCCCTCCTCGAGCGCCGCCTCTTTCGAGCCATCTTCACCAAAACGCTTACGCCGTTCCCCCTGCCCGATAGCGTGTTGCCTCGATTTAGTGGGAGACCGCTGGTCCTTGCTCATCATCCGGGACCTCCTTCTTGGACGCTCCCGGTTTAAGGAGTTCGTGAAATCGCCCGAGGGAATTCCAACCAACATTCTGAGCGACCGTCTTGAGCGGCTGTTGCGCCACGGCATCCTGGAACAGGTGCCCGCCACGGACGGCACCAAACGACTCGCTTACAAGCTCACCCCAAAAGGAACGGCCCTGTGCCCTGTTCTCACGACGATGCGCGACTGGGCTTTGGAGTGGGAACCCGGCTCACGCGTCGGACTTCAGTCGATCTGAGAATGGATTCCGCTCCGGGTTTGCGGACAACCACAAAAGCCTTGGCGCCAGCTTGACACCCCTGGAAATAGACCAAGCCGTGTAACGTTTCTGTAGTCTGGTTCAAAACGAGCCAGAATTCGGTGTCGTCCCCTACAAGCATGGCGGATCGAAAATCGCCCAAGCGCCTGACACAGAACGGGTCGCCTCCTCCTTCTCGAACCCACATAGACCCCTCACACCTCCTTTGACGGCACTCGTTTTTCGTTCACAGCCTTGGCCACGGCCGCGGACATGCAGCGTCCCCTACACTCTTCGAATCATGGCGCGCGAGCGCCAAGGGTGGGCGCCGGGGATTAACTTGACCTGTTCCCCGGGCAGTCACAGGCTGCCTTTTCAATCTAACGCCTCAATGAACGCTGTAAATACTGGCGCTCGTATCCTGCTGGTCGACGATACGATGGAGAACATTCAGGTGGCGGGAACCATCCTTCGGACGAAAGGTTACCAGATTAACGTCGCCCGGAATGGCAAACAGGCGCTGGAGGTGGTGCGCAAGACCACTCCGGATCTCATCTTGTTAGATATCATGATGCCCGAGATGGACGGGTTTGAGTGCTGCGCCCACCTCAAGGCCGACCCTGCCACGCGTGATATTCCCATCATCTTTCTGACCTCGAATACGCAGACGGACGACATCGTGCGCGGGTTTCAACTCGGGGCTGTGGACTACATTTTTAAGCCCTTTAACGCCCCCGAACTGCTCTCGCGCCTTCACACCCACTTGTCCCTGCGTTTCAGCCAGCTCCAGATCGAGGAGCTAACCCGCAAGGTGTCCCGGTACGTTTCCCCGCACATTTTCGCCGCCATCTTCTCCGGAGAGCGCAGCATGGAGCTCAACACCGTGGAGAAACCCCTCACGATCTTCTTTTCAGATATCGTGAAATTCACCGAACGTGCCCAATCCTTGGGCGACATCGAGCTCACCCGTTGGCTCAATCATTACTTCGATACGATGTCGCGGATCGTCCACAAACACGGCGGCACACTCGATAAGTTCATCGGGGACGCCATCATGGTCTTCTTCGGCGATCCGCAATCGCGGGGTGTGAAGGCCGATGCGGTGGCCGCCGCACGGATGGCCATTGAGATGAGCCAAGCGGCTGCCCAGCTGGGCATTCAGGTCCGGATCGGTCTGAATTCGGGAGCGGCTCTGGTTGGAAACTTTGGCACCGAACAGCACATGAATTACACCATCATCGGACAGGCCGTGAATATCGCCAGCCGGTTGGAGACAAATTCTGAACCGGGCCGGATTCTTATTTCAGAAGCGACCTACGAGTTGGTGAAGGACGAGGTGTGGTGTGAGTCGCGCGGCTTGGTTCAGGTTAAAGGCTTGGAAAACAGTACGATGACCTACTGGGTGAATGGTTAATCCGCCCCCAGCCGTGAAGCCGCGCATGTTCAAGCTGCTCGGCCTGACCCTTGTCCCGGTTGGTGTCCTGGCCGTTACAGTCCTGACTGCAGGCCTGGTCGCCGAAGTGCGCAGGGTAATTATTGCGCACGATCCCGGAGGGCTTGAGGCGGTGAGAGCCACGCGGGCGAGTGCCGTGAAGTCTTTCTTTCACGAACAGCGGCAGGAGATGTCGCTGTTGGCCCAGACCACGGACGTTACTAGCAGCCTGGAGGAATTCACGTGGGCCTATCAGGACGTGATCCGCTCGGCCGAAGAACTCCGCGCAGAGGCCCCAATTTGGAAATCGGAACTGGCCGCCTATCTAAACGGACCGGCTTTTTCAGCCGGGCCGGCGACTCAAGAGCCCGCAACCTTCCTCGAACAGCCGCTGGCCACCCTGTTACTACAGGCTCTCTACCTTGCCAAATCGCACTCTCTTGCAAGCCACGAAGTAGCGACCGCTTACAGGATGGCGCACACCCGCTGGGATGCGCCCCTCAGCCGACTGGCCACACACGTCCGGGCTCAGGACTTACTGCTGGCCGATCTTCACGGGAACATTGTCTACAGTGTGCGCAGGAACCTGGACTTTGGAGTCAACCTGCGCTCCGGGGCCCATCCCACCTCCCCTATCCGTACAGTTTATGAAACGGCGTTGACTGCCTCCGATACCTCCACCGTTTTCCATGGCGACCTGGCGAAACCACTTTTCGCCCAGGACGCCGTTTCGATGTGCTGGGGGGTGCCGGTGTTTTCCGGCGGAGTGAAAACCGGAGTCCTTTTAGTACGCCATTCCCACAAGGAACTGGAAGCCATGTTGTCCAAGCCCTTTGGACTTGGAGCTACGGGCGAGACTTATCTGGTGGGCTCCGACCTGCGGTTTCGCTCTCCGAGCCGTTTTTTGGGCGAAGGCTCCGTATTACGCGACAGCGTAAACACTGAGCTGGCTCGCCGGGCGTTGGCGGGTGAAACGGTAACACTCAAGCAGGTCAACTACCAGGGAAGCACCGTGCTGGGCGCGGCTACCCCTCTGGATCTGGCTGGAGTCCGGTGGGCGCTCATTGCCGAAACCGATTATGCCGAGGTCATGAATCCGACCCGGCAACTCTCCTACCACATCATTTTGAGCGCTGGGGTGTTTGCCGTGGTGTCTTCGAGCATTCTGCTGCTGTTGCTCAACCGCATCGTACTGAGTCCGCTGGCCAAGCTTGCGCGCAACTCGCACAAACTGCGCGTAGAGAACGCTGGAGGATCGCTGCAGGGCGAAGGCTGCCGCGAAATCCAGGATCTCGGAGAAACCTTCAACGAACTCGTAAACACCATTCGCAAAGACCTCGCCGACCGGGAGGACGTAGCGCTGCGGATGCAGGAAACCGAAGCTCGTACCCGGGCAATCCTGCAGTTACTCCCGGACGGCCTCGTGGTGGTCAATCAGGACGGGCTCATTGAAATGGCCAACGAGCAGGTTCACGCCATGTGCGGCTACAAACCCAATGAACTCCTGGGACTCCGCATCGAGACGTTGGTGCCGGCCCATCCGCAGTTGTACGGCTTTTTTCTGATGACAGGCGGCCCCATTGTGTCCCCGGGACGGAATGGAGCGCTGCTGGGGTTCCGCAAGGACGGCACGAGCTTTCCGATCGAAATCAATATGCGGCCCATTCAATTGGGCGGCAGTACCGATCAACTGGTGGCCTGTTCGCTACGCGACATCTCCCAGCGGGTGGAAAGCGAAATGGAACTGCGCAAGCTGTCCATGGCTGTCGATCAGTCTCCGTCGGTCGTCTACATCACCGACAAACAGGGCGTGATTGAATACGTGAATGAACAGTTCACCGAAGTCACCGGGTACTCGCGCGAAGAAGCGATCGGACACAAGCCAAGCCTTTTGAAATCCGGCAGGGTCACGCTTTCGGTCTATAAAGGGCTCTGGGCCACCATTCTCTCCGGCAAAGTATGGAGCGGCGAACTCCTCAACCGCACCAAGGACGGACGCGAATTCTGGGTCCGCCTGATGGTCTCACCGATGCAGAAGGATCGGGGTACGATCACTCATTTCATCGCCGCCGCCGAAGACATCACCAAGCGCAAGGAAGCCCAGCAGCAGCTCTATCGGGCCAACTTCCTGGCCGACACGGCTCTCGAACTGACCAAAGCCGGCCCCTGGCACGCTCCACTGGACGGGAGCGGCACCTATTTCTCCTCCGATCGCGCCGTGGCGATTTACGGCGACCCGCCCCGGCCCGATCACCGCTATCTTCTGAGCGAAGAATGGCTGAGGAACGTGGAAGCGGCTGACCCAAAAATTGCCGCGACCGTCTGGACCGAATTACAGAGCGCGATGGCGGGCAACCTGCGCGTTTACAACGCCATTTACCCCTACAAACGCCCCACCGACGGCCAGATTGTATGGATCCATGCGGTTGGAAGGGTCATTCGGGATGAAACTGGCAAGCCCACAGATATGTACGGGGTCACCCAGGACATTACCGAAGCCAAACTGGCCGCCCACGAGCTGGATGCCGCCAAGCAGGCGGCAGAAGCTGCCAACGAGGCCAAGACACTGTTTCTGGCCACGATGAGTCACGAGATCCGCACGCCCATGAATGCGGTCATCAACATGACCCAGCTCACCCTCGACACCGAGCTGACGGCTCGGCAGCGCCAGTACATTTCCGCAGTGAGCATTTCGGCGCGCAGCCTGCTGGCGCTCATCAATGACATCCTCGACTTCAGCAAGATTGAAGCCGGCAAGATGGAGCTGGAGTCACGCACCTTCAGCCTCCACAGGCTTCTGGACGAAGTCACCGAATCCTTCCGCGGACGAGTCCTCGAAAAAGGCATCGAATTTATCGTGTTTCCCGATGCTGATATTCCCGACGAAATCATCGGAGACTCGCTGCGCGTACGGCAAATCCTGCTCAATCTGATCGGGAACGCCTTCAAATTTACCGAAGCCGGCGAGATCCTGCTGCGGGTTAAGCGCGTCGGATTTACCGAAGGAGAGGGCGAGGAACCGGGGCGCCTCACCCTGGAGTTCTTCGTCAAAGACTCCGGCATCGGCATTGAGAAGGAAAAGCAGAACCGCCTGTTTAGTGCCTTCAGCCAGGTCGACAATTCCACCTCGCGCAAATACGGCGGCAGCGGACTGGGCCTGGCCATTAGCAAGAGGCTGGTGGAAATGATGAACGGCAGGATCTGGCTGGAGAGCGAACTTGGACGCGGAACGGCCTTCTTCTTCACAGCCGAGTTCGGGTGCGCCTCAATCGAGACGAATCCCATGAGCATGCCGGCGGGGGTCGAAGATCTTCGCGTACTGATCATCGATGATCTTCCCAACTCGCGCGAAGTGCTCAAATCGCTCGTCGAACGTTTCGGGATGCGGAGCGAAGTGGCTGCCAGCGGCGCCGAAGGCCTGGCGATGCTCGAGCAGTCCAATATTCAGCACAAGGATTCGCAGCCCTTCGATCTGGTTCTGCTGGATTGGGTCATGCCGGGCCAGGATGGCTTGGGCGTGGCCGCCCAGCTTGCCCAGAACCCGACGCTCGCGCCGCTGCCCATCATCATGGTGAGCGCGTTTATTAGCGAATCCGAAGAGGCCCGGGCGGCGGCACTCGGCGTAAAAGCCTTTGTTCATAAGCCCTTCACCGCTTCCAGCTTGTTTGACGCCTTTGCCGGACTGTACGGCGGCCCCCAAACGGCGCTACTGCATCGTTCCGCGCTTAATGAAGCGTCACTGCCGGACTTTGAAGAGTTCCGGAACATTCCCATCCTCATGGCCGAGGACAACGAAGCAAACCAGTACGTTGCATTGGAACTGCTCCATTCGGTGGGGATCGAGCTGGATATTGCGGAGAACGGCCAGGAGGCCCTGGATAAACTCGCGCAGTGCCAGGACTACGCCTGCCTGCTCATGGACATGCAAATGCCTACCATGGACGGGGTTACTGCCACCCGAGAAATCCGGAGGCGCTGGCCCGACTTGCGCCTGCCCATCATCGCCCTGACCGCTAACGCGATGAAGAGCGACGAGGAGAGCTGTCTGAGCGCCGGCATGGACGACTTTCTGAGCAAACCAATCGATCGCATCGAGTTGTTTAAGACCTTACGCAAATGGATTGATCCAAACACCCCCCGACGCAGGCCTGAGTTTAACGCCGAGAAACCCGTGGTTGAGGTGGCGCCTGTCATTCTGCCCCCCGCGCAACCGGTCATTCCAAGTTTGCCCGGGATCGACGTGGCCAAGGCGCAGAGTCGGCTCGGGCTGCCTTGGGAATCGATCATGCGCATCCTGCACAGCTTTGCCGAAAGCCAGCCCCAGACCCTTGAGGAATTACGGGCCGCACTGCAAGGGAAGAACTGGGAACCCGCGCGACGGCATGCCCATTCTATTGCCGGGAGTGCCGGAAGTCTTTCCGCCGTCGAACTCCAGGCCCGAGCCAAGGCGCTGGAGCTCGCGATCAAAGGCGGCACCGGAGATCTGGAGGCACTACACGCCTCGATGCTCGAAGAGATGGCCGTGGTTCTCGCGTCCATCGAGCAACTGATCCCGACAACCGCAACGACCACACCCGCCGAGGTCCCGGTGGACACAAACTCAAGCCCTTGCGACCTGACCGCGTTCCGGCTGGCTTTGGCCGAACTGGAAGGACAACTCGAAGTTGGTGACGTGGAGGGGATTCAGCGGTGTATCGAGAACTGTCGTGCTGCGGGCGTTCCTGCGGCACAAGCGACGCAGTTTGCGCGAATGGCGCAGTTTACCGGGGACTTCTGTTTCCCTGAAGCCGGCGAGCTGCTGCTCTCGCTGCGGGCCGCCGTCGTCGAGTGCTAACCGGAGCGAACCCGCGCCGGACAAAGAAAAAGGCCGCCCCCGAAAGGGCGGCCATTCTTGTTGTTGAAGACCCGGATTCTGTTGGGCGACAGCGCTTGCCGCGAGCGACTCGCAGGCCGCCCCAACAACCCACAAGGCCCTTACTCCGCAATGGAAATCAGGTACTGGCGGATCGCGTCAAACTGCTTGACGCCATCTCCTTCGAGCACCTGTTTGAGCTGCGTTTTGACCTGTCCGTCAGAGTAGCGGGGCATTTTAGTATCGGGATCGACACGTTGCGGA